>JBBQVP010000073.1:0-19267 GCA_038211455.1 Burkholderiales bacterium
ACAAGTTCGCCGTGACGCTATCCGACAAGACCCACCAGGGCCAGGGCGTGGCCCGCTACGTGGAACTGGTGGACAAGAAGAGCCAGGGCCGCATCAAGATCAAACCTTTCTACAACGGCGCGCTGGGCAACGATGTGCAGGTCACGTCGGCCCTGCAGGGTGGCACGATCGAGTTCACCGTGCCCCAGACCAGCACACTGACCGGCATGGTCAAGGAATTCGAGGTTCTGGATTTCCCCTTCTTGTTCGGCAGCGAGCAGCAGGCCGAGAAGCTGTTGGACGGCGCCACCGGCCAGAAGCTCCTGGACAAGCTGCCCGCCAAAGGACTGATCGGCCTGGCCTACTGGGAAAACGGCTTCTTCAACGCTACCAACAGCAAGCGCCCGATCCAGAAATGGGAAGACTTCCAGGGCCTGAAGTTCCGCGCCGTGCAGGCCAAGATTTCGCAGGAAACCGTCAAGGCCCTGGGCGCCAACCCGGTTCCGCTGGCTGTGCCCGAACTCTACACGGCATTGGAAACCCGCACGGTCGATGGCCAGGGCACGCCGTCGGCGGTGATTGCCGCGCTCAAGCTCAACGAGGTGCAGAAGTACCTGTCGCTGACCAAACACACGTACGGGGCTTTCATCCCGCTGGTGTCCAAGAAGTTCTGGGACAGCCTGCCGCCCGCGGACCAGGCCATCCTGCGCGAAGCCGCCGTGGAAACCCGCGCTTTCCAACGCGGCGTAGCCCGCGACCAAGCCAAGTCGGCCGAGACCACCATGGCCGGCAAAGGTTTGCTGATCAACGACATCACGCCCGCCGAGCGCCAACGTATGCGCGTTAAGGTCAAGCCGGTGTGGGACATGTTTGCCAAAGATGTAGGCGCCGATCTGGTGGTCGAAGTCACCGGGCAAATCGCCAAGTAACGACGACGACAAGCAGCGCACGTCAACAGGATCCCTCCAGTGATGCCATTGAACGAGACCCACAGCCCCCAGCTCACCAGCTGGGTGGCATCCGCCAATACGTCCCAGACCGACTTCCCGATCCAGAACCTGCCTTTCGGGCGTTATCGGCGCGCGGGTAGCGGCGAGGCCTTCCGCATCGGTGTCGCCATCGGGGACCAGATTCTCGATCTCAAATCCACGGGCCTGATCGACACCGATGACATGAACGCGCTGATGGCGGCGAGCCCGCAGGAGCGTCGGGCCTTGCGCGCTGCCATCTCGGCTGGGCTGGCCGAAGGCAGCGCGACGCAGACCGAGTGGCAAGCCACCCTGATGGCGGCCTCGGCCGCCGAGATGGCCGTTCCGTGCCGCATCGGCGACTACACCGATTTCTACGTCGGCATCCATCACGCCACCACGGTGGGCAAGCTGTTCCGCCCCGACAACCCGCTGCTGCCGAACTACAAGTGGGTGCCGATCGGCTACCACGGGCGCGGCTCGTCGATCGGGGTCAGCGGGCAACAGTTCCGACGCCCGATGGGCCAGCTCAACGGCGGTGCCGGCAGTCCGGTGCTGGGCCCCACGCAGCGGCTCGACTACGAACTCGAACTCGGCTTCTTTACCGCTGCGGGCAACGCGCTTGGCGAGCCGATCGCCATCGGTGAGGCCGAGCGACACCTGTTCGGCGTCACGCTGTTCAACGACTGGTCGGCGCGCGACGTGCAGTCGTGGGAGTACCAGCCGCTCGGGCCCTTCCTGTCGAAGAACTTCGCCTCGACGGTGTCGCCGTGGATCGTGACGCTCGAAGCTCTTGCGCCGTACCGTGCATCCTTCGAGCGCCCGGCTGGCGACCCGCAGCCGCTGCCTTACCTCGACAGCGTCGCCAACCGCGCCAGTGGCATGCTGGACATCGTGCTCGAGGTATGGCTGCAGACGGCGAAGATGCGTGCCGCGGGGCAGGCCGCGGTGCGGCTCACACGCGGCAGCGTCAGAGAGGCCGCCTACTGGACTCCCGCGCAGCTGATCACACATCACACGGTCAACGGCTGCAATCTGCAGCCGGGCGACTTGCTCGGCTCGGGAACCTTGTCGGGGCCATTGCCAGACCAGGCCGGCTCGCTGCTCGAACTCACCGTCAGTGGCAAGAGGCCGATCGCCTTGCCCAACGGCGAGGAGTACACCTGGCTGCAGGACGGCGACACGCTCACGATGCGCGGTTGGTGCGAACGCGACGGTGCGGCGCGCATAGGCTTTGGCGAAGTCAGCGGAACTGTGTTGGCGAGTCCGGGCTGAAGGCGCTCACATGCTCAAACTCCACACCTATTTTCGTAGTTCGGCATCGTACAGAGTACGCATCGCGCTGCACCTTAAGAACCTGCCCTTTGAATCGGTGCCTGTGCATCTGCTCAAAGACGGTGGCGCTCAACATTCGCCAGCATTCGAACGCATCAACCCGGCAAAGTTGGTGCCCGTGCTGGTAGACGAAGGCGCTGTGCTTACTCAGTCGCTGGCCATCATGGAATACCTCGACGATATCCATCCCGAGCCAGCCCTTCTGCCGCGCGATGCACTCGGCCGGGCTCGGGTGCGCTCACTTGCGCAAAGCATTGCCTGCGAGATCCACCCTCTCAACAACTTGCGCGTTCTGCAGTATCTGGAGTGCGACTTAAAGGTAGATGAAGCCACAAAGACAGACTGGTATCGCCACTGGGTAAGTCTTGGCTTCACCGCCTTGGAAGCCATGCTTGCCGGTAACCCCGCAACAGGTCGCTTCTGTCACGGGGACAAGCCGGGACTTGCCGATTGCTGCTTGATTCCGCAAATTGCCAATGCACGTCGCTTTGGCACGCCAATGGAAGCATATCCAACACTGTTGCGAATTGAATCAGCATGCCTTGCGCTGGATTCGTTTCTCAAAGCTTCGCCGCAACAGCCACCGGATAGTGTTTAGCCATTGAACTCGTTGATCGTTGGTTCATTTACACAGGAGAGCATCGTGAACTTCCAAATTGATCTCAAGTCCCGTAATGCGCAACTGGCCTTGCTCGCTCGCGCTTTCATTGCTTGTTTGTTCTTTGTCGCGGGCATTCGAAAACTACTTGCGTGGACCGGAACCATCGCCTACTTCAGCAAGGTCGGGGTTCCAGTGCCCGATATCGCGATCTTCGCCGTCGTTGCTGTCGAGTTGATCGGTTCCATACTGTTCGTGATCGGATGGAAGCCAAAGCTGGTTGGCTCGATCTTGGCAATCTTCACGCTTCTTACTGCCTTCTTCGGTCATCCATTCTGGTCCGTGGATGCTGCGCAATTCGGCAATCAACTCAATCATTTCCTCAAGAATGTTGCAATATTTGGAGGCATCATGTTGGCCGTGCTGGCTGCGCCCAAAAGCACCTAACGCAGCGTCGCGTTCTCCTGCGTTAGTGCAAATCAGACAGCTGAACTTAAGAAGTGAGGCTCAAATGCGATATGCCATCGTGATTGAAAAGGCCGAAGGCAACTTCTCGGCGTACGTACCGGACCTGCCCGGGTGTGTGGCCACGGGCGCGACTGTAGAGGAAACTGAGGCGCAAGTTCGCGAAGCCATTGAATTCCACCTCGATGGCATGCGCGCAGACGGAATCGCAATTCCGCAGCCCGCGAGCCGCCTTGACTACGTTGATATTGCGGCATAACTCGACAACGAACCCGACGCGCGGCAAACGCAGGGAGGAGCATAGGCAAGTGCGCGCGCGCCGATGGTTTTCATGTCATGCGGCAGATGATTCCGCGAGGCACGGGCGAGGCTTCCAAGGTGGAATGTAGGCCTACTGGGGAGACATTTTGAAAGCATGGGTTATTCGTGAACCTGGGGGACCGGAAAAGCTTCGGTTGGAGGACATACCTGTTCCGGCACCTCGTCGCGGGTACGCTCTGATACGAGTCCGAGCATTCGGATTGAATCGGTCGGAGTGGTTTACGCGAAGGGGCGACTCGCCCACGGTGAAGTTCCCGCGTGTCCTTGGCATCGAATGTGTCGGCGAAATCGTGGACCCGGGCGGTCTTGGCGCGGAGCCCGGAACGACAGTCGCCGCAATCATGGGCGGTATGGGCCGCCAATTCGATGGATCCTATGCCGAGTACACGCTGGTGCCACACGGATGCGTGTTCTCGTTGCACACCAAGTTGCTATGGGAGAAGCTTGCGGCATTGCCGGAGATGCTTCAGACCACCCACGGCTCGTTGTACACGGCGCTGGAAATAGACCGCGCCAAATCCCTGCTGGTTCGCGGAGGCACCTCGTCGATCGGAATGGCTGCGCTTGCTTTGGCCAAGAAAGCCGGTCTCCGGGTCGGGACGACAACCCGCGACCCCCAAAAGGTCGCCGAGCTCATGGCCGCTGGCGCCGACGAGGTCTGGATTGATCAGGGAGAACTCGCGGAGCAGATCACGTCCGGGACGGGCAAGCCGTACGACAGGGTTCTTGAACTTGTCGGTGCGACGACCCTATTGGACTCGCTGCGTTGCGTCGGGCGAGGCGGAATCGTTTGCATGACGGGGATGCTTGGTGGATCGTGGGTGCTTGATCACTTCCATCCGATGGGCGACGTTCCAACGGCGGTCAAGCTCACGTCCTATAGCGGCGAGGCCGCCGATATGACACCGGAACAACTGCAAGACTACGTCGATCTCGTGGAGGCTGACAAGCTCGCAGTCAAGACCGGCCCCGTATTCAAGTTCGAGGAGCTGATCCAGGCGCATACATTGATGGACGAGAACCGAGCAGGTGGAAAGATAGTTGTCCGCGGATCTGATGGCACGTGAAGGCAAGAGGCTGAGCAGCCGCATAACCACACATTCCAGCGGACGCTCACCCGCTACGCGGCTGCGCGCCGCTGAATCCGAGCGTTCTACCAGTTCATATAATGTCAGCAAGTTCCCCTAAGACCCTCTGCAGGAGAAAGGCATAAGAGAAAAATGTCAGGAAGTCCCTACCAGACTAGTCCCGCTTCCCGCCGTACCGCTCTCGCAATTTCACCTTCCAAAACTTCCCCGTCGAAGTCCGCGGGATCGCGTCGATGAACTCGTAGGCGTCGGGCAGCTGCCATTTCGCGAACCGCTTCGCCAGCAGCGCGTTCAATTCCTCCACCCCCACCGTGACCCCCGGCTTCGCAACCACGCAGGCCAGCGGCCGCTCGCCCCACTTCTCATGCGGCACCGCGATCACGGCGGCTTCGGCCACGCCCTCGTGCGCCATGATCGCGTTCTCGAGGTCGACCGAGCTGATCCACTCGCCACCGGACTTGATCAGGTCCTTGGTGCGGTCGGTGATCATCAGGTAGCCGTGCGCATCCATCTTGGCGACATCCCCGGTCCGCAGCCAGCCGTCGTCGGAGAACTTGCCCGGGTCGGGCGCGACGTTGTGGTAACTGCCGGTGATGAACGGCCCGCGCACCTGCACTTCGCCGACGGTCTTGCCATCCCAGGGCGCGACGCCCTCGTCGCCGACGAGGCGCAGGTCGACCAGCGGGACGACGATGCCCGCCGTCGCCGCAAGCCGGATCTGCTCGTCCTCCGAGGCGCCCTCGAGTTCGGGCTTCAGGTAGCTCAGCGTCGCGAGCGGCGAGGTCTCGGTCATGCCCCAGCCCTGGGCGATCTTCACGCCGCATTTCGCGAACGCGCGGATCAGCGACTCCGGCACGGCGGCGCCACCGACGAGGCTGCGCATCCCCGAAGGAAGGCTCCACTTTCCCGGGTTGGCCTCCATCGCCTGGATGAGGGACAGCCAGATCGTCGGCACGCCGAGCGCCATGGTGGGCGGTTCCGCCGCCATCAGGTCGAGCAGGTCGCCCGGGTGCAGGTGCGGGCCGGGAAACACCAGCTTGCAGCCGAGCATCACCGCGGCGTAGGGCACGCCCCAGCAGTTGGCGTGGAACATCGGCGTGACCGGCAGCAGCACATCGCGCCCGGTCAGGCACCAGAAATCCGGCAGCGAGGCCGCCAGCGTGTGCAGCACGGTGGAGCGGTGCGAATACACCACGCCCTTGGAGCGCCCCGTGGTGCCGCTGGTGTAGCACATGGCGATCGGGTCATTCTCGTCGTGCGGCACGTAGACAAAGCCTTCCGGCGCGCCCGCGAGCAGCGCCTCGTAGTCGGTGAACTCCGGCGCGACCGGCACGCCCGAGTACGGGAACACGATCACGCGCTCGAACGCATGCTTGTCCGCGAACTGCCGATAAAGAGGAAGCAGGATGTCATCAATCACGAGGAACCGGTCGCCGGCGTCGGCCGCGATCCAGCCGATCTCCTCGGGCGACAGGCGCAGGTTCAGCGTGTGCATGACCCCGCCCGCGGCCGGGATGCCGAAATAGCATTCGAGGTGGGCGTGGTGGTTCCAGCTGAGCGTCGCGACGCGGTCGCCCTTCTTCAGGCCGGCAGCCTTGAGCGCGGCGGCGAGCTGTCGCGTGCGCGCGTAGAACTGCGCGTAGCTGTGCGTGCGCAGCGACTTGTCCGGCAGGCGCGAGACGATCTGCGATTCCGGAAACAGAGTTCCCGCGCGCTCGAGAAGATGGTTGAGCGACAACGGGACCTGCATCATCGTGCTCTGCATCGCGCGACCTCCCCGATCAAGCGTTTCTACTTTTGCAGCGCTGGCAAGTCGGCAAATTCCGCCGCCGCGCCGCCCTTGGCCGCCGCGACTGCGCGGCGGATGTCCTCGACGCTGAAGATCCCGGGCTGCAGCGCATTGAGGTACGCGAAGCTCTCGGCCACCGAGTGGTCGCGCGTGTACGAGATCATCTGCTTGGTCGCGGCCACGGCCACCGGCGCCTTGCTCGCGATCCTGCGCGCGACCGCGAGCGCACCCTCGACCAGCCCCTCGTGCGACTCGAACACGCCGTTCGCGAACCCCAGCCGCTCGGCGCGCTCGGCACCGAGCTTGTCCCCGGTGTAACCGAGCTCCCTGACCACGGCCTCGGGCAGCTGTTTGGGCATGCGGTTGAAGGTGCCCACATCGGCCATCATGCCGATGTTGATCTCCTGGATCACGAAGTACGCGTCCTTGGTCATGTAGCGCAGGCAGCAGGCGGTGGCGAGGTCCACCGCGCCGCCGATGCAGCCGCCCTGGATCGCCGCGATCACCGGGAAGCGCGCGTTCGCAAGCGCGCTGAACGTGCCCTGCAGTTCGACCAGCTTGGCGTGGAAGCGCTGGCGCGAGGCCACCGAGCCCGTGTCGAGCGTCTCGGCGCCCTGGAACACCGACAGGTCCATGCCCGCGGAGAAGTGCTTGCCGGTGGAGCAGATCACTGCGGCGCGCACGTCGCCGCGCGCATCGAGCTCGCGCGCGATCGCCGGCAGCTCACGCCAGAACGCGAGCGTCATTGCGTTCATGCGCTCGGGCCGCGAAAGCGTGATCCGCGCCACATGGTTTTCGACCGAGACGTCAAAGCATTCGTAAGCCATTGCGATTTCCTCAGAATACAAACACACCCTTGCCGGTGGTCTGGGTGTCGAACAGCTGATACGCCTCGGCCGCGTGGTCGAGCTTGTAGCGCTGGGTGATGAGTTTGTGCAGCGGGATCTTTCGTTCGGCAACGAAGCGCGCGCAATCGTCCTGGCCGTTGACGCTGAAGGTCCACGAACCGATCAGCGTGATCTGGCGGCGCAGCAGGTCGCGGCTGACATCGAGCGTCACCCCGCCGCCTTCGCCGACAAAACACACCGTGCCCCAGGTGCGGGTTGCCTGCACCGCCGCGAGCCGCGCGGCGGGATTCGCGCTGCAATCGAGCGCGAGGTCCACCCCGGCGCCGTGCGTGAGTTCCTTCAGCGCCGCGACCGGGTCGGTGTCGCGCGAATCGATCGTCGTTTCGGCGCCGAAACTTTTGGCCAGTGCCAGGCGCTCCGGCCCCACATCAAGCGCAATCACCCGCGCGCCCATCGCGGTCGCGAGCAGCGTCGCTGACAGCCCCACCGGACCCTGGCCGAACACCGCGATCGTGTCTTTCCCCGACAGGTTCATGCGTCGCAAGGCGCCCCAGGCCGTGCCGGTGCCGCAGGACACCGAAGCGCCTTCCTCGAAGCTGAGCTCTTCAGGCAGCGGCACCAGCGTGCTCGCCGGCACCTTGAGGTACTGCGCGTGTCCCCCATGCCCGGTCACGCCGTAAACCGTGATCCCGCCGCCGCAGAGCTGCGACCAGCCGACGCGGCAGTGATGGCATCCGCCGCAGCCCTTGTAGTGGTGCACCATCACGCGTGCGCCGTCGGGGGCCTGCTTCTCGTTCACACCCGCACCGCGCGCGGCCACTACTCCGCAGGGCTCGTGCCCGGCGATCACGGGCCCGCCATCGCCCCCCAGGCCCAGCGCCGCGCCCATCCCGCCGCCCGCGCGCGAGGCGCGGTAGGCGTGCAGGTCGCTGCCACACATGCCCGAGGCCTTCATCTCGAGCACCACCTCGCCCGGCCCGGGCGTCGGGTCGGGGAACTGCATCAGTTCGAGTTCACGCTCTCCCTTGAATACGATGCCGCGCATGACGTCTCCTCAGATCAACTGCGTTACGTTTCAGAGGCCTGCCTTGTTCCACTCCGGGTTCGGCTCGCCGGGCTCACTCGCGAACCCCGCCGCACGTATGCCCTCGATCGCGCAGTACTCGTCCTTGTCGGACGCATCCCCGCTCACGCCCACCGCACCAACGGCCGTCCCCGCCGCGTCCAGGATCAGCACGCCGCCGGGCACCGGGATGAAGCGGCCGTCGGACACCGAGGCGAGCGCGCCCTGGAACGCCGGGCGCTGCGCCAGCCGGTCGCGGATCAGGCGCGTCGACATGCCCATGCCGAGCGCGGCCCAGGCCTTGCCGAAGGCGATATCGAACCGCAGGACGCCGCTGCCGTCTTCACGCTGGTAGGCCACGAGCTGACCGCCAGCGTCGAGCACCGCAACCACCAGCGGCATCAGTCCTTCTTTGCGGCGAGCTGCCAGCGCGGCGCCGATGATGCGGTTGGCGGCCTCCAGAGTGAGGCTGGAGTGAATGGGGTGAAGGTGTTCAGGCACGGAAAAGCTCCTTATTCTTTCGACTGCAAAGTTGTGCGGTCGCTGAGTTTCCATCAGTTGCAAGGGTTGTCAGATCTCGTGTTTTTCGATGTGTAGCGTGGTAAGGAGCCGGAAAATTGCATGCAACGTACCGCGCTACACATCGAAAAACACGAGACCGAAGAAAGTCTAAAACGGCTGTGCACTCTCATTACGCGCCATCTTATCCCGCCCTCACATCCGGCGCGTAACTCAGGCCTTCTGCTGCAGTGCTTCGTTCTCCTTCCGATCCACCCTCCTCCACACCAGCGCCAACGCCCCGCCCGACACGATGTGCCAGATCCCCCAGAGCCCCGCAACCGCGATCATCGCCAGGTCGGAGCCGAACTGGGTGGCGATGATCCCCAGCGCGAGGCCGGAGTTCTGCATGCCGCTCTCGACCACCACCGCGCGCCGGTCGGGCACCGGGATACGGGCGAGCAGCGCGGCGCCGTAGCCAAGCCCCAGACCCAGCGCGTTCTGCGCGATCACCAGCGGCAAGGTGCGGGTGAGTTCGATGACGAAAAGCCTCCACTGCGCTGCCACGGCGAGGACGATGAACGCACCGAGCGCGAACGCCGCGAAGCGCGCGAGCGGCGTGCGGATGCGCGCGGCGAGCACCGGCGCCCTGGCGGTGGTCAGCATTGCCGCGCTCATCGGGATCGCCAGCAGCAGCAACAGGCTGACCACGAGGTCGCGCGGGTCCACAGCGATCGAGCGCGCCCAGGCCGCCGTGTCGGGGTTGGCGGCGATCATCAGCGTGAAGTTGAGCGGCGTCAGCACCAGGGCCAGCACGTTCGACACCGCCGAGATCGCGAGCGACAGCGCAAGGTTGCCGCGCCCGAGGTGGGTCACCACGTTCGACAGGGCCCCGCCCGGGCAGGCGGCCACGAGCATCATGGCCGCCTCGGTCGCCGGCGGCAGGTCGAGCACCAGGGTCGCCAGCAGGGTCGCTCCGGGCAGCAGGACGAACTGGGCGAGTAGCCCCACCCCGACCGCCAGCGGGTGGCGCGCGACGTAGGTGAAATCGCCCACGCGCAGGTCGAGCGACACGGTGTACACCATGGTGGCCAGCACCATCATCAGGATCGCCTGCTGCATCGCCCCCTCCCCGGGACCGTCGGACCCCGCAATCTAGCACTGCCTGGTGAGCGAACGACGGCAAGCTTGATCAGGGTCAAACCGGGCCGCGCGCCGCGGTCTAGTCTTACGCTCAGGCAATCAACATGAAGGGTTCCCGCCATGAGCTATAAGACAGTCCTGGTGCACGTCAATACGGGCCGGCGCTGCGAGACGCGCCTGGCAGTCGCGTCCCGGCTGGCGCGCACATTCGATTCGCACCTTGTCGGGCTCTACGCCGAGTCCGAGTTCAGGATGCCGCCGCATGCCGCCGCGCTGGCCGGAAGCGGTTTCCAGGAGAGCGTAAATAAGGCACGCCGCGAGGCCATCGAGAAGGCACAGGGCGCTTTCCAGACCTACGCGAAGCGCAACGGCGACCTGCAGTCAGAATGGCGCAGTTCGCCGCAAGACGCGGTCGATGCCGTCAGCCTGCATGGACGCTATGCGGACCTCATCGTGATCGGCCAGAACAGCGACGACGACGGCTCCAACCTCAGCGCCGACTTTCCCGAGCGCGTCCTGCTCGCATCAGGCCGGCCGCTGCTGATCGTGCCTTATGCGGGCGAATTCCCCACAGTCGGCGAGAACATCCTCGTCTGCTGGAGCCCGACGCGCGAATCGACCCGCGCCGTGAACGACGCGCTGCCCTTCCTGCAGAAGGCAAAGCAGGTGCACGTCGCGACCTTCAACCCGCGGCCCACTGCGCACGGCGATGTCCCCGGCGCCGACATCGGGCTGTTTCTTGCGCGTCATGGCGTGAAGGTCGAAGTCTCTGAGTACCGCGCCCCGGACCTCGACGTGGGCAGCCAGATCCTCTCGCGCGCGATGGACATCGGCAGCGACCTGATCGTGATGGGCGGCTACGGCCACTCCCGTGTCCAGGAGCTGTTCCTCGGCGGCGTGTCGCGCACCATGCTCGAGGCGATGACCGTGCCGGTGCTGATGTCGCACTAGGCCACATCGCCCCGGGGAAAGTAGAACTTTACTTTCGGTAAACAACCGGCTGGAGCCACGCTCCGGCCGGTTTTGTTTCCTGTTCCGGCAAACCTTCCCGCTCAGACCACCAGCGGCTTGTAGCGGATCCGCTTGGGCCGCGCGCCCTCTTCTCCGAGGCGCTTCTTCTTGTCGGCCTCGTATTCCTGGTAGTTGCCATCGAAGAACACCGCCTGCGATTCGCCCTCGAAGGCGAGGATATGCGTGGCGATGCGGTCGAGGAACCAGCGGTCATGCGAGATCACCATCACGCTGCCGGCGAACCCGAGCAGGGCCTCCTCCAGCGCGCGCAGCGTCTCGACGTCGATGTCATTCGAAGGCTCATCCAGCAGCAGCACGTTGGCGCCCGACATCAGCACCTTCGCCAGGTGAAGCCGCCCTCGCTCTCCGCCTGAAAGCTGGCCGACGACCTTCTGCTGGTCGCCCCCCTTGAAGTTGAAGCGCCCCAGGTAGGCCCGCGAGGGCATCGTGAACTTGCCGACTGTGATCATGTCCTGCCCGTCGGCGATTTCCTCGAACACGGTCTTGTCGGCGGACAACTCGTCGCGCGACTGGTCGACGAAGGCCAGGGTCACGGTCTTGCCGATATTCACCTCGCCCGAATCGGGCTTGTCCTTGCCGGTGATCATGCGGAACAGCGTTGACTTGCCGGCGCCGTTCGGCCCGATCACGCCAACGATGGCGCCCGGGGGCACCTTGAACGACAGTTTGTCCATCAAGAGGCGATCCCCGTAGCCCTTGCTCACGTCGACGAATTCGATCACCTCGTTGCCCAGGCGCTCGGCCACCGGGATGAAGATTTCGGAGGTTTCGTTCCGCTGCTGGCTCTCGTAGGATGACAACTCCTCAAAGCGCGCCAGCCGGGCCTTGGACTTGGCCTGGCGGCCCTTGGGATTCTGGCGAACCCATTCGAGTTCGGCCTTCATCGCGCGCAGGTGCGCGTCCTCCTGCTTGGACTCGGTCGCAAGGCGCTTTTCCTTCTGCTCAAGCCATGAGGAGTAATTGCCCTCCCAGGGGATGCCCTTGCCGCGATCGAGCTCAAGGATCCAGCTGGCCGCGTTGTCGAGAAAATACCGGTCATGGGTGACAGCGACCACGGTACCGGGAAACCGCTGCAGGAACTGCTCCAGCCAGTCGACGCTCTCGGCATCGAGGTGGTTGGTGGGTTCGTCGAGCAGCAGCATGTCGGGCTTCGAGAGCAGCAGCCGGCAGAGTGCCACGCGGCGCTTCTCACCGCCCGACAGGTTGTCGGCCTTGGCCTCCCACGCCGGCAGGCGCAGCGCGTCGGCGGCGATCTCGAGCAGATGGTCCTCACCGCCACCGCCAGCGTTGACTTCGGCCTCGAGCACGGCCTGTTCCTCGGCCAGCTTGTCGAAATCTGCATCGGGCTCCGAATACGCCGCATAGACCTCCTCGAGGCGCTTTTTCGCCGCGGCGATGTCGCCCATGCCCTCCTCGACAATCTCGCGCACCGACTTGTCCGGATCGAGCTGCGGCTCCTGCGGCAGGTAGCCGATGCGCATGTTCGGCATCGGAATCGCTTCGCCATCGAAGTTGGTGTCCTCGCCCGCCATGATCTTGAGGATCGTCGACTTGCCCGAGCCGTTGAGGCCGAGCACGCCGATCTTGGCGCCGGGGAAAAAGGCGAGGTTGATGTTCTTGAGGATCTGGCGCTGCGGCGGAACGGTCTTGTTCAGCCGGCGCATGGAGTAGACGTACTGGGCCATGGCGACACCTGCGGTTGCGTAAGCCCCGATTATCGCAGGCAGCGCGTGATCCCGCTCGCGCGGAGCGCGGAGAAATTGGGGTCAGAGTCGATTTACCGCGACGCTGATAGTGGAGAAATTGGGGTCAGAGTCGATTTACCGCGACGCTGATAGGACATCGGCAGAAATTCGACTCTGACCCCGATTTCCTCCTGATTTCCTCCGCTTTATTCCACTCGTGAGAAATTGGGGTCAGAGTCGATTTACCGCGACGCTGATAGGACATCGGCAGAAATTCGACTCTGACCCCGATTTCCTCCCGATTTCCTCCGCTTTATTCCACTCGCGCGCCCGCAGAATCAAACATCCATCGCTTGGCGCAACACCCGGATGTAGTTGCCACCCATGACCGCATCGACTTCCGAGCTCTTCAGCCCCCCCGCCGCAAGCGCGGCGGCAACACGCGGGAAGTCGGAATAGCCCGACAGCGCGGAACGCGGCACACCTGAATGGTCGGTGCCGATTGCAACGTGCTCGGCGCCCAGCCTTTCTACCACCGTCAACAGGTACTTCGCGAAGTCTTCCGGGTTTTTGGTGAACACCGGCCAGATGCCGAGCACCCCTCCCTTGGCCGCGACCTGCTTGGCCTGGTCGATATAAATCGCCCGGGCGAAATTGTTGTTATAGGCCGGTGGCGCTTTCACAGTGACCCAGCCGTGCGAGTAGATGACCGGCTTGGTGGAAATCTCGATGATCTGCTGGATGCCCGCCGCGTTGCAATGCGCGACATCCACCAGTATGCCGAGCCGGTTGCAGGCGCGTACCACGTCCTTGCCGAACGCGGTCAGCCCGTTGTGCTTGGGTTCCACCGTCGAAATGTCGCCCAGCTCATTTAGCCGGTAGTGCACTGGTTGCAGATGGCACAGTCCCATCGCCCGCGCCTCTTCCAGCGTTTCGAGTTTTCCTTCGAGAAAATCGCCACCCTCTGATGCCAACACGATTCCGGGCTTGCGTTGGGTGATAACCGAATCTAGATCCGCACGCGTACCGACCACCATCAGGCCGTCCTTCGCCGCGCGCGCCTTTACGCCGCTGGCCATCGCGAGGAAGTATTTGTGCAGCATGCCAGGCGCGGCGTATTCCTGCCCCACCGTGCTCCCGCCGCGCAACGACAACTGCGGGAAATCGGCAATCACCTTCATTGCCACAAGCAGGATTCCGGCCTTGAGCATCTCCTCGCGAAGGCCGTCGCCGATATTCAGCGCACCATTGCCACCCCAGGCGTCCATGCCCCAGTGGCTGTGTGCGTCTGCGGCGACCAGCGGCGCCTGAGAGAATGCCCTAAATGGCGAGGTAAGAATCCCGGCACCAAGAACGCCGGCAATGAAGTTGCGCCTGTCCATGTAATTTTCCTTTTTAGTGAGGGCCGCCGGAATCATACGAAACATTTCGAGCGCGCAGCACCCACCAAGAAGGACTATTTGAGTCAGTGACTTGTCAGAAAACGCAGCGCGGCTGTGCCGCGTATTATCGGGACCGGATCCGATTGTGTTTCGGCCCAAGGCATCGCGCTGAAGGCGAGCCTGCGTAGCCGAACTCCATCACGCCTTTTTCTGGTGCCTACGTAGACCCGCAAGCCACCGGAAAAACCCGCGTCAATCCAGGACTCAGATCACAGCAAGTTCAGCTGCGAGCCACCCGCCGTTGACAATGCCTTCGGCGCCTCATCACCTGAATGCAGTTCGGTGATGCGCACACCGAGCAACCGCACTTTCTTCTTCAGTTCCACCCGCCCCAGGCAGTCGAACACGGCGTTGCGGATCTCGAGCGGATCGTCGGTTGCCTCGGGCAGGGTCTTGTCGCGCGTGACGAGCTCGAAATCGGCAAACCGCAACTTGATCCCGACGGTGCGTCCCTTGTAGCCCTTCTGCGTCAATTGGTCCGCCACGCGCTTGGCATAGCGCGCCAGCACTTTCGCGATGAGCTGCCAGTCGCGCGTGTCTTCGTCGAAGGTGGTTTCGGCGCTGATGGATTTCGGCTCGCGGAAGGTCACCACCGGGCGCTCGTCACGCCCGTTGGAAGTCTCGTGCAGGCGGCGCGAATAGGATTCGCCGAACGATTCGCGCAATTTCGAAAGCGGCTCCGCGGCGATGTCACCGATCGTATTCAGGCCCAGCGCTTTCAGCCGCGCTTCGGCCTTGGGGCCTACGCCCTGGAGCTTTCTCACGTCGAGCGGCCAGATCCGCGCGGCGATGTCCTCCACGCCAAGAATGGTCAGGCCGTCGGGCTTGTCGAGCTCGGAACCCAGTTTCGCGAGCAGCTTGTTCGGCGCAATCGCGAGCGAACAGGTCATGCCGGTAGCCGAAACTACCCGCGTCTTGAGGTCGCGGCCGATCTCCTGGGATGAACCGGGAACATCGGTGACGTCGATATAGCCCTCGTCGATGCCCCCGCTCTCAAACACCGACGACACCGTGCGCATCTGTTCCTTGAACACGCCCGACCAGTGCTTGTAGGCAGCGAAATCAGTCGGCAGGAACACCGCGTGCGGACACAGTTTCAGCGCCGTGCGCATCGGCATCGCCGAGCGCACGCCGAAGGCGCGCGCCTCGTAGGTGCAGGTCGACACCACGCCGCGGCTGTTCGGGTCGGCGCGCCCACCGATGACCACCGGCTGGCCGCGCAGTTCAGGGCGCTTCAGCAATTCCACGGACGCGAAAAAGGCGTCCATGTCGAGATGCACAATCCTGCGCAAGATTCGGAACAGGGAAACCTGAGGTTTCCCCGTTACCCCTTCCCTGGCATGGCGAAGTCGTAAAGCTTCGCCGGGTTGTCCACCAGCACCCGCTTGCGTGCCGCCGCGTCCGGCACCCAATCGGCCAGCAGATCGCACAGGTCGCCGTCGTTCGGCATCGCGCCTTTCACCGTGACGTGCGGCCAATCGGTGCCCCACAGGATGCGTTCGGGGGCCGCAGCGACGAGCGCATGCGCGAGCGGCAGCATGTCCGCGTACGGCATGCCGCCCGAAGAGATTCGATAGGGTCCCGTGAGTTTCACCCATGCGCGCCCGCTGCGCAGCAGGCGCAGCAGCGACTGGAAGCCGGGAGTCTCGGGTCCCAGGCCAGGCTTCATATAGCCCAGGTGCCCGAACACCACGTCCACCGGGAAGCCATCCAGCAGGCGGTCGAGGTCCGGGAATTCGTCCACATGCATCAGGAATTCCAGGTGCCAGCCAAAGGGCCGGATCTTCGCGGCGAGCGCGCGCAGCATGTCGAGCGGCAGCTGTCCCTTGCCCTGCTTGATGTCGACGATATTGCAGCGCGCCCCGCGCACGCCCAGGGCATGCATGCGCTCGAGTTCGGCGTTCGTGACCTCCGGCGCGAGCACCGCCACGGCCCGCTGGCGGGCCGGGTCGGCGGCGAGTGCATCAAGCATCGCCGCGTTGTCGGCGCCGTAGACGCTGGGCTGCACGAGCACGCAGCGCGCGACGCCGAGCGTGTCGAGCAGGTGGCGGTACTGGGAAGGCAGCGCATCGGGCGGCGTGTAGATGCGCGCCGCCGCGTACGGATAGCGCGCGGCGGGCCCGCACACATGCGCGTGCGCGTCGCAGGCGAGCGGCGGCATTGCAAGACGCGGCTTGCGCGGATTCGGGTCGTGCGCCGCGCACAGGGGCGCGCTGGCGGGGATTTCAGCTTCGGGCATCGGTTCAGGCGTCCCGGTTCATGTTCACTGACTATTTTCGCCGATCCGCGCCTGCCCGGCGTGCGCCGCCAGTTAAAATGCGCGCATGCCGGAATCGCCTCCCGCCGACGCCATCCATATCCACGGCGCCAGGCAGAACAACCTCAAGAATCTCAGCCTCAGCCTCCCGACGGGAGAGCTGATCGTTGTCACGGGCGTATCGGGCTCGGGCAAGTCCTCGCTCGTGTTCGACACACTGTACGCCGAGGGCCAGCGCCGCTACGTCGAGACGTTTTCCCCGTATGCGCGCCAGTTCCTCGACCGCATGGACAAGCCGCAGGTCGACCGGATTGACGGCATCCCCCCCGCGATTGCGATCGACCAGACCAACCAGGTGCGCACTTCGCGCTCCACCGTGGGCACGATGACCGAGCTCAACGACCACGTGAAGCTGCTGTTCGCGCGCGCGGGACAGTTGCACTGCCGCGGTTGCGGACGCGCGGTGAAGCGCGAGTCGCCCGAGGCGATCCATGCCGAGATGGTCCGCCGCGCCGCAGCCACCGGTGACCCGCGCCTGGTGATCACATTCCCGGTCACGCTGCCGAAGAATTTCAGCGAAGCCGAAGTCACGCAGCTGCTGGAGCGCCAGGGCTACACCCGAATCCATGCGCGATCAAGCACGGTGCTGGAAGTCGTTCAGGACCGGCTGCGCATGGGCAACGCCGAGAAGGCGCGCGTCAGCGAGGCGCTGGAGGCCGCGCTGCGCGTCGGCCAGGGCAAGGTGAATGTCTACGTGCTGAACGAGGAAAGTCTAAATCGGGGTCAGAGTCGGATTTCGGTGGCAGACGTGCCGGATCCGCAGTACCAGTCGAAATCCGACTCTGACCCCGATTTAGTCTGGCGCTTTTCCTCCGGCCTGCACTGCCCGGACTGCGACATCCACTACAGCGAGCCGGTGCCGAGCCTGTTCTCGTTCAATTCACCGCTTGGCGCCTGCGATACCTGCCGCGGCTTCGGCCGCGTGATCGGCATCGACTTCGGCCTGATCGTGCCGGACGAATCGAAGTCGCTGCGCGACGGCGCCGTACGCCCGTGGCAGACCCCGAGCTTCAAGGAATGCCAGGACGACCTCGCAAAATATGCAAAGAAGCGCGGCATCAACATGGACACGCCGTGGCGCGAGATGAGCGAAGCCGAGCGCCACTGGGTGCTCGAAGGAGAGCCTGAATGGGAGAACTGGAAAAAATCCTGGCCAGGCACCTGGTACGGCGTGCGGCGCTTTTTCAACTGGCTGGAGAGCAAGGCCTACAAGATGCACATCCGGGTGCTGCTCTCCAAGTACCGCGCCTATACGCCCTGCCCGGCCTGCGAAGGAACACGCCTCAAGCCCGATGCCCTGCTCTACAAGCTGGAGCCGGGGCGGCGCTCGATCCACGACCTGATGCTGATGCCGATCGACGAGCTGCGCGACTTCGCCGATGTGCTGAGCCTGCCGGCGCCGCTTGACGAGGCGACCGACCTGCTGGTCACCGAGATCCGTTCGCGGCTGCGCTTCCTCAACGCGGTGGGCCTCGGATACCTGACACTCGACCGCCAGTCGCGCACGCTCTCGGGCGGCGAAGTGCAGCGCATCAACCTGACCACGGCGCTGGGTACCTCGCTCGTGAACACGCTGTTCGTGCTGGACGAACCTTCGATCGGACTGCACCCGCGCGACATGGGGCGTGTGATCGACGTGATGAAGCGCCTTCGCGACGCGGGCAATTCGCTGGTAGTGGTCGAGCACGACCCGCAGATCATGTTCGAGGCCGACCGCATCCTCGACATGGGGCCGGGCCCCGGCGAGCGCGGCGGCGAGGTGGTGTTCTTTGGCACACCCGAAGCGCTGCGCGCATCGAAAACGCTGACTGCGGACTACCTCTCCGGGCGCGTGCGCGCGGGCGTCGCGGCGTTCGGCGAAGGTCGCGGCCGCATGCTGCCCAGCGCGCCCAGCCTCGAGATCCTCGGCGCGGAAGAGCACAACCTCAAGAACATCGATGTCACGATCCCGCTGCAGAGGCTGGTCTGCGTCACCGGCGTGTCGGGCTCGGGCAAGTCGACGCTGGTGCACGACGTGCTGTACGCGGCGCTCATGAAAGCAAAGGGCAAGCCGAGCGAATCGGCAGGCCGCCACCGCGAACTGCGCGGCGCAAAGCACGTCGCAGAAGTGGTCATGGTGGACCAGTCGCCGATAGGCAAGACCACGCGCTCGAACCCGGCGAGCTATGTCGGCGCCTGGGATGCGATCCGCAACATCTACGCGGCCTCCGATACCGCGAAAGAGCGTGGCTACACCGCCGGCACCTTCAGCTTCAACGCCGGCAACGGGCGCTGCCCGACCTGCGGGGGCAACGGTTTCGAGCACGTCGAGATGCAATTCCTTTCGGACGTCTACCTGCGCTGCCCGGACTGCGACGGCAAGCGCTTCCGCGCCGAAGTGCTCGAAGTGAGCGTGAACGGCAAGTCGATCGCGGATGTTCTGGAACTCACTGTCTCGGAAGCAATCGGGTTCTTCCGCGACAACGCCGAGGTACAGCGCGTGCTGAAACCGCTCGCGGACGTGGGCCTGGAATACCTGCGCCTCGGCCAGCCGGTGCCGACGCTCTCGGGCGGCGAAGCGCAGCGCCTGAAGCTCGCCGGCCATCTCGCCGAATCCGCGAAGAAAATTGGGGTCAGAGTCGCTTTTTACCGAAAAACCGCCACAGACCCCACAATTTATCACCCCCCCGCCGCCAAGCATGTGCCAGTCAGCGACC
>JBBQVP010000074.1:0-19212 GCA_038211455.1 Burkholderiales bacterium
GCGCTGGAGTATCTCGGCGACATCGTGCAGGCCCAGAGCGTGTCCCTCGCGTTCCAGGACACGTTCATCGTGGGTGCGCTGATCGCGCTGGCGGCCTTGCCGCCCGCATTCCTGCTGTCGCGCTCGCAACGCGAGCAGGGGCGCCCGCGAATGGGTATCCTTGAGGCATGAACACGCACAATCTTCCACGCCTGCGCAGCTACGTCCAGGCCATGACCCGGGTGGTCGAACAACACGCCGGTGATGAACCGAAACTTCTCGACGAGGGCGAAAAACTCCTCAGGGAACTGGTCACCCACGACGACTGGCTGCCGGACGCATTCGCGCAGCCTTCCACCGCGGGCTACCGCCAGTACCTGCTTTACTGCGATCCGCTGGAGCGGTTTTCGGTCGTCAGTTTCGTCTGGGGGCCCGGCCAGAAAACGCCGGTGCATGACCACACGGTATGGGGCATGGTCGGCATGATGCGCGGCGCCGAACTGTGCGAGGAGTACAACGGCGTAACGGTCGGCAAGCCCTTCCAGGTGAGCGGGACCCACCGGATCGAGCCCGGTGAAGTGGACCTCGTTTCGCCCACCATCGGCGACATACACGTCGTATCGAATGCCTACACCGACCGGCCCTCCATCAGCATCCATGTCTACGGCGCGAACATCGGTGCGGTGCGGCGCCACGTGTTCGACCCTGCAACCGGCGCGCCGCGCGAATTCATCTCCGGCTACCACAACGCCGTGATGCCCAACCTCTGGGACCGTTCGCAGGAGTCGCGTTGAGCGTTCCCCAGCCCGTCCCGGAAGCCGGGCCCTTCAGGTTCGACAACACCTACGCAAGACTGCACGGCGCGTTCCATACCCGCCTGAAGCCCACGCCTCTTCCGGACCCGTACCTGGTCGCGTTCAATCCCGAGGCAGCAGCGCTGATCGGGCTCGACCCGTCGTACGCGCAAACACCGGAGTTCGTCGACATCTTCAGCGGGAACCAGGTTCCCGCGGGAGCCGACCCGCTCGCTGCACTCTACGCCGGCCACCAGTTCGGCACCTTTGTGTCGCAGCTTGGCGACGGGCGCGCCATTCTACTGGGCGAGGCGCGTGGCCCGGGCACAAGCCGCTGGGACCTGCAGCTGAAGGGCGCCGGGCGCACACCTTATTCGCGCATGGGCGATGGCCGCGCCGTGCTGCGTTCGACGATCCGCGAATATCTCTGCTCCGAGGCCATGCATGGCCTGGGCATCCCCACGACGCGCGCACTGGCAATCACGGGCAGCGACGCGCCGGTGATACGCGAAACCGCCGAGACATCCGCGGTGCTTACGCGCATGGCGCCCAGCCACGTTCGCTTCGGCTCGTTCGAAGTGTTTTTCTACAGGAAGCAGCACGAGCACATCCGCACCCTTGCGGACTATGTGCTGCGCGAGCACTACCCGGAACTCCAGGCGGCGGAGAAGCCTTACCTGTCGCTACTGGCGGAGGTCGTGTACCGCACCGCCGAACTGGTGGCGCACTGGCAGGCGGTGGGGTTCTGCCACGGGGTCATGAACACCGACAACATGTCGATGCTCGGCCTCACGATCGACTACGGGCCCTACGGCTTTCTCGACGGGTTCGACTGGAACCATGTCTGCAACCATTCGGACGACAGCGGGCGCTACGCATACAACATGCAGCCGAAGATCGCCCACTGGAACCTCTATTGCCTGGGCCAGGCCCTGCTCCCGCTGCTGGAAATGGACGAGGCCGAGGCCGCGCTCGCGCGTTACGAGCCCGCGTTCGACTCCGCCTACGCGACGCTGATGCGGGCAAAGCTCGGCCTGCAAACGGCCGAGGATGGTGACGTTGGCCTGCTCGATGATTTGCTTGGTCTGATGCAGCGCAGCCGAACCGACTTCACGATCTTCTTTCGCAGCCTTGCTGGCTTCGATTCAACGGCCGGCGCGAAGAACGCGCCACTGCGCGACCAGTTCACCGAGCGCGAAGGCTTCGACGCATGGGGCGAGGCTTATCGGGCGCGGCTCGCGCGAGAAGGCAGCCTGGACGCCGAGCGGCGCTCGCGCATGAACTTGACCAATCCCGCCTATGTGCTCAGGAACTGGATGGCCGAAGAGGCGATCGCCCTGGCGCGCGACCAGCGCGACTACGCGCGTATCGAGGAACTGCGGCGCCTGCTGTCGAACCCGTTCGAGGAGCAACGCGGCATGCAGCGCTATGCGGCCGCCCCTCCGGACTGGGCCGGGGGAATTTCGGTCAGTTGCTCGTCCTGACCTTTCGTACGGCGCCGTCCTCCGATGGCAGCACTACTTCCCGCCGTGTTGGCGCAGCATGTCCACGATCGGCCAGTTCTTTGCCGCTGCGGCCAGGGCGAGGGCGGTAGCCCCGCTGAGGCTCTTCGCATTGACGTCCGCCTTTGCCTCCAGCAGACGCTCCGCCACTTCCTTTCGCGCATAGAGTGCCGCGGTATGCAGCGGCGTGGTGCCGTTCCTCGTGCGGCTGTTGACGTCCGCGCCGCGCGACAGCAGCAGGTCGATAATCTGCATCCTGCCCTTCATGACCGCGTAGTGCAGCGGGGATGCGCCTGAACGCGGGTCCTTCGCCTCGATTTCCGCACCTTGGTCGAGAAGCTTCACGACCGCCTCGTATTCGCCGCCGACCACCGCCTCATGCAGGCTGCGCGCTACGACCTGGGCCGCGGGTGTCGGGACCGTGGGGGCCGCCTGCGGCGCTTTGGGCGCGAAGGGCGCTGCGGGGGACGGGGGCGGGGGCGGAGCCAGCGGAGCCGCCTGCGGGGCAGTCCTCTCAGGCGCCTTTTCAGGGGGAGCACCTGAGCCCAAAAACCTCCTGAAAAGGCTTCCCACGCCTTCGACCACTTCGCCAATGGATGGGCCTTGCGGCTCCTGCTGCTGCGCATGCAGCGGAAACGCGACACCCAGCGCCACCATGCATGCAATGGCAATATTCGACTTGTGCGAATTCATGCCGTTCCCCTCCTTCCCCACAGCATACCGCCAATCGGCACGCCACAGGCGAGACTGGCAGTAGAAACCAGCAGGCTGCTCGTGTCGGGCTGCTCGTTGCGCCGGGAACCCGGCGGGAATAGGCTTGTCTAAATAACATCCCTGTACATGGAGTATCGAGTGAAATCCGGCAAGACCGACGCAGAATGGAAGGCCCTGCTGACCCCGATGCAGTACCGGGTGGCGCGCAAGAAAGGCACCGAACCCGCATTCAGCGGTGAGTACAACGACAACCACGAAAGCGGGCTCTATCGCTGTGTATGTTGCGGCGCCGAAGTGTTTTCCTCGGAGCACAAATTCGAATCCGGAACCGGCTGGCCGAGCTACTGGCAGCCGGCAAATCCGCAGAACGTGGCGACCGAGGAGGACTACAGCTTCCTCATGCGCCGCACCGAAGTCCACTGCGCTGCGTGCGAAGCGCACCTGGGCCACGTGTTCGAAGACGGGCCGCAACCGACCGGGCTGCGCTATTGCATCAACTCCGCATCGCTGAAGTTCGAAAAGAAATAGCCTGACCGGCGCGTCGGGCGCGATTCCTGCGCGCAGGCGGTCACGGTCGCTGGATGGTAAAATGACAGACTCATGAAATTTCTCTTCGACCTCTTCCCGGTCATCCTCTTTTTCGTCGCGTTCAAGTTTTACGGCATCTACGTTGCGACTGCGGTGGCGATGGCCGCAACGGTTGGGCAGATCGCCTGGGTTTGGCTGCGCCGCCGCAAGGTCGAACCCATGCTCTGG
This sequence comes from Burkholderiales bacterium, assembly GCA_038211455.1. Classification (GTDB taxonomy): domain Bacteria; phylum Pseudomonadota; class Gammaproteobacteria; order Burkholderiales; family SG8-39; genus SZAS-79. The sequence continues at coordinate 3,746 of JBBQVP010000074.1, forward strand.
GTGAGCTTTGGCGTCATCGGGGTCTTCGGCAGCGCGACGCTGCTGCTGCAGGACGAGAACTTCATAAAATGGAAGCCCACCGTGCTGTACTGGCTGTTTGCGAGCGCGCTGATTGCGGCGAAGATTGCTTTCCGCCGCAACCTCATCCGCGCGATGATGGACAAGCAACTGCATCTACCCGAGACCGCCTGGACGCGCCTGCTCTGGAGCTGGGTGGGGTTCTTTGCCGCCATGGGCGCGATCAACCTGTACGTTGCCTTCAATTTCCCGACCGACATCTGGGTCAACTTCAAGCTGTTCGGCGGCATGGGTCTCATGTTTGCTTTCGTGATCGCGCAGGCGCTGTTCCTCTCCCGCTACCTCGAGCAGGACGTGTCCGAAGGCAAGAAGCCGTGAGCCTCGAGCCGGTCATGCGAGAGCGACTTGCCGCCCTTGCGCCCGAAATGCTGGAAATCGTCGATGACAGCGCGTCGCACGCGGGGCATGCCGGCGCGGCACCGGGTGGCAACACGCACTGGCGCGTCGCGATCGTGTCACGCGCCTTTGAGGGCAAGGCCAAAGTCGCCCGCCACAGGATGGTCTACGCCGCATTGGGCGAACTGATGAACAACCCGATACACGCGGTCCAGATCCACGCGCTCGCCCCGGGCGAGGCTGGCGCATGAACCGCCCCCCGAATCCGGCTCAAATACCCACTCGAAGGATGAACATGAAATACCAAACCAGCTTCCCTGCGCTCTGCGCCACCCTGGGCGGTGGGCTGCTCGCGGCATGCCTCGTCGCGGCTCCGGCCTTTGGCCAGGCACAGAAGCCCGCGCCCGCCTTGCCCGCCGCAATTGCGCAAAGCGGGCCGGTCGCCACGGTGAACGGCGTGGTCATCCCGCCGCAACGCGCCGAACTTCTGCTGCGGGAGCGCGCGCAGCAAGGCCAGAAAGACGGCCCGGAACTGCGCGCCGCGGTGCGCGACGAACTCGTCAACCGGGAGATCATCTCGCAGGCTGCCGAAAAGAGCGGGCTCACCAAGCAGCCCGAATTGCAGAACGAACTCGAACTGGTGCGCCAAACCGTGATCGTCCAGGCGTACCTGCGCGACTACATCCGCACCCATGCCATCACCGATGCGGAAATGCAGAAGGAATACGAGCAGATCAAGGCCGAACTCGGAACCCGCGAATTCAAGGCGCGCCATATCCTCGTTGCGACTGAAGGCGAAGCGAAGGGCCTGATCGCTGAACTTAAAAAGGGCGCGAAATTCGACGACCTGGCGAAGAAGCACACCAAGGACGACGGAACGCGGCAGAAGGGCGGCGACCTCGACTGGCAGTCACCGGGCACGTTCGACAAGGAATTCTCCGCGGCGATGATCAAGCTGGCCAAAGGCAAGTACACGGAGACGCCGGTCAAGACCCGGTTTGGTTACCACGTGATCCTGCTCGAAGACTCCCGTGAGGCCAAGCACCCGCCGTTCGCGGAGGTGAAGAACAACCTTTCACAACGCCTGCAGCGCATCCGCGTCGAAAAGCTCATCGCCGATCTGCGCGCCAAGGCGAAAGTGGAATAGTGCAGCCTGTCTTTCAGCGACAACCCCTCCTCCAACGGCAACCGGCAACGACTCATGCACACCGAAAAAATCATGGTTCGCATTACCGAGACCGGAAAAACGATGGATGTCGTCGTCCTGTCGAAGAAACCGGAATGGATTGAGGTCGTACTGGGCGAAGGAATCCACAGCGTCAAATGCCAGCTCACACCCACCCGTAACGGGCAGGCATACGCGGGCTCGGTGATGGGTCGCGAAATCGTCTACGAGCGCAGCCGCGAACAGGTCAAGGCGGAGATGGAGCTGTTCAACCCGGCCGTGCCCAAAGGCCGGCGCCGCTGACGCATGGCCGCCTAGGCGCGCTCCAGTATCGTCACCGCGCAGGCGGCTTCGTCGAAGCCCATGACGCCGCCGCCATTTTCCACCAGGCCAAGCGAAGCACCCCGGACCTGGCGGGCAGCAGCCTCGCCGCGCAGTTGGAGGCAGACCTCGTAGATCATCGACAGGCCAGTCGCGCCTACCGGGTGGCCTTTGGAAACCAGCCCGCCTGACGGGTTGACCGGTATGGCACCGTCGAGAGCGGTGCCGCCGGATTCGACCAGCGGGCCACCCTCCCCGACCGCGCAGAATCCCATCATCTCGGCCTGATAGATTTCGCAGAACGACGTCGCGTCGTGCAGTTCGGCCACATCGATGTCCGCGGGGCACACGTCGGCCGCGCGGTAGGCCTTCTGCGCTGCGAATTGCGACAGCCCCGGCTCGTCGAGGCTGCGGTATTTTCCGCCCGACAGCGCACACGCACGCACCTTGACCGCGCGCTCGCGCACCTCGCCCGGCAGGCCGCCGAGGAACTCTTCCGAGCAGAGGATCGCCGCTGCTGCGCCATCGCCGATGGGGGCGCACATCGCGCGGGTCAGCGGATGGCTGACGGGACGGTCGGCGAGGACTTCGTCGACCGTCATGTCGAAGCGATACTGTGCCTTCGGATTCAGGCTGCCGTTGTGGTGGTTCTTTGCCGCGCCCGCGGCGATCTGCCGCTGCGTGGTGCCGTAACGGCGCATGTGCCAGGCCGCCTGCATCGCATAGGTGTCCATGAACACTGTGCGGCCCGGCCCCGTCTCGAAGGGCTTGCCCGCCGCTTCCCCGGCAGCGCGGTAGTAGGCTTGCCAGCGCGCAGAATCAAGCTGGTCGATGCCGCTGGCAAATATTTCCGGAACCCTCTCAAGGCGATCCGGGCTGAAGAGCTTCTCCACCCCGATCGCGAGGCTGAGTTCCGTCTGGCCGGAAAGGATGTCCTTCCACGCGCCATGGAACGCCTGTGACGCCGTTGCGCAGCCGGACTCCACATTGACCATCGGCACACGCTCGGGAAACAGGCCCTCGTCGACAAGCGGGGTAAAGCACACCTGGCCACGGATGCCCCCCTGCCCCCAAGCAAACATGCCGCAGTTGCCGAACCAGGCCTGCTCGATACGGCCGCCATCGGCCATGCCGGCATCTCCGAGTACCTGCAGATAGGCTTCGCGGGCGAGATCCTGGAACGAGCGATCGGCAAACTTGCCGAACTCGGTGCAGGCGGATCCGATGACGTAGACGTCGCGCATGGTCCGCGTCATTATCGCGCCGGAGGAGGAGGAAAACCATGGAAGCCCGCCGCGTGCGCAAAAAGTGAAGGAGAAATACCCGCATGGCTGCAATCGGAAAGACCTGGCAGGACTCGACGCCTTCGTGGCCCGCGCCGCCCTCCCCGCCCGCCGGCGCACCCAACATCCTGGTGGTGCTGTTCGACGATGTCGGGTTCTCCGATTTCGGGTGCTACGGCTCGCCCATCCGCACCCCGAACATAGATGCGCTCGCCAATGGCGGCCTGCGCTATACCGGATTCCATACGACGGCAATGTGCTCGACCACGCGCGCCGCGCTGCTCACCGGGCGCAATCACCACTCGGTGGGCGTCGGCTGTCTGGCAAACTTCGACAGCGGCTACCCGGGCTACCGCGGCAAGATCGCGCGCGAAGCGGGAACGCTCGCCGAAATGCTCCGCCCCCACGGATACCGGAATTACATGCTGGGCAAATGGCACGTCACGCCGCTCACCCAGTCCGGGCCGGCAGGGCCCTTCGACGGCTGGCCGCTGGGACGCGGGTTCGACCGCTACTACGGCTTCATGGACGCCGAAACTGACCAGTACGCACCCGAACTGGTGCGTGACAACACGCACATCGACCCACCCGGCACGTTTACCACCGGCTACCACCTGACCGAAGACCTCATCGACCAGTCGATCCGCTACCTGGCCGACCACGTCGCCGACGCGGCTGGCGCGCCCTGGCTGACCTGGATCGCTCTCGGTGCCTGCCACGCGCCGCACCAGGCGCCCGCTGACCTCATACGTTCCTACGATGAGGTCTTTGCGCACGGCTGGGACGTCGAGCGCGAGCAGCGACTGACCCGGCAGAAAGCGCTCGGTATCGTCCCGCCGGGCACGCGCATGCCACCGCGCAACGACCTGGTCAGGGCATGGGAGGAGATCGGCATCGACGAGCGCCGGCTGTTCATCCGCCTGCAGTCGGCCTATGCGGCGATGCTCGACCATGCCGACCGGCACCTCGGGCGACTGCTCGAATTCCTCGAGCGCTCCGGGCAGCGCGACAACACCCTCGTCCTGGTGCTCTCGGACAACGGCGCCAGCCAGGAAGGCGGGCCGCTGGGCATGGTCAACGCGATGGGGCCGAACAATTTCAGGCCGGAGGCGATCGCCGAGAAGATCGCGCGCATCGAGGATATCGGCGGCCCCGACACGCACTCGAACTTTCCGCACGGCTGGGCGATGGCGGCGAACACCCCACTGCGCCGCTACAAGCAGAACACGCACGGCGGCGGCATTCGCGATCCGCTCGTGATCCAATGGCCGAACGGCATTCACGCCCGGGGCGAACTGCGCCACCAGTTCTGCCATGCGAGCGACCTTGCGCCGACGCTGCTCGACCTCATCGGTGTCAGGCCGCCGGAGGCGATCGGCGGCGTGGCGCAGCAGCCGATCGAAGGCGAGAGCTTTGCCGCCAGCCTGCGGGACGCAAGTGCGCCGGCGCGCACGACACCGCAGTATTTTGAAATGTTCGGCCACCGCGGCCTGTGGCATGCAGGCTGGAAAGCGGTGGCGTATCACGCACCCGGAAGCGCGTTCGAGGACGACCGGTGGGAGTTGTTTCACCTGGACGCGGACTTTTCGGAGACCGAGGACCTCGCGGCGCGCGAACCCGCGCGCCTGAAGGCGCTCGTCGACCTGTGGTGGGAGCAGGCCGGTCTTTGCAAGGTCCTGCCGCTGGACGATCGTTTCGGCCCGCGCTTCCTCGAGAATGCGCGCCGTTTCCACGGTCCGCGCAACCGCTTCGTATTCCATGCCGGCGTCGGGCATATCCCCACCGATGTCGCGCCCGACGTGCGCGGACGCAGCTACACGATTGAGGCGGATGTGCGTATCGACGGCCCGGATACCGAAGGCGTGCTCATCGCGCACGGAGACGCGACCTCGGGCTACAGCCTGTTCGTCCGCAACGGCAGGCTGGTGCACGACCTCAACATCGGCGGACAGCATCACGTGATCGAGTCCGACCGGCGCATCCCGCTGGGTGACTGCACCCTCGGTTTCCGCATGCTTGCCGGGCCGCTCGTGCAGACCCGCCCGATGCTCGGGATGCGCTACTTCATCCCGGCGAACCGCACGGGTACCCTGCTGATCAACGGCGAGGAAGCGGGCAGCCTGACGACCGAGGCGGGCTTCAACAACTTCATTTCATGGAGCGGCCTGGACATCGGCCGCGATCGCGGCAGCCCGGTATCGGGCTACACTGCGCCATTCGCGTTCGGCGGCACCCTGCGAAAAGTCATCGTGAGCCTTGACGCACCGCAGAGCATTGACGCGGAAGCAGTCGGGCGAGCCGAGATGGCGCGCCAGTAACCGAATATCCAGGATAGCCGGGAAAGTTTTACTTTTATTTCTACAGATCCATCCCTGAAGCGGGTTTCAGGGTAGCCTGATTGCTGATTTTGACAAACGCTGGATTCATAAAAGAAAGGAAGCCGCCATGGGAAATCGCGACCGCCAACGCCGGGAAGAGAAAAAGCCGAAGCAACCGAAAAAGCCGGCGCCGCCGGCGCGCTGACCTCAGCCGTCCCGGAGGTTGTCCTCCAGGTCGACAGCCATTGACTGCAGGAAACGCGACACGCAAACGTAGAAACTCGCCGTCAGCGTGAGTTCGACGATGCCGGCCTCGTCGTAGCCGCACTTCCTCAGGGCTTCGATACATTCGGGCGATGCGGCCGGACCACGCGTGACCTCCTCGGCCAGGCGCAGCACGGCGCGCTCCTCAGCGCTGAACAGCGTGGATTTTTCCCATGTATCGAGCGCGTCAACCTGCGCCTGCGTGACGCCGGCCGCAAGCGCCATCGCGACATGGTGCACCCACTCATAGCGCGCGCCCGAGACCTGCGCGCCACGCAGGATCAACAGTTCGCGGATCCTGCGCTCGGTCTTCGCGTGCAGGCGCAGCGGCCAGGCGAAATCGAGCCAGGCGCGCAGCAGCGGCGGCGCGTGCCCGATCACGCGATACAGGTTCGGCACCGGAATCCCGCGCGCGCGGACCTCGTCGAACATGGCCTTCAACGCAGGGTCTTCCGGTTCTGCCGGAACCATCTTCAGTCGGGACATGGCAGGTACTCCGCCGGGGTTTTCAGTCGACCTTGGCGCCCGAGATCTTCACGATCGGCCCCCAGCGACGGTACTCGTCCTGGATCATCGAGGCCATCTGCTCGGGCGTGCCACCGACGATCTCATAGCCCAGGTCCGTCATGCGCTTGACGAACTCGGGCGACTTGACCGTCTTCTGGCCCTCCACATTCAGCCGTGCGACGATGTCCTTTGGCGTTCCGGCCGGCACCGCGATGCCGAACCACGCGGTAGACGCGTACCCGGGTACGCCCGTCTCCGCGATCGTCGGCAGGTCGGGCAGCGTGGCGGAGCGCTTGTCGCCGGTCGTGGCCAGCGCGCGCAGCTTGCCCGAGCGGATGTGGGATATCGAGGATGGAATGTTGTCGAACATCATGTCCACCTGCCCGCCCATGAGGTCAATGACTGCGGGACCACTGCCCTTGTATGGAATGTGCGTGATGTCCAGGCCAAGCATCTGCTTGAACATTTCGCAGGACATGTGGATCGTCGATCCGCTCCCGCTCGATGCGCAAGTCAGCTTGCCCGGCTGCGCCTTGGCGAGCGCGACAAGCTCTTTCACCGAATGCGCGTTCACCTTGGGATTCACCACCAGCACGTTGGCGAATCCCGCGAGCACGATGACAGGCGCCAGGTCCTTGTTCGGGTCGTAGTTCAGCTTGGTGTAGAGAAACGGGGTGATGCCGTGCAGGCTGCTCGCGCTCGTCAGCAACGTATAGCCGTCGGGCGCCGAGCGCGCGGCCATTTCTGACCCGAGGTTGCCGCCTGCGCCAGGACGGTTATCGACGGTCACGGGCTGACCGAGCCCCTTGGCGAGTTCGATCGCGGCAGCTCGCGAGATGATGTCGGTCGCGCCGCCCGGGGCGTACGGGACGATCAGGCGCAGGGGCTTGGACGGGTAGCCTTGCGCGCCCGCGCTTCCGGGTGTGAACAGGCAGAGAGCCAGCGACGCGGTAAGGGCCGCGGCCAGCGTACGTGGAAGTTTCATTTTCATTTCTTCTTGTCTCCTTTTTCTTTCGTTTCCTGCGAAACCTTTGCCGGTGCTGCCGCCGCTACCTTGCAGCCCAGGTAGCTGACCGCGGGGCCATCGGACAACGTCACTTCGTCGCCGTTCCTGTCGAGGATGGCGCTGCCGGTGCCGTAACGCGTGCCAGACGCGGGCCCCGCCCGGTCGAGCCGGAACTCGCGCTCCGGCAGGATGACCCACGCATAGGCACCGCCGTCCATATAGCGCACGTAAAGGCGCTTGCCGGCGTCGCATTGGTACGCGGTCGCATTAAGCGGGACGCGCGACAGTTCCTCGGGCCCGCCGCCAAACGGGTTCAGGTTGCCCATGCTGATGCCCCCGCAACCGGCGAGCAGGAGCGAGAGGAACGTTACGAGGGGAATGAGGATTCGGCTGGTCATGGAAGTGGTTTTCTCCTTTCTCTAATTCAGGCCTGCCAGAACGCGCAGGTGCTGCACCACGCTGCGCCCGAGCGCAGACAGGTCGTAGCCGCCTTCAAGCATTGAAACGATGCGCCCTTTGGCGTGGCGATCAGCGACCGCCTTCACCTGCTCGGTGACCCAGGCATAGTCCGCGTCCTGGAACGCGAGCATCGCCATGTCATCATCCATATGTGCGTCGAATCCGGCCGAGAAGATCACGAACTGTGGCGCAAATTCCTCCAGCGCCGGCAGCCAGAACCGGTTTACCGCCTCGCGAAACGCCTTGCTGCCGGCGCCTGCCGCGAGCGGCACATTGATCATGTTCTCTGCCGCCGGCTCGGCGCCGCTGTAGGGATAGAACGGGTGCTGGAAAGTAGAGGCCATCAGGACGTGCGGGTCACCGGAGAAAATGTCCTCGGTTCCGTTGCCGTGGTGCACGTCGAAGTCGATGATGGCGACGCGCTCGATCCCGTGCGCGTGGATCGCGTGCCGCGCCGCGACGGCGACGTTGTTGAAGATACAGAATCCCATCGGGCGCGTGCGCGTGGCGTGATGTCCCGGCGGTCGCACGCTGCAGAATGCATTTTCGACTTCGCCCCGCATCACCAGGTCGGTGGCCATCACGCCGGCACCCGCCGCGTGCAGCGCCGCGGAGAGGCTGTGCGGGTTCATTGCGGTGTCCGGATCCAGGTGCACGGTGCCCGATGCAGGCGACGCATCGCGGACTGCCCGCACATATTCGATCGGATGGACACGCGCGATTTCAGCGTCTGTGGCTGCCGGAGCCTGGTAATGCGCGAGGTACTGGCCTATCCCGGAGGCGATCAGCTGATCGTCTATCGCGGCCAGGCGCGCGGGGCATTCGGGATGGTGTGCACCCATATCGTGCCTGGTGCATTCCGTGTGGGCGATGAAGGCCGTGGTCATCTTGGAGGCGTCGGGCTGAACTGTGAAAATGTTGACGAATCATAGCGTAAACCCGGCAGCGGCTAGCCGCTTGCCCGGCGTTGCCCGTACAATCGAACGATGCTGCTCAAACCACAGTTTCTCTCCGCCACGCGCTCGCCGGTGCATCGCGTAATCGAAGTCGTCGGCCAGATCATCCTTGGCAAGGAATCCCAGATCCGGCTCGCGCTGGCCTGCATCCTGGCCCGTGGGCATCTGCTGATCGAAGACCTTCCGGGCGTGGGCAAGACCACGCTGGCGCAGGTTCTTGCCCGCGCGCTGGGCCTGGATTTCCGGCGGATCCAGTTCACCAGCGACATGCTGCCCGCTGACATCGTGGGCGTCTCGGTCTACGAACGCGAGCGCGGCGAGTTCAAGTTCCATCCCGGGCCGATCTTCGCGCAGGTGATCCTGGCCGACGAAGTCAACCGCGCGACGCCAAAGACGCAGAGTGCGCTTCTTGAAGCCATGGAAGAACACCAGGTGACCGCGGAAGGCGAGACGCGGCCGCTGCCCGAGCCGTTCTTCGTCATCGCAACCCAGAACCCGACCGAGCAGGTAGGCACCTTTCCCCTGCCCGAGTCACAGCTCGACCGGTTCCTGATGCGCCTCGAACTGGGGTACCCCGACCGCGACGCAGAGCGTGCCCTGCTCGCGGGTGCCGACCGGCGCGCCCTGCTCGCCGCCCTCGAGCCCTGTCTCACCCCAAGCGGGCTGCTTGAACTCCAGGCACAGGCTGCAGGCGTGCACGTCGCGCCGGCCCTGCTCGACTATGTGCAGGCAATTGTCGAGTACACCCGCCGTTCGCCCGACTATGTCGCGGGACTGAGCCCGCGCGCCGCGCTGGCGCTGGTGCATTCGGCGCGGGCCTGGGCCTTCGTCGAAGGCCGGGACAAGGTGATACCCGAGGACGTGCAGGCTGTCCTCCCCGGCGTCGCCACGCATCGCCTGCGTCCGGCGCACGACGCCAAACGGCGGGTGGACGTGGGCGCGCAGTTGATTGCGGCGATTCCCATCCCCTAGCGGTTCGACGGGCTCAAAGCACGAGCCCGACCGTCGCAGCGGTCAGGCAGGTGGCCAGTGTTCCCGCGACGATTGACTTCATCCCGAGAGCCACCACCTCGGGCCGGCGCTCCGGACACATGGTACCCAGCCCGCCGATCATGATCCCGAGGCTGCCGAAGTTGGCAAAACCGCACAGCGCATAGGTCATCAGCAATCTGGAGCGCGGCGACAGGGCCGAGTCCGGCAGATTGGCCAGGTCGACATAGGCCACCAGTTCGTTCAGGATCGTCTTGGTGCCGAGCAGCGCGCCCGCAACATGCGCCTCGCGCCACTCTACGCCGGCAAGCCATGCCAGCGGCGCGAGCACCCAGCCAAGCAGGCGTTGCGCAGTCAGCGGCTGGCCTTGCACATCCGGCAGCGCACCGAGCCCGAGATTGACCAGCGCGACCAGCGCGACGAGCACGATCAGCATCGCCACAATGCTGATCAGCAGCGCCGCACCGTCGAGCGTGCCGCGCGTAATCGCATCCATGCTGCTTTCGTACGGCACGTCGATTTCGATACGCCCGCCGGTAACCGCCCCCTCCACCGGCACCATGATCGCCGCCACCACGATCGCCGCGGGCGCCGACAGGATGGAGGCGATCAGCAGGTGCGCCACCACATCGGGTATGACCGGTCCCAGCACGCTTGCGTAGAGGAACAACACGGTTCCAGCGATGGTCGCCATGCCGCCCACCATGATCACGAACAGTTCTCCGCGGGTCACCCTCGCGAGGTACGGGCGGATGAACAGTGGCGCCTCCACCATGCCGACGAACACGTTCGCTGCAGTCGACAGTCCCACTGCGCCCCCGACCCCCAGAGTCCTCTCCAGCAGCCAGGAAATCGCGCGCACCACGACCTGCACCACGCGCCAGTGGAACAGCAGCGCAGACAACGCACTGATCACCAGCACCAGTGGCAATGCGCGAAACGCGAGGATGAAGCTCGACGCAGGGGTGGCCGTCGCGAACGGCGCCGCGCCACCGCCGAGATAGCCGAACACGAATGCTGTGCCGGACTGGGTCGCCTTCTCCAGGCCGAGCATGACCTGATTGAGCGCCAGGAACGCGTCCTTCGCAGCCGGGAGCTTGAGTAATACGACGGCAAGGACGATTTGCAATGCGATACCAGCAAGAACCGTGCGCCACGGGACCCGCATACGCGCTTCCGAGGCAAGCCAGGAAAGCGCAAGCAGTCCGAGGATGCCTGCGACTGCGTGCAGCATGCTATTGCGGAAAGATGCCGGCGATCGTGGACTGGATCGCCTCTGCCGCCGCCTGCGGATCGCGCGCGTCCCGCACGGGCCGGCCGACGACGATGTAGTCACAGCCATTGGCAAATGCCTGTGCCACATCGACCGTGCGCTTCTGGTCGTCGCTCGGCTTGCCTTCGGCCGGACGGATTCCCGGCGTGACGATCAGCAGCCCGCTCCCGAACGCCGACTTGATCTGCGGCGCCTCCAGCCCCGAAGAGATCACCCCGTCGCAGCCGCACTCGAGGGCGCCGCGTGCGCGCGATAAAACCAGCTGGCGGACATCGCCGCTTACTCCCATTTCGGCAAGATCACTCTGGTCGAAGCTCGTCAGTACCGTGACGGCAAGGATCTTCACCCCGCTTTGCGCGGATACCGCCGCCTGCATCACCGACCGATGACCGTGAACCGTAACGAAGGTCGCGCCGCGGCCCTTCAGGTTGGCCACCGCCCGCCTTACGGTTTCCGGGATGTCGTAGAACTTCAGGTCGGCGAACACTTTCTTGTCCCGGGCAGAAAGCCAGTCGAGCAGTTCGAAATACCCGCCGGAGGTGAACAGTTCGAGGCCGATCTTGTAGAAGCACACCGAATCACCTAGCGTCTCGACCAGGGCGCGCGCTTCGGCGGCGGTGGGAACGTCGAGTGCGACCATCAGGCGCTCGCGGCGCGGGATGCTGTGGGCAGGCTGGGACATCGTCGGGCGTTCTCCGCTATGGCTGGGGTGCGAACTATAATACCGCCCCTGCATCGCCGCGGTGTGCCGCGCCAAAGATGGCCGAAATCCTAATCCTCTATTACACCCAGGGCGGCTCGATCCGCCGAATGGCCGAGCTGATCGCCGATGGCGTGGAGCGCGTGCCAGGCGCCGCGGCGCGGCTGCGCACCGTGCCGAAAGTCTCGGCTTTGACCGAGCGCGCCGTCGAAGCCCCCGTGCCGGATGAGGGCGCGCCGTTCTGCACGCTGAAGGATCTGCGGGAATGCGCCGGCCTCGCGCTTGGCAGCCCCACGCGCTTCGGCAATATGGCGGCGCCGATGAAGTACTTTCTCGATGGCACCGGGGAACTCTGGCTGGCGGGAACGCTGTCCGGCAAGCCGGCCTGCGTCTTCACCTCCACGGCCAGCCTGCATGGCGGCCAGGAAACCACGCTGCTGTCGATGATGCTGCCGCTGCTCCACCACGGCATGTTGATCGTCGGCCTGCCGTATACCGAGGCCAGCCTGAACGCGACGCGCACCGGGGGAACTCCGTATGGCGCGAGCCACCTTGCCGGATTCGCTGACGATCAGCCGATCAGCGAGGCTGAGCGCACGCTGTGCATCGCGCAGGGCCGTCGCATCGCCGAGGCCGCGCTGAAGCTCTCCGCATGAACCCTGTCGCGCGCGCCGCGTGGAACGGCGCGATCGCGAGCCTCATCGGGCTGATCTTCCTGTGCCTGGCCTGGGAGCTGTGGCTCGCGCCGATCCGGCCCGGCGGCTCCCTGCTCGCGCTGAAGACTGTGCCCCTTCTCGCGCCCCTGTTCGGCGTGCTGCGCGGCAGCCGCTATACCTTCCAGTGGTCGAGCATGTTCATCCTCGCCTACTTCACCGAAGGCGTGATGCGCGGCTGGGCCGATGCCGGGCTGTCGCAACAGCTCGCGCTGGCCGAGGTGGCTCTGAGCCTGGTGTATTTCGGCTCGGTGGTGGCGTACGCGCGGCTGACGCGAGCCACCGGAATTCCGGATAAATCACAATGATTTTTCTATAAAACCCCGCTCCAGAAGGAGCTCTCAGGTCAGTTTGTGTATCGATACCGATACATTTTAGATGCCGTCGGCGAAAACTCTCCAATCGAATCGGCACACAGCCGGCCCCAGTAGCCGGCCTCGTATCCAGAAAATTTGTCATTCAGCCTTTCCCAGCCTGCTCGAGCAGGCGCTTCGCGGCCGCGTAAATCGGCACCTCGATCAACGCCCCGCCCACCTTGGCGCGCTCCTTCCCGGCTGCACGCGCGCGTTCGAAAGCGGCGACGATGCGTCGGGCCTGCAGGATTTCCCGCGCCTGCGGCGTAAAGGCCCGGTTGATCGCAGCGGCGTGCGCCGGGCTCACCAGGCTCTTGGCGCGGTAGCCCATCTGCCTGGCCTGGCGGGCTTCGGCGCCGGCGCCGCGCGCATCGCTGAACGTGTACGGGCAGTCGATCGCCTCCACGCCCGCCGCGCGGCACTCGACAAGGAAGCGACTGCGCACATAGGCAAGCTCTGCCCCGCCCCGGGTCCGGACCGTGCCCAGGTCGGCCACCATGTCCTCGCTCGCCACCAGCAGCGCGCTGATGCGCGGGCTCGCGCGGGCGATTTCAAATGTCCGCATGAGTCCCGCCGCAGTCTCGACGTTGGGCACCAACTCGGTCGACCCGGACGCAATCCCGTACTTCTTCTCCAACGCCGTGACGGCCGCGTCGAGCGCGGACACCTGTTCCGGCGCCACGACCTTTGACATCAGCACGACCTGCGGTCGCCCCGCCATCACCGCTTGGAGATCCGCGCGGCCGTCGGTCTGGAACGGGTTGATGCGCACTGCGGCGATCCTCCCGGCATCGCGCCAGCGCCCGTACAGCGCAGCTGCCAGCGCGCGGGCGCGGGGCCGCAGTTCCGGCGGCGTGAAATCCTCCAGTTCGTGGATCAGCACATCGGCGCCGGAGCGCGCGGCGGCCGCATGCGCCGCGACATCCGCTCCAGGCACGAAGAGCCACGAACGCCGCGACTCCGGCATCGGCGTCAAACGCCGCGCTGCGGGTTGACCCGCTCGGACTTGTCCTCGAGCCGGTTCAGGGCGCTGATATACGCCTTGGCCGAAGCCACGACGATATCGGTATCCGCCCCGATCCCGTTCACGATGCGCCCGCCCTTGGACAGGCGCACGGTGACTTCACCCTGCGATTCCGTACCGGAGGTGACGGCATTGACCGAATACAGCAACAGTTCGGAGCCACTCTTTGCTACTGTCTCGATGGCTTTGAAGGTGGCGTCGACCGGGCCGTCGCCCTCGGACTCGATCTTGTGCTCCTTGCCGGCTTCGCTGATCACGACCGTGGCGTGCGGGCGCTCCCCCATTCCGCTGGCCTGGCTCATGTGAACCAGTTGCCAGTGATCCTCGGACGCCAGCGCGGAGGCCCCCGAAACCAGGGCCTGGAGGTCCTCGTCGTATATGTCGGCTTTCTTGTCGGCAAGGTCCTTGAACTTCTGGAACGCCTTGTTGTACGCGTCCTCGGACTCAAGATCGATGCCGAGCTCCTTGAGCCGCTGCTTGAATGCAGTGCGCCCTGACAGCTTTCCCAGCACGATGCGATTGGTAGTCCAGCCCACATGCTCTGCCGTCATGATCTCGTAGGTTTCTCGCGCCTTGAGCACGCCGTCCTGGTGGATGCCCGAGGCGTGCGCAAACGCGTTCGCGCCGACGACCGCCTTGTTGGGCTGCACCACGAAGCCGGTGATTTGCGACACGATCCGCGAAGTCGGAACGATCTGTGTCGCATCGATGCGCGTGTCGAGACCGAAAAAATCCTTCCGTGTGCGCACCGCCATGACGATCTCTTCGAGGGCCGTGTTGCCGGCACGCTCCCCGAGGCCGTTGATCGTGCATTCGATCTGGCGTACCCCGCCGATCATCACGGCGGCGAGCGAATTGGCTACCGCCATGCCAAGGTCGTTGTGGCAATGCACCGACCAGACGGCCTTGTCGGAATTCGGGATGCGCTCGCGAAGCGATCGGATGAACTCGCCGAACTGCTGTGGCACCGCATAGCCGACCGTATCCGGAATGTTGATGGTGGTGGCGCCCTCGGCGATCACCGTCTCCAGCACGCGGCAGAGGAAATCCGGGTCCGAGCGGCTGCCGTCCTCCGGGGAGAATTCGATATCCGGGCAATGCTTGCGCGCAAAGCGCACCGACATCTTCGCCTGCTCGTACACCTGGTCGGGTGTCATGCGCAGCTTCTTTTCCATGTGCAATGCGCTGGTGGCAAGGAACAGATGGATGCGCGGCGACTTTGCACCCATGACGGCATCCAGCCCGCGCTGCACATCCTTGTCGTTGGCGCGGCACAGGCCCGCGACCGTGGAATCCTTGATGATTCCGGCAACTGCCTTGACGGCCTCGAAGTCACCGTTTGACGCCGCAGGGAAACCGGCTTCGATCACGTCCACCCGCATGCGCTCCAGCGCACGCGCAATCCGCAGCTTGTCCTCGCGCGTCATCGAGGCGCCGGGGCTCTGTTCACCATCGCGCATGGTGGTGTCGAATATGATCAAGTGGTCTTTTTTCATCGCTGCTCCTCGTGGTGTGCGCAAAATAGATGGATGTGTGCCTTTTCTCCTGGTCTTGCGACCGGGAGGCAGGGGTACTGCGGAAGGGGGGGGTTATTTTGTGCGCGCGGGGCGCAGCAGCAGCCCAGCCAGCGACAGGAGCGCCAGGCTGAGGATCGTCGAAACAAGAATGTAGACGGTCTGCATGGGTAGGAAATATAGCCGGGTTGCCGGCCGCTTGCAAGT
>JBBQVP010000075.1:0-19197 GCA_038211455.1 Burkholderiales bacterium
TCATCACGAGCTGGCCCGAGGGGATCCGGTCGAGCGTGACCAGCAGCCAGCGGCACAATTGCTGCTCGACCGAATGGTGCCGGTTGCATACCGCGGTCTGGGTCATCTGGGTGATCAGCGCCTGCGTGTAGCGCAGCAGCAAGCGCATCACCGGCCCGCCGCGGTCGAACTCGGCTTTCAGCGCGCGGCGCTCCAGCCGGTAGGCGTGGCCCGCGGTCTGCACCACCGCCGAACTCGGCGTGGTGTCTCCGCCCATGAAGAGCGAGACGCCGACCACGCCTTCGTTGCCGACGCCGGCGATCTCGGCTGAGGCGCCGGATTCGGTTATGTAGTGGAGCGACGCGATCGAAGTGGTGGGGAAATACGCGTGCGCCAGCTGCTCGCCGGGTTCGTAGAGCGACGACCCGAGCGGCATGGGGACGAGTTCGAGGAGTTTCGCGAGGCGCTCGAATTCTTCCGTCGGGAGCGCGGCGAGCAGGTGGTTCTGGTTGGGATTGTGGGACGAGGCCATGAGGGGTCTTTGCGGGTGCAGGATTCAGTGCTTCGGCGTGAGTTCCACGCCGATGCCCCGGTAGCCGATGAAACGGGAGGACTGGTTGAACATCGGTTCGCCGCTCACCTGGAAGCGCTGTTCGGTGCCGTCGGCGTTGACGCGGCTGAAGATGAAATCGAGGAACGGCTCGCGGGCGGCGATGGTCGCCTGCAATGTCCTGCGCTGCTCCTCGTTCCAGCCGGAGGGGGGTGCGCCATCGGTACCGCCTGTCAGGTTCGGCACCTGCACACCGAGCATTTCGAGCGCCGGGCCGGACACCTTGGTGAACGCGCCGGACTCGTCCTGCTCCCAATACCAGTCGGAGGCCAGTTCGGTCAGGCTGCGAAAGCGCGCCTCGCTCTCGCGCAACTCGGCGGTGCGTTCCTCAACGATCTGCTCCAGTTCCTTTGTGTAGTGCTGCAGCTGTTTGTAGAGCAGCCGCGCCTCGAGGGTGTTGCGGACGCGCGTGCGCGCCTCGACCAAGTCGAACGGCTTGGAAATGAAGTCCCGCGCGCCGGCCTGCAGCGCCCGCACTTTGTGGCCGGGTTGGGCGGTGATCACCAGCACCGGGAGATAACCGTCCTGGTTGTTGGTCTTCAGCCCTTCCATGACCTGGAAACCGTCCATGCCCGGCATCTGCAGGTCGAGCAGGATCAGGTCGTAGCGGTTCTTGCGGTGCAGCGCGCAGGTTTGCGTGGGATCCATGGTCGAGGAGACATTCGTGTAGCCGGCGACCGCCAGCGTCTGCTCGAGCAGTGTGACGTTGCTCTGCTGGTCGTCGACGATCAGGATGCTCGCGTTCAGGATGTCGGATTCGGTGATCATTGGATTGCCTGCTTGTCGGTAGTCCGTTGCGCGGCAGCCTGCGCGAACGCAAGCGCGATGTCCAGCGAATCCATGAACGTGTTGACCTTGATCGGCTTGGTGACGTAGTCGAAGAACCCGGCTTCCATGCCCTTGGCGATGTCGCGCGGGATCGCGTTCGCGCTGAGCGCGATGATCGGGATGTGAGTCGTTGCCGGGTCCGCGCGCAGGATCTTCATGGCCTCGATCCCGCTGATGCCGGGCAGGTTGATGTCCATCAGGATCAGGTCGGGAAGGTGGGCGCGTGCGAACGCGATGCCCAGAGTGCCATCCGCCGCGGAGAGCAGGCGCAGGTCCTGCCGGCGTGCGATGAGCTGCGCGACCAGGTCGAGGTTGGCCGGGTTGTCCTCGACGTAAAGGAGCGTGCGCACGGGAGCGCCCTCCGGCAACTGCGGCCGGGCAAGTGAGACATGATCCGGATCGGCCGGCGCAAGCTGCGGCGCGCTCGAGCTCGGCAGCTCGATCCAGAACACGCTGCCGGTTCCGACGCTGCTGTCCGCACCGATGGTGCCATCCATCAGTTCGACGAGGCGCTTCGTGACCACCAGTCCCATGCCGGTGCCCTCCTCGGCGCTGGCCTCCTTGCCGAGGCGGTTGAACGGCTGGAAGAGCTGCGCCACCTGCGCAGGCGAGAGGCCCTGGCCGGTATCGTGGATACTGATGCGCACGCGATCGGGCTTCTGCAGGGCGCACTCGACGCTCACCGATCCGTTGGGACGGTTGTACTTGATCGCGTTGAACAGCAGGTTGATGAGGACCTGCTTCATGCGCGTGCGGTCCGCCTTCACGAACCACGCTGACTCGAACCGCGGAAAGACGATGGTGATGCCGCGCTTGTGCGCCTGGGGCTCGACCATGGCCCGGCATTCCTGCATGACCTCGGCCAGCGAGAACGGCTCGGTTGACAACGAGAGTTTTCCCGACTCGATCTGCGCAAGGTCGAGGATCTCGTTGATCAGCTCAAGCAGGTACCAGCCGGCCTTGAGGATCTGTTCGACGTTGCGCTTCTGGGAGGGCGTTGGCTGGGGCGTGCCGGAGTCGACGAGCTGGGCGAACCCGAGGATCGCGTTGAGCGGCGTGCGCAGCTCGTGGCTCATGCTGGAGAGGAAATCGGATTTCGCGAGGTTTGCCTTGGTCGCGGCGGCCATCGCGGCGTTCAGTTCCGACTCCACGCGCTTTCTCGCCGAGTTGTCGGTGCCGATCAGCAGGTAGCCGATGAGGTCGCCCCAGTCGTCGCGCAGCGCCGTGATGGAGACAATGGCCGGGAAACGGCTGCCGTCCTTGCAGATGTAGGTCAGCTCGTAGATGTCCTCGATGCCGCGCGAGGCCTTGAAGGCGAGCGCCTCGAATCCGGGCGTGATCAGGGTGCCGAGCTCGGCGCTGAGCGCCGCGGCGCGCGCGCTGACCTCCACGGGATCGTGGATGTCGCTCGGGCTGATGCGATTGACCACTTCGTCGGCGCGGTAACCCAGCATGCGCTCGGCGCCTACGTTGGACAGCTGGATGATCCCCTTCTCGTCGGTGGCGATGATCGAGAAGTTGGCGCTCGTGAAGATTGCGTTTTGCAGCGCCCCCGCCTTCAGCAGCGCGCTCCTGCGCCGCGTGTCCGTGGTGTCCGTGGTGTCCCTCGGCTGGCCGGCTTCGCCGGCCACTGTGCTTGCAGCTCCTTGCATGACCTCTCCGAAAAATGTTGGCGACCGCCATTCCGGACGCGCTCACGATCCCCGCGCAGGGGAAGCGAATATTTTAATACAGGCCTTTGGGGAAACGCTCTGTGCGCCAGGCCCCTTAGCGCGAGGCAGGCGGGCGAGCAGCGGGCGACCGGCGGGCGCGACGGCTAGGTGCGCGATCGCACAGACCGCGCCTGCCGCAGGCCGGATCCTCCGGGCACTGGCATGGCGCGGGAGCGGCGGCGGCCTCAAACCTGAAGGATGTCGATGCGATTCGCGGGAACGTTCGCCCTGGCTGTTGCCGTGCTGCTCGCGGGGTGCGCCCAGTCGCCCGTGTCGGGGCGCTCGCAGTTCATCGCCCTGCCCTCGCCGGTCGGGACGGCGCAGTCCGAAATCCTGTTCGGCCTGAACGACATGCGCCTGAACTTCGGCGAAGCCGCGTGCGAAGCCGGCATCGGTGGCTGCGGTGACGCGGCCGAGCGCAAGTTCCGCCTTCAGGTCGCGCGCATTGCGGGCCGGCTTGCGCAGGCGGCGCACGAACTCTACCCGCAGGTCGAAGAGGACGCTGAACTGTTCAAGGTAAGCGTGGTGCGGGGTATGGTGCCGGCCAGCGCCTACAGCGCGAGCGGCCGGATCGCATTGACTGCGGCGCTGCGGACCATCGACCCGTCCGACGACCTGGTGGCCTTCATCATCGCGCGTGACATGGGGCATGTGCTCAACCGGCACGAAGAGGAGAACAGTTCGGTCGGGATGGTCGGATCCGTCCTGCTGGGGCTTCTCGTACCCGTGCAGGGCCTGCTCAAGATGACGGTTTCGTTCTTCGGCTCGCGCGTGGGATCGAACATCAACGTCGGCGAACAGGGAGTCGAATCCGACCTGGTGGCAATGCGCATCCTCGCGCGGGCAGGCTACAGCGCGCAATCGGTCGCGCTAAGCCTCGCACTCGAGGCCAGTGCGCCGGCGCTGAGCGTGGGAGGCTGGGGGCGGGCGTTCTGCGTCTCGGCGCTGCGCGTGGCGGGCCAGCGCCCGCAGCAGGCACCGGTATGCCACGAGGTCTCGATCCTGGTGGTGGCGGACCCGCCGGGATACTAGGTCGCGCGCCGCCGGGTCAGCGGCGTGCGGCATCTGTTCGCTGGCGTACACACCTGGCCGATCTAAAACGAAACGAAAACGAACCGAAAACGAACGCGCGAGTCGATTGTGTACGGCTACGCACAGACCCCCATTGCGGATCGCGCTATTAACAGAGATGCCTCCCGGCACACAACAAAGGATCTGCAATGAAACTCACGACGCTCGCCCTCCTTCTCATGACCGGCTTCGGCACGGGTTGCGCTATCGCGCCCGCGGCGCGCGAGGTTTCGCTCGCCGCCCTGCCGGACTGTTCTGCTGCCAACTATGATCGGGCGCGCGCCCTCTACACGATGATGAACGCCGCACCGGACGCAGCGAACCAGCAGTGCCTGCTGACGGTGGGGGATGGCAGCACTCCGGCGTCGCCGTCGCGGCTCGCGGCCGGCAACTACGCCGTCACGCTCGCCAATGGCGGTGGCGGTGGCGCTGGTGGGACGGCGCAGGGATTCGCGGGCCAGGGAGAGAAAGGCGGTGGCGGCGGCGGGGGTGCCGGCGCAAGGGAAATACAGGCCGTCGTCCGCCTGACCCCGGGCGTCTACAAGCTCACGCTGGGTGCGGGCGGCCCGGGCGGTAACGCCTGCATGCCGGCGCCCTTCGCCTTTGGCGGCGGTCCCGGATGGGCCGGCAGTCCGAGCAGCATCGTGCGCGTTGCGACTGGCGAAGTCCTGCTCGGTGCGCCCGGCGCGGACAGCTACGTGCGACCAACCCGCCGCGAGAACGAGAAGGCGGCGGGTCCCAACCGGGACGGGCACGGCGGGTCGGGTCCCGGCCAGACGAGTGGCGGGGATGGTGGCCACATGAAGAGCGAAGGCATCCCGAAGATCATCGCCGAGGAGGGCGACAGTAAGACTACTGCACGGGGAACCACTTCCGCGGGCGGTGCTGCGGGATTCACTGCTGGTGATGTCAAGAACACCGGCGGTGGCGGTGGCGGCGGCGCGACCAGCAAGGGTGAAGGTGGCGATGGCGGCGGGGCCACGGCCCGCGTGGATATCCCTCCCGAGCGCGGCGCACTGGGCAGCGGTGGCGGCGGCGGCGAAGGCAACTCGAACTCCTGCGATGCGGGCGCCCCGGGCGGCAACGGCTATATCGCGCTGCGCAGGATCTGACCTGGCAGAAAGCCGCGCAGTGAGTGCCGCCCCCCCGGATTGAACGATCCGGCCACACGCCACGCTGCCGCGCAGCCGGTAGACGTGGACGACGGACCGCTGTCGCCGTGGTGGCTGCGTGCCATGCTGATCGTGATGGTGCTTGGCTTTGCGGGCCTGCTCCTGATCACGACGCTCTCGTACCGCAATGCACCGCCAATCCCGGCGCGCGTGGTGGATCAGACAGGAGCGTTGCTGTTCAGCGCAGACGATGTCGGCGAAGGGCAGGCGGTATTCCTGCGCTACGGCCTGATGGCCAACGGCAGCATCTGGGGCCATGGCGCCTACCTCGGGCCCGACTTCTCGGCCTCTGCATTACATCGCATGGGACTGGTCACGGCCGCGGCCATCGCGCAGGAGCGGCATCGCGAGGCATTCGGGGCTCTGACCCGAAGCCAGGCCGCAGCGATACGCGCAGAGTCCGCCGTGGCGCTGAAGACGAATCGTTATGACCAGTCAACCGGGACGCTGCAGTTCACCGCCGCGCAAGCGGAGGCCTACAGCAAAGAGATTGCGCACTGGACCGGCTACTTTCACGACCCGGCGCGCAACGCTGGCCTGAAGGCCGACCTGATCACCAATCCGACCGAGCTGCGTCAGTTCACGGCGTTCGTGACCTGGGCGGCCTGGGCATCGGTCGCGGCACGGCCGGGCGAAGCACACTCCTACACCAACAACTTTCCCTACGACCCGAGCGTCGGCAACGTCGCCACTTCGGGGGCGTTGCTCTGGAGCGCGGTCAGCCTGATGGTGCTGCTCGCGGGGATCGCCGCGGTGCTGCTGGCATTCGGCAAATTCGACTACCTGGGTTGGATCACCCGCGGCCACAACATCAAGCCGCAGATGCTGCCCGGGCGGTCCAGTCCAGGCCAGAACGCGCTGGTGAAATTCTTCGTGGTGGTAGCGCTGCTGCTGCTGGCGCAGGCGCTGGTGGGTGGCGCGGTCGCCCACTACCGTGCCGATCCGGGCAGCTTCTACGGCTTCCAGCTCGAGCGGCTCTTTCCGAGCAACCTGATGCGCACCTGGCATCTGCAGCTGGCGATTTTCTGGATCGCGACTGCCTACGTGGCTGCTGCGCTGTTTCTCGGTCGCTCCCTGCGAACGGACGAACCACGCTGGCTGGCGGGGTGGACGCATGTGCTGTTCGCCGCGTTTGCGCTGGTCATCTTCGGCAGTCTGCTGGGCGAATGGGCAGGTCTCGAACAACGGCTGGGTGAGTGGTGGTTCTGGATCGGCAACCAGGGCTGGGAATATCTGGAACTGGGTCGCCTCTGGCAGATCCTGCTGGTCGCAGGCCTGTTCGCCTGGTTTACCCTGCTGTGGTCACTGGTGCGACCACGGGCGCTGGCCGATCGCGCCGCGCAGCCCATCGTCCGGATGTTCCTGGTCGCGGCGCTGGCCATACCGGTGTTTTACATCCCTGCGATGTTCTTCGGCGCGAAGACCAACTTCACCGTGGTCGATACCTGGCGTTTCTGGATCATTCATCTGTGGGTCGAAGGCTTCTTCGAGTTCTTCGCCACGACCGTCGTGGCGCTGACCTTTTATCAACTTGGCCTGACCCGCCGCAACGTGGCGCTGCGGGTGATCTATCTTGACGCAATCCTGTACTTCCTGGGCGGTTTGATCGGTACCGGGCACCACTGGTACTTCACCGGGCAGACGAACATCAACATGGCGCTGTCGGCCTTGTTTTCGGTGCTGGAGGTGGTGCCGCTTACCTTGCTCACGCTGGATGCATGGGACTTCGTTCGCACCACGCGCGGGGAGCGTGACGCGGACGGCAGGGAGACGGCCCTCCCTCACAAGTGGACGTTCTTCTTCCTGATGGCGGTGGGCTTCTGGAACTTCGTCGGCGCGGGCATGTTCGGCTTCCTGATCAATCTGCCGATCGTCAGCTACTACGAAGTCGGCACCTTGCTAACTCCAAATCACGGACACGCCGCGATGATGGGGGTGTTCGGCATGCTGGCGATCGCGCTCATGGTGTTCGTTCTTCGGCAGACGAGCAGCGATCGTCACTGGCCGGGGATAGAGAAGTACATCCGCTGTTCCTTCTGGGGCACGAACATCGGACTGGCGATGATGGTGGTGATGAGCCTGTTCCCGGGTGGCCTGCTGCAGGTCTGGGACGTGCTGCAAAACGGATACTGGCATGCGCGCAGCCTGGACTACATCGGCAGCGAACGATCGCACCTGATCGAGTGGCTGCGTATGCCGGGCGACGTTGTCTTCATTGTGTTTGGCGCGGCGCCGTTGGTGATCGCGAGCATCAAAAGCTATTTGAACCTGCGTGCAGGCCTGAGGGAGGACGAGGCCGAGCCGGTTGGTTCTGCCTGACCGGCGCGCAAGAAATTCGCAGACCACGGCACTGCCGGCTGCGCACGCTCACACGGGTCCTGATAACTTACGCCAATGCCCAACGAATTGTGGTTTCTGCTGGTAGGCGGCCTGCTGCTCGCGCGGGGCCTCACCTCGTCCGCGCTCAAGAGCCTGCCCATCACGCCGGCCATCCTCTACCTGGCGGCAGGCGTGCTGTTCGGCCCTACGGTGCTCGACGCATTTCATTTCAACCCGCTCAGCGAATCGGCGCTGCTCGAAGTGCTGACCGAGGTTGCGGTGTTGATCTCGCTGTTCTCCGCCGGGGTCAAGATGCCGGTGCCGCTGAGCTTCTCGCGCTGGCGCACGCCGATCCTGCTGGCGTTCGTCTCGATGGCGGTCAGCGTCGGGCTGGTCGCCGCGTTCGCCTGTTACGTACTCGGCCTGCCGCTGGGCGCCGGCATCCTGCTGGGTGCGATCCTTGCGCCGACCGACCCGGTGCTGGCGACCGACGTGCAGATCCGGCATCCCGGCGACCGCGACCAGCTGCGCTTCACCCTGACTTGCGAAGCGGGCATGAACGACGGCAGCGCGTTCCCGTTCGTGGTGCTCGGAATGGGCTTGCTGGGACTGCACGAACTGGGCGAGTACGGGCTGCGCTGGGTGCTTGTGGACGTGCTGTGGGCTACGTCGGCGGGCGTCGCGATCGGCGTTGCCGCCGGCGTCGCGCTTGCTCATGTCGTCTGGAAGCTGCGCGGCGCGCCCTACGGCCATGTGCTGATGGACGACTTTCTCGGGCTCGGCCTGATCGGCGTGGTGTACGGCGCGAGCGTGCTGGCCGGCGCGTGGGGGTTCGTCGCCGTGTTCTTTGCCGCGGTCGCGCTGCGGCAGACCGAAGTCAGGCTGGCGACCATCGGCCAGGCTGCACCGGGCGCACCGCCTGCTGGCGAAGCGGCAGCGGGCCTGCCCCTGCCTGAGCGCGACGGCGAGCCGGCGCAGACCGTCAGCGAGCAATCCCTGATCTTCAAGGAACACCTGGAGCGGCTCTCCGAACTCGTGCTGGTGCTTCTGCTCGGTGGCACGCTGTTCATGGACTCCTGGACCTGGCGGGCAGTGGGCCTCGCGTTCTTTGTGTTTGTGGTGGCCCGCCCCGTGAGCGTGCTGGTCGGCCTGCTGGGTACGCGCACCTCCTGGCCGATACGCGGCATGGTCGGCTGGTTCGGCGTGCGCGGCATCGGTTCGCTGTACTACCTGATGTACGCGATCGAGCGCGGCCTGCCCGAGCGCCTCGCACTGGAACTGATCCAGATGACACTGATCGTGGTGACACTGTCGATCATCGTTCACGGCACCAGCGTCAAGCCGCTGATGGGCCGCTTCTGGCGGCACCGCAAGGGCCTGCCCGAACCCTGACCGGCGCGCGCATGTTTAGCAGCGGCCGCGAATTCTCCATGCCGCGCGTGTGCGGCCGCACAGAGGGATGCACTGAGACGCGCTACGCTGGCGGTTCGCCATCCCGCAGCCGGTTCCCGCTGCGATGGCCAACGTTACAGGCCGGCACCCGGCCATGGAGAACACCATGTCAGAAGTACAAACGCGAAAAGTTGTCGCAAACGAAGCGGACCTGAACCGCGATCCGCTGTCGGGTTCGACCGGCGCGCATCCGCTTGGCACCGGTGCGGGTGCACTCTCCGGTGGTGTGGCCGGCGCGGTTGTCGGCACGGTGATGGCGGGGCCGGTCGGCGCCGTGATCGGCGCGGCCGTGGGCGCGATCTCCGGCGGGCTGGCCGGCAAGAGCGCGGCCGAAGCGGTCAACCCGACCGCCGAAATCGCATTCTGGAAAGAATCGTTCGTGCGCGAGCCCTATTACGTCCAGGGTCGCACCTTCGAGTACTACGCGCCCGCGTTCCGCGCTGGATGGGAAGGCCGGGTGCGGCACGACGGCCGCACGTTCAAGGACGCCGAAGCCGAATTGAAGGTGGAGTACGACCTCGGCCGGGTCGAGATGGATCCCGAGTGGCACGAGGTGCGCGGCGCGGCGCGTGCGGCCTGGGATCGCGTCGAGCAGCGCGTGCACGCCGGGAATTAGCCGCCGTCGGGGAAACGCAGGCCGGTCGCGAGGCGGAGGCCGGCCTTTATCGCACCAGCTGGTTGATCTCGATGATCGGCAGCAGGATCGCGAGCACGATCAGCAGCACGACACCGCCCATCACCAGGATCATCACCGGCTCCAGCAGCGTCAGCAGCACCGCGAGACGGCGCTCGAGGGCCTGAGTCTCGAGGTGCGCCGCGCGCTGCAGCATCTGCTCGAGCTTGCCGCTCCCCTCTCCGCTCGCGACCAGGTGAACCATCAGCGGCGGAAATGTCTGCGCCGCGCGCAGCGCGCGCGCGAGACTCTCGCCCTGGCGCACCCGCTCGATGGCGCCCATGACGCCCTCCTGCATGACGACGTTGGTGAGCGTGCGCACTCCGGAGTCGAGCGCGGCGAGCAGCGGCACGCCGCCGCCCACAAGGATCGCAATGGTGCTCGCGAAGCGGGTGGTGTTCACGCCGCGGATCACCGGCCCGAGCCAGGGCATGCGGAGCAACAGCGCGTGCCAGCTCCGCCGCGGGCCGTCGCGGCGAAGCAGCGCGCGGGCGAGTGCGAAAAGACATACGACTGCAACCGTGAGGTACGGCCAGGCCATGCGCAGGAAGTCGGACAGCCCGATCAGAGCGCGCGTCAGCAGCGGCAGGGTCTGGCGCGATTGCTGGAACACCTGCACGATCTGTGGCACGACATAGACGAGCAGGCCGGTCACGATGCTGACCGCGACCAGCGTGACCACCATCGGATAGAGCAGGGCGAGGGTGGTCTTCTGGCGCAGCGCCTGGCGCGCGTCGAGGTAATCGGCAAGATGCTGGAGCACGACCGGCAGTGCGCCCGAGGTCTCGCCTCCGTGGACCAGCGCGCGGTAGAAATCCGGGAAGCTGCGGTCGTACATGCCGAGCGCCCCGGCGAGCGAAACGCCGGCGGTCACTTCTGCCTTCACTCCGCCCAGCACCTCGCGCGTCAGCGGGGCGCTGGCTTCTTCGATCAAGGCCGACAACGCGTCCTCCATGGTCAGGCCGGAGGCGAGCAGTGTTGCGAACTGCCGCGTCACCAGGCTCAGCTCATCCTGCGCGAGGCCGCGGGCCCAGGGGCGGCGCGCGCGCTCGCGCGCATCCACGGGGTCGAGCTGGGAGGGGTGCAGGCCGCGGGTGCGCAGCTCGGCGCGCGCCTGGCGCGGTGAGTCTGCCTGCAGCACCCCGGACACGGTGCGCCCTGCTTCGGTCAGGGCCTCGTAGCGGAAAGAATCCATCGCTGCCCGCCTATTCGCGCGTCACGCGCACGACTTCCTCGAGGCTGACCACGCCCTCGGCGGCGAGGCGCATGCCGTCGTCGCGCAGCGAGCGCATGCCGGTGCGTGTGGCATGGTCGCGCAGCGACTGTTCCGAGGCGCGATCGTGGATCAGGCGGCGCAGGTCCTCGTCGACGGCCAGCATCTCGTAGATGCCGGTGCGGCCCTTGTAGCCCGAGCGGTTGCAGGCGGGGCAGCCGTGCGCGGAGTACAGCACGCCTTCGGTCGCGGGGAGGCCGAGCGCGCGCAGTTCCGCCTGGTCCGGCGTGTGCGGCGTGCGGCATTCGAGGCAGAGTTTTCTGACCAGGCGCTGCGCGCCGACGCCGAGCATGCTCGAGGCGAGCAGGAACGGCTCCACGCCCATGTCCACCAGCCGCGTCACAGCACTGACCGCGTCGTTGGTGTGCAGGGTGGCGAACACGAGGTGCCCGGTGAGGCTCGCCTGCACGGCGATCTGCGCCGTTTCGAGGTCGCGGATCTCGCCGATCATCACGACGTCCGGGTCCTGGCGCAGGATGGTTCGCAGCGCGCGCGCGAAACTCATGTCGATGCGCGCGTTGACCTGGGTCTGGCTGATCCCGTCGAGGTCGTACTCGATCGGGTCCTCGACGGTCATGATGTTCAGCGCCTTGGGGTCGAGCCGGGAGAGCGCCGCGTAGAGTGTCGTGGTTTTGCCGGAACCGGTCGGCCCGGTGATGAGGACGATGCCGTGCGGGGCGCGGATCAGCGCGTCCACGTGCGCAAGCGTTGCCGCGTCCATGCCCAGGCGCGTGAGGTCGAGCCGCCCGGCCTGCTTGTCGAGCAGCCGCAGCACGACGCGCTCGCCGTGGCCGGTGGGAATGGTCGACACCCGCACGTCGATGGGCTTGCCCGCGACCCGCAGCGCAATCCGGCCATCCTGCGGCAGGCGCTTCTCGGCGATGTCGAGCTGCGCCATGATCTTCACGCGCGAGACGATCGCGGCGTGCAGCGCGCGCGCCGGTTCGATCAGGTCACGCAGCGTCCCGTCGATGCGCAGGCGCACCACCGAGCGGGTCTCGAATGGCTCGATGTGGATGTCGGATGCTCCCTCGCGCAGCGCCTGCGTAAAGAGGGCGTTGATGAGGCGGATCAGCGGCGCGTCGTTCTGGCTGTCGAGCAGGTCTTCGATGCGCGGGATGTCCTGCAGCAGTCGGGAAAGATCCAGGTCCTGCGCGAGGTCGTCGGCGAGCGCCGCGGCGCCGCCGGGGTCGGCGGCGTTGTACAACACCGAGACCAGTTCATCGAACTCGAGCGCACCAATGAGCTTCGCGCGCACCGGCATGCCGAGCACGCGGCGCACCTCGGCGATCGCGCCGGAGGCTGCGCCTTCGCGTACCACGATTTCGGCCGCGCCATCCGCAAGTCCGGTGACCGCGACGCCATTGGCCGTGGCAAACGCGTAGGGGACGGACGGCTTTGCCATGGCCGCGAGGCTACTGCGGCGGCAGGGTCGGGGATTGCACGTCGGGCAAGGCGAGGCGCTGCGGCGGCAGGGTCGGGGACTGCACGTCGGGCAAGGCGAGGCGCTGCGGCGGCGCGGCTGCGGCCTGTTCGCCACGGATGTACTCGTAGCGGTCGGCGGTAAGCGTGTCGGCGCGGCCCGCGTCGCGCAATACGGTCGGGCGCAGGAAGATCATCAGGTTGGTCTTGGTGCGCGAGCGCGTGTTGGTGCGGAACAGGCCGCCAAAAAGGGGCAGGTCGCCCAGGCCCGGGACTTTCGAGACGCCGTCGGTCACCGAATCCTGGATCAGGCCGCCGATCACGATGATCTGCCCGTCGTTGACCAGCACGGTCGATTCGACCGAGCGCTTGTTGGTGATCACGCCGGCTGCGCCGGTGGCGTCGGCGATGCTCGAGACTTCCTGGAAGATCTGCAGGCGCACGAGGCCGCCCTCGGAAATCTGCGGCCGGATGCGCAGCGTGAGCCCGACGTCCTTCCTCTCGATGGTCTGGAACGGCGTGGGCGTCGTCGCGGCCCCTGAGATCGCATACTGGCCGGTGATGAACGGGACGTTCTGGCCGATGACGATGCGCGCCTCCTCGTTATCCAGCGTGAGCAGCGTCGGCGTGGACAGGATGTTGGCGTTGCTGTCGGTTTCGAGTGCGCGCAGCAGCACGCCGAGGTTCAGGATCTGCGTGCCGCCGATCGTCACGATGCCCTTGGCGATGCCGATGTTGAGTCCCGGGCCGACGCCCAGGGGGTTCTGCGAGATGCCGACGATGTTCTGGCCCGCGCCGCCGAAGTTGGTGCCACCGACCGGCGCGGCGCGCGTCGAGCCGGTGCCGCCAAGCGCCTGGAACTGGATGCCGAATTCCGCCGCCTTGCTCGCGGTCACCTCCGCGATCAGCGCTTCAACGTAGACCTGGAGCCTGCGCACGTCGAGCCGCTCGAGCACGGCCCGCAGGTTGTTGTAGACCGCATCCGGCGCGGTGATGATGATCGAGTTGGTCGCCGCGTCGGCCTGGATGATGCCCGCGCTTGCGACCGGAGAGACCGGTGGTGCCGTGCGCTGCATCGGGCCGCTGGTGGCCGCGGTGGCCGCTGCCGCCGCGCCCGCCGCGCCCGGCGGCAGCGTTGCCGAGGTGGGCAGCGCGCGCGACTGGGTCGTTTCTCCCGAGTACACCGCGCGCAGGGTCTCCGCGATCTTCACGGCCTCCGCATTCTTGAGATAGACGACGTGGATGTTGCCCGCTGCGCTGGTCGGTGAATCGAGCATGGCCGCGAGTTGCCGCACGCGGGAAAGGCGCGACGGGTCGCTGACGCTGACGATCAGGCTGTTGGAGCGCGCATCGGCGGCGATGGTCGTGTGCTGTGCCGGTTCCACGCCGGGCGCTGCCTGGGCGGGGTGCGAGTACAGGCGGGTGATCGTTTGCGCCACATCGAGGGCAGAGGCGTACTGCAGCGGGATCATGACCGGGTCGGTGCCGGAGGGCTGGTCGACCGCCTGGATGATCTTTTCGATCCGCTGCAGGTTGCTCGCGTAGTCGGTGATCACCAGGGTATTGCCGCCGGGCAGTGCCGTGATGGTGTTGTTCGGGGCGATCAACGGGCGCAGCGCCGCCGCCAGCTGGGCGGCCGGCTCGAAGGTCAGCGCGAACACCCGCGTCTGGATCCGGTCGCCTCCGGTGCGCACATTGTCCTGGGGTCCGTAGGTGGGGCTGCGGTGCAGCTTCGCATCGGCTTCCGGCAGGATCTTCACCAGGCCGCGGTCTTCGATCGCGGCGTATCCCTGCAGGCGCAGCGCGGACAGGAACACTTCGTAGACGAGGGCGCGCGACATCGGTTTGGAGGACACGACGTTGACGGTGCCCTTCACGCGCGGGTCGATCACGAAGTTCTTGCCGGTGATCTCTCCCACGGCTTTCACCACGCCTTCGATGTCGGCGTTGACGAAGTTCAGCGTGACCAGGTCGTCCCCGGTTCTCGTGGCGGCAGGCCACGCCGGCAGCGCGAGCGCAGACAGGATCGCGAACGCGAGAGCGGGTAGGTGCAGACGGATCGCGGTGGATTTCATTTGAGCGCTCCGGGTGTGGGCGGGAGCGCTGGCGTGCCCGGCTTGGCCCACGCCAGGGTCTCTTGGGCGCCATCGCGTACCAGCGTCACGTGGTCCGCGAATACCCTCTCCAGCCGTATGCCCGGGGCAATGTTTTCGCCTTCGCGCACGGCCACGATCTCCCGCGCGTCGATTTTCACGATGGCAAGCCCGGGCTTGTCTCCCTTGGCTGCGACGACGCCGAGCAGCCGGATCGCCTGCCCGGTGCGTGCCCCCGCGCCTTCGCCGGGCGCCGCCTTGCCGAACAGGTTGCCGGCCGAGGCAATGCGGCCCGCCGGCTCGTCGCTGGTCCCGCTGCGTGGCGCGGCGCGCGGACCGAACCAGGCCCAGCTCCAGTAGGCGAGCACAAAGCCGAGCAGCGCCAGCGCAACCAATCCGAGTGCGGGCGTGAGTGCAGCCTGTGCAAGGTTAGATCGTCGATAGGACATGTCCACAAGCTCTCCCCAACAAGAGGGCCCAGAATATCGGGGGGAGCAGGTCCTATCTGTGCGATATCCAACATATGGACCGGCCCTGCACGACGGGCCGCACCACAGGTTGCACCACAGGCTGCACCACAGGCCGCACCACAGGCTGCACCGCAGGCGGCACTACAGCCGGGTGCGGCCCGCGGCGGGAGACTGGCCGAACTGGAATTCGAAGGCACCGTCTTTTCGCTCGACCGCGATCAGGCGCAGGAACGGCGCAAGCTGCAACTGGTACGGCGCATCGACGCGGGCTGTCGCGACGAATGCCGGTGGGCCGCTGCCGCCCGAGCCGGCGCCCTCAAGATGCAATGGCCCATCGAGCGTGTGCAGCGTTGCATCCACCTGGCCGCCCGACCCGGACACGCGAAGCTCGTAGTTGCCCAGTGGCGAAACTGGCGTAAGGGTCGAGCCCGCGTCGAGCCACTCGATGACCCCTTTGCCCGACACCGAGGTGCGTGAGAGCAACAGGTGCTCGATTCGCACCCGCAACTCACCGGTGGGCCCGATCACGGCCAGCCGTGGCGCCGCCATGCCGAGCAACGCCGCAGGGAGCACGAAGTCCGCCCGCGTTACCTCGACACCGGAGGTTGAGAGCTCAACTGAGAACGGCGTGCCCGCCTGCGAGAGTGTGACTTCGAAACCGAGCTTGCCCCGCAGCAGGGACGCTGGTCGCGCGCGCCAGGTCAGCGAGCGTCCTACGCTGCGCAGGCCCGCGGCATCGCGGATCTCGAGCTGCCCGGTTCCGGACCACAGCGAGCCGGCGGCTTGCGCAAGGCGCAGGCGCCCACCGCCCGCGTGCTGCAACCCCGCGTCGATCAGTGTGGCCGGCGCGAGCGCGACCAGGCAGATCGCGTAAACCGACAGGCCTGCCGCCCAGGCCAGGATTGCGTAGCGAAGGGGGCGGGTATTGTGGGGATTCACTACCCACTACCTATGGTGTTGGTTGCACGAAGGTGGCCGTCACGCCGACCAGGCCCGGCGCGCCCGCGCTCTCGATGCGCACCGAGTCGAGCCGGATCCGCTGGGCCTGGAGGCTGTCCACCCAGGCCAGCCACGCGGCGAACGGCACGCCGCCGGAGGTCACTTTCGCGCGGCCCGCCTCAGGGGAGGTGATGCCAGTCAACGACCCGGCCACGCCGGCGGACCCGGCCTGTGCGCGGATAAGCGCATGAAAATCCTCCGGCGTCTGCAGGGCCCGCGGCGCCGCCGGCAGCGCGGCGCGCAGGCGGGCGATCTCGTCTGCACTCCTGTCCATCCGGGCCGCTTCGACACGCAGCCGCGCGACAGCCGGTGTAAGCACATCGCGGGCGTGCTGCGCGGACACGATGAACCACAGGCAGAGCATCAGGCCGGTGAGCGCCGCCAGTCCCGCAAGTGCGAGCCGGTCGCTCGGCGAGCGCGAGGCGAGCTGCCTGCGTATCGACCCGATCATGGCGACTCCAGCGTAATCGCGACCGCTTCTTTGCCGGCACGCGCCGCAGCGCTGCGTGTGGCGACGCTGAGGCCCGCCTCCGCGAAGCGCGCGACGATCCTGCGCACGCTCGCGGGGTCCCCTGCCGCGACCTCGAGCGTCATCCGGCCGCTCTCGTAGGACACCGCGTACAGGTTTGCGGCGGGCAGGTCCCTGAGCCCGGCCGCGGCTTTCGCGATCAACGGCAGGAAATCGCCGTCGTCGCCTTTGCCGGCGGCGTGCCTGGCCTGCGCCAGCTTGCGGCGCATCTGCACCACCGGATCGGCGACGGCGAGGGCTTCGGGGAACGCCGCGCGAAAGCTCGACTCCATCCGCGCGCGCAGGGTTCGCTGCTCGGAGGCGAGCCGGGCCCAGTCGGCGCCGAGCGCGAGGATATGGATTCCGAGCGCGGCGGCGGCGATCCACGCGACCGGTCGCAGCCGCGCTGCAGTGTCCGGCCCGATTCGCCAGCGGCCAGCGGCCGGGAAAAGGTCATGGGCCGACGCTGCAGGCGCCGTGCGCCAGTCCCACGCCGGCGCGGCGCGCAGCGCAACACCGAGGATCCGTTGCCATGCCTCGATGTCGGGCGCCGCATCCGCTGCGCTCAGGTGCAGCGCGATGGAACCCGGCGCCGCATTGCGCGCCCGCGCATCGGCGAGCATCAACTGGAGTGAAAGCGGTGGCGAACTCCGGTCGCCGCAGTCGGTGGCGCCGCCCTCGAGCTCGCCTGTGCGCACGAAGCCTTCGCGGCCATCCCAGGCGAGGCTCCATCCTCCGGGTGGCAGCGGCAGCATCAGCGTTTCGGCGCAGGCTTCAAGCTCGTGGATCCCGACCACGCCCAGCGCCGCACGCCAGTCCTGCAGCGACTTGCGGTCCACCACGGCGACGACTTCGGCGTCACCGGCCGCACCAAGCAGCGTAACCTGGTTGGCGGCGGGTTCGCAGGCGGTTCGTTCCTCGACAGCGAACGCGAGCAGCGATCCCGACCCGCGCCGCGCGGAAGGGGGCAGGTGCATGCGCGTGATCAGCACATGTGCTGCCGACACCACGAGCTGGACGCGGCTGGCGCGCTTCACCAGCGCCCGCGGCAGGTTCCGCGGCGGGCCTTCGCCGGAAACGGGCGCGGCGTTCCCGCCGGCCAGCGACCACTGGCAGTGCCCCGGCGCGCCGGTGTCCGGGAACGCGATGCGCAGCACGCTCATTCGGATTTGCGCCAGGCGATGGTCGGCCAGCGCCCGGGTCGCAGCCGCGCGAGCAGCGCTTTGCCGCGGGCCTGCGCGCTGCCGCTGGTGACGCGCATCGTCGCGAGGAAGTAGTTGCTGTCGACGCGGATGTCCTTGTCAGGCACGCGCATGCTGCCGGTGAGTTGCTGCAGGAAATCGCTGTTGGTGCGGTAGAACGCCGTCGTGCGGCGTGCAACCAGCGCGCGTGCGCCCGCCAGGTCGAGGCCCTCGACCAGCGCGGCCAGCACTTCCGCCGGGCTGGTATTGACGTTGACTGCGCTGGGTTCGGGCAATGCGGAGATGAAGGGCGCAAGGCGTGCCAGCACGCGCGCGTCAAAGCCGCGCACCAGTGCCAGCTCGTCGATGTCGATGAGCGGGCGGTTGGCGGCGCGATAGGGCGGGTCCAGCACGAGGTAGGCCTCGTCCTCGGCCCCCGACCCGGGTTGCGGGACGCTGTCGGCGTCGATCCAGTCGACGAGCGCGTCCGCCAATGGCGCGGGAAGGCCGAGGATGGCGAGCAGGCGCCCGAAGCGTTCGATCTGGCCCGGATCGGGTTTGCCCGCACGGACCAGATTGTTGACATTGAACAGGCCCTGCTGGTCTTCGATCCGGCCGACGAGTTCGCCGTTGTCCACCGGGATCGGCGGCAAGCGCAAAGCCCAGGGCTCGCCGGGATGATCCACGCCGCCAATGCGGCGGTCGTCGCCCAGCACGGCGCAAGCCCAGTCGGCCCCGGCCTGCACAAGTTCCGCCGCCTGGGCGCGGTCGGCTTCGAGTTCTGCGCGGCGCGCCCACGCGCCCTGCGACGTGATGATCGCCGTTGCTGCGATGGCTGCAAGCGCGACGACGCCCATCGCCATGACGATCGCCACACCGCGCTCGGCGTGCCCGGTGCGCACCTTCATTTCAACGCCGCGCCGGTCGCGCCTCATGATTTCAACGCGAAGGTGCGAACGATTTCCTCGCCCGTGGCGAGTACCAGCCGGACTTGCACACCCAGCGGGATCGGCGGGTCTGTCGCGACCGCTGGCCAGGTGTTTGCCCATGTGAGCCCGGGGCCGAGGTAGCGCAACTCGAACTCCCTGACACCGCCCAGCACGCGATAGCGGGCCGGGACGGCGCCGGGCACGGTGTCGAGGCCTGGCCATACCCAGAGTTCGACCTCGTGACGCTCGTTCAGCCGGTAGCCGAGGCGGCGCGCCGCTTCGTAGCCCGTCCCCGATCCGAACCGGCTGAATTCGAGCAGCGGGAACGCATCGGCAGGCGTTGCATTGCGGCCGAGCCACGCCGCCGCGGTGCTCGCGCCCGTGCGCACCGGGCGCGGCGCGGCGAGCCGGACGTCGCGACTGAAGCGCGCGAAGAAGGACTCGGCGCGCCGCCATTTCTCCGCTTCGGCGCCGACATGCTCGCGTGCGTCGAGCACCGCGCCCAG
>JBBQVP010000076.1:0-19108 GCA_038211455.1 Burkholderiales bacterium
ACGAGCAGCGGCAGCGCCCACACGAGGCGGTGGCGCAAGCGCTCCGCCGGGGCATGCGGTGACAGCGGCGCGAGCAGCGGCCTGCGCAGCGTCCAGACGATGAAGGCGGCGAGTGCGGCGAGTCCCGCGAGGATGCGGCCCACCGGGTACGATTCGCGGATGTTGCCGATGACTTCGCGCGTATAGAGAAGGTAGTCCACGGCAATGAAATTGAAGCGGGAGCGGAACTCCTGCCAGAAGAACCACTCGGCCACGAGCAGGAACAGCATCCCGAACACCAACGCCCAGTTGAGCAGCAGCCACACCGGGCGGTGCCACCGGTGGCGGAAGACGCGGCCCGGCACGACAAGCAGGTAGAGGGTCAGCGGAACCGCAGCGTAGGCAAATGCTGCGAGGTCGAAATACAGGCCGAGCCCGAGAGCGGTCGCGCCCTCGGCAAAGCCCAGTGCCTGGTGATCGCCGCCCTGGTTGGCGAACACGATGCGCAGCAGGAACGCTGCGCTGCAGAATATCGATGCCAGGACGACCAGCGCCGCGAAGCGGCGCGTGCGCCAGCGGGATTCAGCCATGCATTCAGCGCGCCCTGTCAGCCTGCGGCGCGATTGCCTTGTGTGGGTTCGCGGAATTCCTCAAGCATATATCCAAAGCCCCTCACGGTGCGAATCCGTATCCCGGCGGGTTCGAGTTTCGCGCGCAGGCGCGAGATGTAGACCTCGATGGCATTTGCCGACAGGTCCTCTTCCCAGTTGGTGAGCGATTCGATGAACGACTCCTTGCTCACGACCTTCTCCACCTTTTCGAGCAGGATCTGGAGCACCGCCCACTCGCGCGCAGCCAGTTCGAGCGGTTGTCCGGAAAGGAACGCGCGCCGCCCGGCGCGGTCGACGTCGAGCGGCCCGTGCACGGTGCGCGGGCCGCTGCCGGCCTGGCCGCGGCGGATCAGCGCACGCACGCGCGCGGCGAGTTCGGGCAGCGCGAACGGCTTGGTCATGTAGTCATCTGCACCCAGATCCAGGCCGCGCACGCGGTCCCCGACGGCATCGCGCGCCGTGAGCACCAGCACCGGCATCCCATGCCAGCCCAGCCGTAGCCGGCGCAGCACCTCGAAACCGTCGATGCCAGGCAGGCCGATGTCGAGCACCACGAGATCGAAGCTGGCCTGCGCGACGCGCTCCAGCGCGGCCTCGCCGGAAGCCAGGTGCTCGACGACAAAGCCCTCAAGTCCAAGCGCCCTGGCAAGGCCCGCCGCCAGGCTGCCGTCGTCCTCGACGATCAGCAGCCGCGCGGGCTGGCCCTCGCCGGTGTTCGACCTGGGATTGCGCGGATTGGGTACGGGCGGGGTTTGCGTCAGCATGACAGGCTCCTTGGTGGCGTTGCGTGCGTACCGGGCGTGCCGGATGGCGGGTCTGGGGATCATTCGCTTTCCTGGGTGGTGGTTGATTCCGTACCGAAACGGGCAAACAACAGCGGCAGCAGCAGCAGCGTAAACAAGGTTCCGCTGACAATGCCGCCGACAATCACGACCGCAAAGGGGCGCTGCGTTTCCGAACCGATGCCGTGCGAGAGCGCCGCCGGGAGCAGCCCCAGTCCGGCCATCAACGCGGTCATCAGTACCGGGCGCAATCGCTGCGTGGCGCCTTCGACGGTCGCAACGCCGGAATCCGCGCCGTTGCGTATGCGCTCGAGGATATGCTCGAGCATGATGACTCCGTTCTGCACGGAGATGCCTGCAACGGCGATGAACCCGACCGCGGCGGATACGGAGAGGTGAAGTCCGGCAAGACCCAGGCCGGCAATCCCGCCGATCAGGGTGAAAGGCACCATCGCGAGTACCAGAAGCGAATGGCGAACCGAACGGAATGCCCAGAACAACAGAGAAAAGATCGCCAGCGCGGAAATCGGCACGATGACGCGCAGCCGCTTTGCGGCTCGTTGCTGGTTCTCGAACTGTCCGCCCCAAGTAAGCGCGTAGCCCTCGGGCAGGTTGACATGCTCGGCGACCTTTCGCTGTGCCTCGGCGACAAACCCTCCCTGGTCGCGATTGACCAGGTTGACCTTGATCGCGACACTGCGCCCGCCAGCTTCGCGGGTGATGCGCGCGGCGCCCTGGCGCACCTCGACGCGGGCGATCTCCGACAGGTTGATCGTCGCGGGTGCTGCTGTTCCGCCGGCCGGCAGCGGCACCTGCAGGTTTGCAATATCGTCCACGGCGTCTCTGTAAGGCTTGGCCAGCCGCACCGTGACATCGAAACGCCGGTCGCCCTCAAAATAGGTGTTCACCGCACTGCCTGCGAGCGCAGTCTGCACCATTGCGTTCGCGTCGTTCACCGACAGGCCGAGGCGCGCCAGCCGGGCGCGGTCGAGGGTGATGTCGACCTCGCTTTGCCCGCCGATCTTGATGGCCGCGACGTCGGTGGCGCCCTGCACGGCGCTGATGACCTCGACGATGCGCGAGGCGAGGTTTTCCAGGATCACGAGATCCGCACCGAACACCTTCACCACGATTTCTCCCTTCGCGCCCGAAAGCGCTTCCTCCACGTTGTCCTGGATTACCTGCGAGAAATTGGTCGGCAATCCCGGCGTCGCGTGGATTTTCGCCGCCATATCCGCCACCAGCGCGTCCTTGTCGGCAAACCGCCAGGTCCCGCGCGGCTGAAGGTCGGCGAGAATCTCCAGATTGTTGGGCCCTTTGGGGTCGGTGCCGTCGTCCGGCCGGCCAACCTGGGTGATCACTTGTTTCACCTCCGGATAGGTCCTCAGGATGGCGCGCACGTTGCGCTCGACCTCCTTGGTCTTGTCGAGCGCGGTGGCCGAGGGCAGCGTGATCGTCAGCCAGATGTTGCCCTCGTCGAGCTTGGGGAGGAACTCGGTACCGAGCAAGGGCGCGGCCAATAGTGCGACACCCAAAACGACGAGCGAAGCGGCGCCGACCGTGCGGCCACGCCGGATCGTGTAGCCGAGCATGCTGCGATAGCTCGCCTTCAGGCGGTCAAGCCAGGCAAGGTGCTTTTCGGCCATCCCGTCGCCACGCACCGCCCACGACAGGAGCGCCGGCACCAGCGTCAGCGTAAGCAGCAATGCGCCCGCCAGCGCGAACGACAGCGTAAGTGCAACGGGCGAAAAGATCTTTCCCTCGACGCGCTGAAACGTGAAGATCGGCAGAAAGGCGGTGATGATGATTGCCTTGGAGAACAGGATAGGGTGGCCGAGTTCGACCACGGTGTTCTTCAGCAAGTGCAGGCGGTGGCCATACGTATGATGCTGTGGCACCAAATCGGCCTTGGCGAGCGCAAGTTTGACCATCAGCGCCTCTACCAGCACCACCGCGCTGTCGATGATGATGCCGAAGTCGACTGCACCCAGTGAAATCAGGTTCGCCGAGACGCCGCGTGCGTCCATCAGGATGAACGCGAACAGCAGCGATAGCGGTATCACGGCACCCACAATCAGCGCAGCGCGCCAGTTGCGAAGGAAGACCAGCAGGATGCCGATGACCAGCGCGGCACCGACCGCAAGGTTCTCGACGACCGTGAGTACCGTGTGGTGAATCAGCTCCGTACGCTCGTAGATTGGCCGGATGCGCACGCCGGGCGGCAGTTTCTTCTGGACCTCATCGACGCGCCGCTTGAGGTTTTCGACCACCTTGGCGGCATCGTTGCCTTTGATCATCTGGACGATGCCCTCGACCACGCTGTCCTGCCCGTTCCAGGCGACCATTCCCGAAAGGGGGCGCCGTCCGATCGCAACTTGCGCGACGTCGGATACCAGGATCGTGCGTCCGCCGCGAGCCGCGATCACCGTATTTCGCAAGTCGTCGAGCGAGGAATACAGGCCGATCGAGCGCACCACCAGCGCCTCGTCGCCGCGGCGCAGGAGCCCGCCACCTGCATTCGCACTGTTCGCGGCCACGGCCTGGCTCACCTGGTCGAGGGTCACCCCGTAGCGCCTGAGCGCAAACGCGTTGACCTGCACGTGGTACTCCTTGACCTCGCCGCCGAACGACACCACATCGGCCACGCCCTGCAGCATGCGCAGCGCGGGTCGCACCTGCCAGTCCTGGATGGCGCGGACCTCGGTGGCCGGCATACTTGCGGGCGCCTCCAGCACGTAGCGATAGACTTCGCCGACTGCGGTAGTCAGCGGACCGAGCCCCGGTTGGACACCCGCCGGGAGGTTCACGGTCTGCAACTTCTCGAGTACCTGCTGGCGCGCGAAGTAGTCATCGGTCCTGTCGGCAAAGGTCAGCGTGACCACTGAAAGTCCGGTGATCGACACCGAGCGCAACTGCGTCAGGCGCGGCACGCCGGACATCTCGCGCTCGATCGGCAGGCTCACCGCGCGCTCGACCTCTTCGGGCGCTTGCCCGGGGTACTGCGTAACGACCTGAACCTGGACGTCCTGCACGTCCGGAAATGCCTCGATCGGCAGGTTGTCCAGTGCGCGCAGCCCAAAGGCGAACAGCGCAAAGGTCAACACGAGCACGAACACCCGCTGGGTGAGCGCGAACGTTACGAGGCGCTCAAGCACGCTATTGCCCGGAGGCGAGTTCGGAGGCGAGCAAAAGTGCGCCGGAAGTCACGACGCGCTCATCTGGCGCAAGCCCGGAAACCAGGTAGCTGTACTCTCGATCCTGGATCGCAAGCTCGACCTTGCGGCGCATCAGGACGCCGGGCGACCGTTCAACGAACACGAAGTGCTGCACCCCCTGGGTGACCAGCGCGGAATTGGGAACCCTCACCGCGGTTCGGTTCTCGTCCGCGAGCAGGGTCACCCGCGCGTACATCTCCGGCCTCAGCCGGCCGGCCGTGTTTCCGACCGAGCAGCGCACCTGCACGCGGCGTGTCGCCGGATCGACACCGGGCACGATACGCTCCACGCGTCCGGCGAAGCGCTCGTCCGGATAGGCATCGACCTGCACTGCGATCTTGTGGCCGGGCGCGATCTTGGACAGGTGCGCTTCCGGCACATCGACCATCACCTGCACCCGATTCAGATCTGTCACGACAAATAGCGGCTCAGGCAGGTCGGGACGCACTTCCATGCCGGGGTTTGCCTTGCGCTCGGCGACGACGCCGGCCACGGGGGAAACCAGGAGCATCCGCTGCCCGTCAAGCGCTGCGCTGCGCGGGTTCAGGTTGGCCAGGCGAAGCGCGGCACGCCCGGTTTCCGCACGCGCCTGCTCCAGGTCGGCCTCGTTCGCCTCGAAGTCCTTGCGCGCAAGAACTTCGCCCTTGAACAGTTCGCCGGCGCGCTCGAACGCCAGCGCCTTGCGCCGTTCGTCGGCCTTCGCCTTCGCCAGATCCGCCTGCGCCGTGCCCAGTTCGGGTGCGTCGATCACGGCGAGCGGCTGGCCCGCTCTGACGACATCGCCTGGCTGCGCCGACAGGCTGACAATGCGCCCGGGCACGGGGCTCGAGACCCGTGCGGTGGCACCCTCGTCGAACACGATTCGCGCGTTCAGTGGCTCGGCCAGCGGCACCGGCATCGCAGGCGCGGGCTGTATTCGCAGCATGGAAAGTTGCGGCGCCCCGGCCCCGAATCGGAGTACGTCCGGCTCACGGGTTTCGGCCCTGGCCGCGGCAACCGGCGCGCCACCGGAGCGCCCACCCCACCACGCACCGAGGACAAAGCCGCCAACAAGCAGCAACGCGGCAACGACAATGAGGATCCTGCGCATCCGGCGGCTCCAAAAGGAGCGCCATTTTCGTGTATCGCTCTTGCGGCAGTCTTAAGCGTGGCTTGCGGCGGGCTGACCACCACCCGCGCTACCAACGTGCCGCTTCCCGCTCAGGTTTCGGCGGGCGCCTCAGCCGGCTCGTGGCGACGGCCGCGCACCCTTGAAAAAATTACATACAGCACCGGCAGGACGAACAAAGTCAGGAGCGTCGCGCTCACCAGTCCGCCGATCACCACCACGGCGAGTGGCTTCTGCGTTTCCGCGCCGATGCCGTGCGAAAGCGCCATCGGGAGGAGGCCGAGCGAGGCGAGCAGCGCGGTCATCAGGATCGTGCGCAGTCGAAGCAAAGCCCCCGTTTTCACAGCCTCCTCGGGCGAGACCCCGTGCTGCCGAAGGTCATTGAACAGCGTGACCATCACCACGCCGTTGAGCACCGCCTGCCCGAAGAGCGCGATGAACCCGATGGCTGCCGAGACCGAAAGGTAAATCCCCGTGATCCATAACGCACAGATGCCGCCGATCAGCGAAAACGGGATGTTGGCGATGATCAGCAGCGCATTGCGGAACGACTTGAACGCGTCGAACAGGATCAGAAAAATGATCAGGATCGAAATCGGCACGATCACCGAGAGCCGCGCCATTGCGCGCTCCTGGTTCTCAAACTCGCCCGACCAGGTGACGTCGTATCCAGCGGGCAGGCGGACGTTTTTCGCGACCCGATCCTGCATGTCGGAAACCACGCTGCCCATGTCTCGGCCACGGATGAACACGCCGATGGCGTACACCCGGCGGCCGTTCTCCCGCGCAATGTTCATGCTTCCGCTGACGGTGCGGAACGTCGCGACCTCGGACAGCGGCACGTAGGCACCTGAGGGGGTGGCCACCAGCAGGCCCTGCATGCGCGTCAGCGAGCGCTCGGCCTCGTCGAGTCGCACCGCCACGGCGAACTGGCGCTCGCCTTCCCAGATCTGCGTCACCGACTTTCCGCCGAGTGCGGTCTCGATCACGTCCTGGATGTCCGCCACGTTCAGGCCATAGCGCGCCGCGCGGGCCCGCTCCACCTTCACCTGGATCTGCGGCAATTCACCCAGCCGATCAACGAACGCGCGCGCCACGCCGGGCACCGACTCCACGTTCTTCAGGATGGCGCGCGCCTGCGCGGCAAGCACGTCGAGGTCATCGCCGAACACCTTGATCACGATCTGGCCGTCGATCTGCGATATCGACTCGAGCACGTTGTCGCGGATCGGCTGCGAAAACGAAGGTGTGATGCCGGGGATGCGCGAGACCGCAAGCTCCATTTCGCGCAGCAACGCCGGTTTGTCGATCTTGCGCTTCCACTCCGACTCGGGCTTCACGTCGACGAGGAACTCGGCCATCGAGATCAGCTTGGGATCGGTTCCATCGTCCGGACGCCCCGACTTGGAGGTCACGCTCACGACTTCCGGCGATTTGCGGATCGCGTCTCGCACCTTGTGGGTCAGCGCCTGCGCCTCGCTGACCGACACACTGTTGGGCAACTGTACGTTGACCCAGATCGAGCCTTCGTTGAGTTCGGGCAGGAACTCGGTGCCCAGTCGCGGCACCAGCGCGAGGCTTGCAGCAAGCGAAAGCACCGCGGCCGCCAGCACGGTCTTCTTGTGGCCGAGCGCCCAGGCGAGCGCGGGCTCGTAGGCGCTGCGCGCCGCGTGGACGAGAAAATTCTCCTTCTCAGGCAGGTTCTTCTTCAGCATAACCGAACACAGCAGCGGCACCAGCGTGAGGGACAGCACCAGCGCCCCGACCAGCGCCGAAACCACCGAGTACGCCATGGGCGCGAAGATCCGGCCCTCGTGGCGCTGCAAGGTGAAGATCGGGATGTGCGCTGCAATGATGATCAGCATCGAGAACAGCGTCGGCCGCCCGACCTCGACTGCTGCCTCAAGGATCATGTGCTTGCGCTTTCCCTCCTCAAGAATCTTGCCGCCGTGGCTGGCGTCCGACAGCTTGCGGAACACGTTCTCGACCACGATGACCGCGCCGTCGACAATGATGCCGAAGTCCATCGCGCCGAGTGACAACAGGTTGGCGGGAATCCCCACCCAGGTCAGGCCGAGGAATGTTGCGAGCAGCGCCAGCGGGATGGTCAGCGCGACGATCACGGCCGCGCGCAGGTTGCCCAGGAACAGCCACAGCACGATCGACACCAGCAGCGCGCCCTCGAGCAGGTTCGTGAACACGGTCTTCAGAGTCTTGCTGATCAGCCAGGTGCGGTCGTAGATCGGCACCACGCTGACCCCTGGCGGCAGGCGGCTCGAATTGAGCAGGTCGACCTTCTCGCGCACGCCCTTCAGCACGGTGGACGGGTTCTCGCCACGGCGCATCAGCACCACGCCGGTCACCACATCGTCCTCGTCGTCCTGACCGCTGATCCCCTGCCGCGGCACCGCGCCGACCGCCACCGTGGCGATATCCTTCACCAGCACCGGCACCCCGTTGCGCTCGGCGACCACGACGTCGGCAATATCCTGCGGGCCGGTAAAGAGACCGATTCCTCGGATCAGGTACTGCTGGCGGCCTTGTTCGACATAGCTGCCGCCCGCGTTGGCGTTGCCCCGCTGGATCGCCTGCGAGAGCTGCCCGAGTGTGACCTTGTAGTCGCGCATCCGCGCCGCGTCCGGGTGCACCTCGTACTGCTTGATCAGACCGCCCAGGCTCACGACGTCTGCCACGCCCGGCACCTGCTTTAGCTGGCGCAGCACGATCCAGTCCTGGTAGGTCCGCAGGTCGGTAGGCAAGACCCCTTCCGCCTTCAGCCGATAGCGGTAGATTTCGCCGACAGCGGTCGAAAACGGCGCCAACTCGGCCTGCACGCCCGGCGGCAGGTCAATCTCACGCAGCCGCTCGACGACCTGCTGGCGCGCAAAATAGCCGTTCGCCTTGTCATCGAATGTGATGATGATGAACGAAAGGCCGAACTGGGTATGCGCGAACATGCGTACCGAGTTCGGCAGGCCGGAGAGGGCCACTTCAAGCGGCACCGTGATTTGCTTCTCGACTTCTTCCGCGGCGCGTCCCGGGTACAGCGTGATGACCGTCACCTGGGTGTCGGTCACATCGGGGAACGCCTCTACCGGCAGCGAGTTGAAGGCGGCGATGCCGGCACCGATGAACAACACCACTCCCAGCACGATGAACAATGGCTGGTAGAGGGAAAAAGAGACGATTCTGCGGATCATCGCAACGCGCCGGTCGAGCCGGTACTAGCGCCTTCCGGCGAGCATGCGCTGCAGCAGCAGCGCGCCATCGACGACGACCTTCTCGTCGGCCCCGAGTCCATCGAGCACCACCTGCGACCCGTTGAACGCGGTGCCCAGACGCACCGCCTTGCGCGTAAACCGGCCCGCGCCAGTCTGGGCGAAGACGAAATTCCGGTCGCCGCGCAGGTAGACCGCGTTGGCGGGCACGACCAGGCCCGGCGCCGAGGCGACCTTCAGTTCCGCGGTGACGAACATCTCTGCCTTGAGCCTGCGGTCCCTGTTCTCCACCGTGCCACGCGCCTTGACGGTGCGCGTCTGCGGATCCACCGCGTCGGCCACGTGCACCACCGTGCCGGTCGCGCTCTCCTCTCCCAAGAGCGGCGAGCGCAGCACCACCTTCGCGCCCGCCTTCAACACGCCCACATCGGCCTCTGCCACATCGAGGACGAACCACAGGTGCGCCGGGTCGGAAATGACGAACGGGGCACGCTCGAGCGCCTGGTCGGGACGCAGTTCCTGCCCGACACTCAGGTTGCGTTCGACCACCACGCCTGCAATCGGCGTGCGCAGCGCAAAGCGCTGGTCGATCGCGCCCGCGCTCGCTCCGTACATCGCCAGGCGCGCGGCGGTGCGCGCCTGCTCGGCATCGGCGCGCGCGAGGTCCGCTTGCGCGGCCTGCAGGTCCTTGGCCGGCGCGACGCCCGCGCCGTGCAATTCTTCCAGGCGGGCGAGGCTCCTTTGTGCCTGCGCCCGGTCCTGCTCCGCCTTGCGCGCGTCCGCCTGCGATTGGCCGAGATCGGGCGCCGACACCAGCGCCAGGGACTGCCCGGGGCGCACCGCGTCCCCGGCACGCACCGCAACGGAGAGCACCCGCCCGGCCAGCGGGGGCAGCACCCGCACGGTTCTCTCTTCGTCCCACACGATGCGGCCGTTGAGCCGGACGAGCGAATCGCCGCGCGGCTTCACCTCCGCGGTTACGATTGACGCCAGCTGGTTGCTACCGGCGGGGAATTCGACCGTGTCCTCGCTGATCGTCGCCTGTGGCGCCTTGACTTCCCCGGCCGGCTCGCTGCAGCCCTGAACCAGCGCTGCAATCGACGCCGCGAGCAACGCACGGCGGATCCAGCCCACATGCTTTGGCGTAGCCGCGTTCACCTGATCTTGCGCCGAAAGTCTCATCTCGCCGGCTGCTGCATGCCGGTCGCCTGCACGCTGGCGCGGAACGCATACA
Source organism: Burkholderiales bacterium (assembly GCA_038211455.1). Taxonomy (GTDB): domain Bacteria; phylum Pseudomonadota; class Gammaproteobacteria; order Burkholderiales; family SG8-39; genus SZAS-79. Next base: position 10,148 of record JBBQVP010000076.1, read on the forward strand.
GCGCGCGCGCGTAATCGGCACGCGCGCCCAGCGCTTCCAGCTGCACGCTGCTCAGCGTGCGGCGCGCATCGAGCAGATCGAGCACCGAGGTCGCGCCACGCTTGAACGCGAATTCCGCAGCGTCCGCGGAGCGCTTGGCGGCCGCCAGGAGCGAACCTTCGTATCGCGCGCTGCGCTCGCCCGCTGCACGCAGATCGGCAGTCGCGCGGGAGATCTCAGTCGCCGCAATCGCGCGCGCCTTCTCAAGCGCGTCGAGCGCCGCGTAGCGGTCCACTTCGGCGCGCTGTATGTCTCCGGAGAAGTCGTTGCCGATGAACAAAGGCACTGCGACGCCAAAGCCGACGCTGTTGACCGGCAGCGAGCCCGGGTAACGCTCGAACTGCGCCCCGACCGAAACGTCACGGGTGCGCTGGCTGCGCGCGAGGTCGCGCAGCTTGTCTGCCGCCTCGATCCGCGCCTTCGCGGCCTCTACGTCCGGCCGCGCTTCGACGTACCGAGCGATCGCCTCCGGGCCGGTGTCTGCATCGGCCGCGTCCACCACGGGCCAGGGGTCGGTTGCATGCAAGCCGGCAGCGCTCTGCTCATCGGCCAGCAGGTAGGCCAGCGAAATCTGCGCACGCGCAAGTTCGCCCTTCGCCTGGCGCTGGTCGTTCTGCGCCCGCTCGTAATCGACCTGCACCCGGGCCACATCGGCGGCCGCGAGGTCCCCGGCCTTGAGGCGCGCCTGCGCCGCGGCGTAACTCTGCTGGTAGAGCGCCGCCGTTCCGGCCAGGATGTCGGCCTTGCCCTGCGTCTGCTGCAGGTCCACGTAGGCGCTGCGGGCCGCAAGCGACTGCTGGCGCAGCACCTCGCGCGCATCGCTGCGTGCCGCGCGCTCGAGCTCCTGCGCGGCATCGACGCGCAGTTCCCGCTTCGAACCCCGTTCAAGCACCTGGTCGACGCGAAACGTGCTGTCGATGCGTTTGTTGACCAACGAACCTGGGCCGATTCCGGGATTGTTACCAATGCCAGACGCGTTGTAGGAGACCACCGGGTTGGGCCGCACGTCGGCCTGCCGGATGCCAGCGCTCGCCGATTCGACCGCGCGCTGCGCGGCAAGCACCTCGCGGTTCGAACGGGCAACGAGCTGCTCCACTTCGGAAAGCGCGAGATCCCGTCCGCATACGTTCCAGCTGGCCGATACAGCCAGAACCGAAAGCGCTGCAGCTACAAGACGGTGCTTGAACACACGAGGCCTTTGGACACGCGGGGACGGGACACTAGCAATCGGTCTTTGCCAAGAGCTTGCGACAAGCTGTCTCGAAACTGGCGCCGGAATGAACGGGATGCGGATTGTAAGCCGTGTTGCGATTGCAAGTCAGCAAAGTCACAATAGTCACAATACAATACGCGCGCCCCGCTCAACGACTCCGCGACTGGACGCCTTGGATCCCCGTGCGAATCACCGGGCGATCGACCGCCAGGAGCAATAGGTTGCGTCTGCGCATTCTGGATATCGACGGCTCCCTGCCGCTGCAGCCCGGCTTTGCCCACCTGCTGGCGGCACAGCGTGCGCAGTCGATCGACCTGCGCCGGGAGGAAGGTGCGTTGCGACTGTGGGCCACCCGGCAGAACATGCGCAAGCTCGCGGATCGCCTGCGGAGTTGCGTCTCCCCGCCGGGCGTCGGCCCGCTCGTCACGTTCTACGGCTCCGGCGACTACCACCACCTCGCAACGACCCTGATTTCCGCAAGCACAGATCCGCTCACCGTGATCCATTTCGACAACCATCCCGACTGGGTGCGCGCCCCGGCCGCCAACAATTGCGGGGGATGGGTCAACCGCGCGCTCGAGCTTGAACAGGTTGCCCGTGTGATTACGCTGGGCATTTGCAGCGATGACCTCGAGCGCCCCCAGTTCAAGGGCGGGAACCTGGCAGCGCTGCAATCGGGACGGCTCGAAATACACCCATGGCGCGCGCCGCCTTCGCGGGTCTGGGGGAAGATCGGGGACGGTCCCGGCCGCAAGCGCATCGGCAACCACCTGGTGTGGGCCTGCCTCGCGGACGCGGACTGGAACGGATTTCTCGACTCGCTGCTTGCGCGGCTGACCACCGACTCCGTGTGGGTCACGATCGACAAGGACGTGCTGCGGCCGGAGGATGCCGCCACCAACTGGGACCAGGGCGGGATGCCGCTGGATGCGCTGCTTGCGGCTCTGCGGCGCATCAATGCGCAGCGCCGCATCGCAGGGGTCGATGTCTGCGGTGAATACTCGCCGCCGCGATTCGCAGACCCGATCAAGCGGGTCGCCGCCTGGCTCGATCACCCGGCGGCACGCCCCCCCTCGGGTGCCACACTCGCGCGCAACGACCGCACTAACCGCGCATTGGTTGGCACGCTGGCCGAGATCCTGCCGTGACGCCCGAGCTCGTCCTGCTCCTCGCCCTGTGGACCGCCAGCGAAGTCATCGGCCAGGTCCTGTTCAAGCGCGGCATCGATGCGATCGACGCGGGGGAAGCCCAGTTCGGATTCGGGACCCTGCGCCGCGCGCTGTCGTCGTCGACGATCTGGTGGGGCGTGGCCATCCACGTGGTTGAGTTCTTGGTCTGGATCCGGATTCTCGGCCAGCTGCCGCTGAGCATCGCGTTCCCGCTCGAGAGCATCAGCTACATCACGGTATTGCTGGCGACCCGCGTGTACCTCAAAGAAGCGGTGCCGCCGCGCCGCTGGGTCGGGATCGGCCTGATCTGCGCCGGGATCGCCGTGCTCGGGGCAAGCGCATGAAGCGCGCGGACCCGGCCGCCGCCTTGAACGCGCCCGGACCTCCGGTTGCCGTCGAGGCGCACCGCTCGATCGAAGAGATTCCTCAGGCGGACTGGGACGCCTGTTTCCCCGGAGATCCCGAGGGTTGGGCGTACTACCGCGCCATCGAGGCGTCGCGGCTGCCCGGCTTCGCCTGGGTCTATTTCGCGGCATGGGAGGCCGGGCGCGCGATCTGCGTGGTTCCCGGGTTCATCACCCGATATCGCCTCGACACCACGATCCAGGGTCGCCTGAGAACCGCTCTCGCGCCGCTGCTGAAGCTGTTCGGCGGCCTGCTGACGCTGCGTCTCGCGTGCCTGGGGTCGCCCCACGCCGACCGCTGCCACCTCGGATTCGCGCCTGGCCTGCCCGCCGCCCGCCGCGCGCCGCTCGCGGCGAGCCTGCTCGCCGGCCTCGACGCGTTTGCCGCAGCCGAGGGCATCGGCCTGGTCGCGGCCAAGGACATGGCGGACGCCGACCTTGGCGACGGCTTGGCCGCAGCCTTCGCGGAGGCAGGTTTTGCGCGCCAGCCCAGCCTGCCGAACGCGACCCTCGCACTCCCGCCGGGCGGCGAAGAGGGCTATCTGGCATCCCTGTCGCCCGGCGCGCGGCGCGAAGTGCGGCGCAAGCTCAAGAGCCAGCCGCTGGTCCACGTCGACGTCCGCCGTGGACAGCAAGCCCTCGAACTGGTGCCGCAGATCATGCAGCTCTACGAGAACCAGCGCTGCGACTCAGCGGTCGATTTCGACCAGTTCGAAGCGCTCACGCCGGATTACTTTCGCGCGGTGCTGGTCGATCCTGAATCTGCCGCGGTTGTGTTTGCGTACGTGCACGATGCGCAACTGGTGGCATTCAACCTGTGCCTGCACACCGGGCGCGTGTTCATCGACAAGTTCATCGGCTTCAGCGCGCCGCTTTCGCGCACCCTCAACCTGTACGTGCTCAGCTGGATGAACAACGTGCGCTATTGCCTCGAGCGGTCGATTCCGGTCCTGCAGACCGGGCAGACGGCCTACGCGATGAAGCTCCGCCTGGGCAGCGAACTGCGTCCCAATTGGCTCTATTTCCGCCATCGCAACCGGCTCCTGAATTGCGTGCTGCGGCTGGCCAGCCCGCTGCTTGCCGCAGACCGTTACGACCCCGACCTCGGGAAGCCTGAGCCGGGCGCCGCATGAACGCCTCGCCACGCGCCCGCCTGTACGCCACCTGGGTGCTGCTGATCGCGCTCGATGTCGCGATCCAGGTCGTGATGAAGCTTGCCGGCGACCGGCTGGACGCCCTGCCGTTCGGTCCGGAGTGGATCGTGGCAGCATTGTCGTCCTGGCTGGTGTGGGTGTCCCTCGCGGGCTACCTCGCGACGTTCGTCCTCTGGCTTGCCATCCTGCAGGCAAGCCCGCTCAGTGCGGCCTTTCCGGCCACGGCCCTGGTCTACGTGTTCGTGCCACTGTGCGGCTGGATGCTTCTCGGCGAGACCTTCAACCCTGGCCAGGCGGCCGGGATTGCGCTGATCCTCGCGGGGGTAGTGCTGCAGCGAGACCCAGCGGCGTCGACTTGACGCGTCAGGGTTGCGGCGTGGCGCCCGAATCCCCGAGGTAAGCGAGCATCGGATCCAGCGTATCGAACCGCCTGAACGCGACTGCGCGCGCCTCGAGTTCTTTCGCCAAGGCATCCTTCGCAAAAACAACGTCCGAGGCCAGCGCCGCATCGAGGTCGGAGCGCCCGTCCCCGGCGAAGATCTTGGTGTGCTCCCGGTAAGGCGCAAGGTGCCGCACCTTCGAATTGGCCGAGCGCGGAAACGCAGGATCGGAAAACGGGAATGCGGGAACCAGGCGGCCGGCGGAAAACGCGAGGGAGTTCGCATGCACCGGCACCCCTTCAATCGCGTTGGCGCGCAGGACGCGCTCGATGATCGGCTGAAAGCTGTCGCTCACGATGATCACATCCACGCTGAGCGAACTTGCCCAGTCGACGATGCGCGCAAAGGCCGGATCGATGCGGACCGTATCGAGATGCGCGAATAGCTCTTCGCGCGACACCTGCATGCTCTCAACCTGCATTCGCAGGCAGTCCCGCGTCGAAAGCTCACCGCGCGACCAGGCCGCCTCCCACGCGCGCCACCTGTCGTCCGGCGAATACTTCTCGATCAGCAGGTCGAGCAGATCACCACGCGTGATGGTGTTGTCGAAATCGAAGCACAGGACCGGTTTACGCATCGGCTGCCGCCGGCGTCGCCGGATCTGCGACCTGCCCTGCCCCGCGCTGCGCGACAACCGCTGCGCAGAAGCGCTGGACATGCGTCGCAACTGCCGCGCGCTCCAGGTCCGCGGTCACGACATGGTAGGACTGCTTGAGCAACACCAGTTCGCGCTGCGTCGAACCGACACGGTCGTAAATGTATTGCGCGTTCTTCGGACTGGTCATGTCGTCCCGCTCGGCCTGTACCAGCAGCACGGGACACGACACCCGCGGCAGGCTGCGCTTGCAGCGCGCGATCAGGGGACGCATCGCGCAGAACAGGCGCACCGGGAAATGCGCGTACCCCAGCGTCGCCGCGCTGTCGCTGTCGTGGATCGAGGTCTTGTCGTATTGGGCCGCAATTTTTTCGCGCAGCGCCTCGTCCCGCAGGCCGAATGGAGCGCTTTCGCGGAAGTACGCGAAGTACTTTAGCGGCGTGTAATCGACGAGCGCCAGGAGCCGGTGGGTCCACGGCACATTCCAGCCGTCGTAAAAGAGTGTGGGCGAAAGGCAGGCCACGCCGGCAACATCCTCCGGGAATTCGGCCGCCAGCATCAGGCAAAGGATTGCGCCCAGCGACAGGCCGCCGATGACCAGCGGGACACCCTTTTCGCGAGCGGCGGCCCGCGCCTCCATAAAGGCCTGCCGCGCGGATTCGTACAGTTGTTCGCCGGTTGTGCGGGCGAGAACGCTCAGGGGCTGGCCGTGGTTCACAAGCCTGGGGCAGTTGACCGCGTAACGGCCGCGATACTGCAGGTGATAGGCGACGTAGCCGAGTTCGGTCGGGGTTCCGGTCAGCCCGTGCAGCAGCATGACCATGCAGTCGCCCTCAGCGCGCAGGAACAATCCGCGGTCCGCGAGTGCGACGGGACGCTGTAATTCAAGCCACGCCCATTCGACAGGCATATGCAAGTTTCCGTAGGTAAGCTGCCGCGGCGCCCTTGGGAAAATGCGGACGAAACACATCCGCGCTGGCGGGGCGCGAATGTTATCCGCCGTTCCTGTCGTATGCAATCGCTTCGCATGCAATCGCTTGGTAGACACTTCAACCACCACCCGGTCCAGGTAGATGAACAACCCATCCCCCGAAATGCACACAGACCTGATCCGGGAGGAAGAACGTTCCCTCCTCGAAAAGGAAGCCCGCTTCTGTTCGCACGGCGACACGGTCCACTACGCCGAACATCCGAAGTTCTTCGACCGTTGCGAGGGCAGCTACTTGTACGACCTGTACGGCCAGGAATACCTCGACCTGCAGATGTGGTACTCGGCGGTCAACCTCGGCTACGCGAATCCCCTGGTCACCGAAGCCTTGCGTGCGCAGATGGAGCGGCTGCCCCAGCTCGCCTGCCAGTACCTGCACCGCGAAAAGATCGAACTTGCGGAAATGATCTGCGACAGCGTGCAGCGCGGCTTCGGGATGCCGGGCCGCGTGCACTTCAACGTCGGTGGCGCGCAGGCGGTCGAAGACGCCCTCAAGCTCGTGCGCAAGGCAACCGGAAGGCAGCACATGCTGGCCTTCCAGGGCGGCTACCACGGCCGCACGCTGGGCGCTTCCGCGATCACGTCCTCGTACCGCTATCGCGAGGCCTTTGGCGAATTCGCCGATCGTGCCGAGTTCATACCTTTTCCCTACACCTTCCGCTCGCCGTTCCGCGGCAATGCGGCCCAGACCGAAGACCATTGCATCGACGAATTCGAGCGCATGTTCGCGCACGAGTACACCGGCGCGTGGAACGCCAAGACCGGCCGCTCGGAGTTCGGCGCCTTCTTCGTCGAAGCGGTCCAGGGCACCGGCGGTTATGTCATCCCGCCGAAGAATTACTTCCGGCGGCTGGCGAAGATCTGCAAGGAGCGCGGCATCCTGCTTGTCGACGACGAGATCCAGATGGGCTTTCATCGCACCGGCAAGATGTGGGCGATGGAGCATTTCGACACTCAGCCCGACATCATCGTCTTCGGCAAGGCCCTTACCAACGGCATGAACCCGATCTCCGGCATCTGGGCGCGGGAAGAACTCATCAACCCTGCGGTGTTCGGACCGGGCTCCACGCACTCGACCTTTGCCTCGAACACGCTGGGCACGGCCACCGGCCTCGCGGTAATGAAGATCTTCGCAGCCGGCGACTACAACGCCGGGGTGATGCGCAAGGGCGTCTACTTCCTCGACAAGCTGCGCCGCATCCAGGCCAACCACAGGGAAGTCGGCGACGTGGACGGCCTGGGGCTCGCGCTGCGCATGGAACTGTGCGAAGCCGACGGCTTCACCCCCAGCCGGCGGCTCGCGGACCGGATGTTCCAGATCGGCCTCGATGGCGGACTGCCGCTCGGGCCGCGCAATAACATGGGACTGGTGCTCGACATCGGCGGGTATTACAAGAATGTCATCACGCTGGCGCCCTCCCTTGACATCACGACGGCTGACATGGACCTCGGCGCGACCGCGCTCGAGCACGTGCTGGTGCGTGCAAAGGCGATCCTTTAGGCGAGACAGGGCCGGGCTCGCCGGATCCCACCCTCTTGGCGCCCCCCTGTCGCTGACGCGCCGCAGCAAAACCCCGGCCTGGAGGTTTGGTGTTATCCACAAACTGTCAACGGTTGCGGGTGCAAACCGCGTGCGCTAGCATCCCGCTGAACTCGCGCCGGGCACGGGGCATCTGCAAGTGCCCGCGGGATCCAACCAAGAAGACCATTACCCATCCGAGAAAGAAGGAGGTCGCATGTCCATCAAAGTTTCCATGACCGTCAACGGCAAACCGGCATCTGCGGAGGTCGAGGAACGCACGCTCCTCGTGACGTTCATCCGGGAGTCGCTGCGCCTGACCGGCACCCACGTGGGCTGCGACACCGCCCAGTGCGGCGCCTGCACCGTGCACATGAACGGGCATGCGGTGAAGGCGTGCTCCATGCTCGCCATGCAGGCCGAGGGCGCGGACATCCTGACGATCGAAGGGGTCGCGACCGCCGACGGCACGCTGCACCCCATGCAGGCGGCGTTCAAGGAGAACCACGGCCTGCAGTGCGGCTTCTGCACCCCGGGCATGGTCATGAACGCGATCGACCTCGTCAAAGGTCGCGCGAACATCACCGAACAGGAAATCCGCGACGGCCTGGAAGGCAACCTGTGCCGCTGCACCGGCTACCACAACATCGTGAAGTCCATCGCGGCGGGCGCGAAGGCAATGGCGAAATAGGTTTTTCCTACTGGTAAGAACAGGAGACAAGCATGAATGCACCCCTGATCGGCGCCCGCATAGAGCGCAAGGAAGACTACCGGTTCCTCACTGGCGCAGGCCAGTACACCGACGACGTGACCCTGCCCCACCAGTCCTACGCCGCGTTCGTGCGCTCGCCGCACGCGCACGCCACGATCAAGTCGATCGACAAGAAAAAGGCGCTGAAGTCGCCCGGTGTGCTTGCCGTGTTCACCGGCGAGGACCTCCAGGTCGGGGGCCTGCCCTGCGGCTGGCTGATTACCGATGTGGACGGCCAGCCCATGAAGGAGCCGCCGCACCCCTCGCTCGCGCAGGGTAAGGTCCGGCACGTCGGCGACCAGGTCGCGGTGGTGATTGCCGAGACTGTCGACCAGGCCCAGGATGCCGCGGCGCTCGTGGACGTGGACTACGGCGTGCTGCCTTCGGTGACCTCGACAGCCAAAGCCACTGCCAAGGGCGCGCCGCAGTTGCACGAGATCGCGCCGAACAACACCTGCTACGTCTGGGCGATCGGCGACAAGGGCGCATGCGACGCGGCGTTTTCCAAGGCCGCGCATGTGTCGAAGCTCGACCTCGTCAACAACCGGCTGATCCCGAACGCGATCGAGCCGCGCGCGGTCAACGGCATGTATTCGCGCGCTGACGACAGCTATACCTTATACGTTGCCAGCCAGAACCCGCACGTCGAGCGCCTGCTGATGACCGCGTTCGTGCTCGGCCTGCCCGAG
>JBBQVP010000077.1:0-18541 GCA_038211455.1 Burkholderiales bacterium
ATGGACATGACCGCGCCCGTGACCCAGGCTGCCGTGTCTGGCGGCATTCGGGTGCAGTTCGTTCTGCCCAAGGGGGTGACGCTGGCGACGGCGCCCGAGCCGATCGACCCGCGCGTGCAGCTGCGCCTGGTGCCCGCAGGCACCTGGGCGGTCATCCGTTATTCGGGCACCTGGTCGCAGTCGAACTACCTCGAGCACCTGGGCGAGTTGAAGGCAGCCCTGCAAATGGCCGGTGTTCCCACGCAAGGCGAGCCCGTGCTGGCACGCTACAACGCGCCCTTCACGCCGTGGTTCCTGCGGCGCAATGAGATCTGGTTGGCAGTGCGCTGATGCAACTACCTGCAGTGGGAAGCTCCGGTTGCTCCGGACGCGAGGGGTGGACCATGAATCGAATTGCGCGGAGCGTGTCGACGGCGGTGCTGGGTGCCTTGCTTCTGTGCATGGCAACGCTGGTGCTCGCCGACGCAGGCAAGCCCGGCGAGCGCTACACCCGCGTCCCGGCAGGCGCCGATGGCATCGGCAAACGCTACATGGGCCGCGACATCGCCGGCGTCATGGGCTGGCAGGGCGCCGCGTGGCTCGAGCGCGAAGAGCGAGAGCGCGAGGAACGCACCGATCTGCTGATGGCAGCACTCCAACTCAAGCCCGGCATGGTGGTGGCCGACATCGGATCAGGCACGGGTTACCTGGCCCGGCGCATGGCGCCCGCTGTCACGCCCGGCGGCAAGGTGATGGCGGTCGACGTCCAGCCCGAAATGGTGGCACTGCTGCAAGGCACGGTGAGGCAAAGCGGACTGACACAGATTAAGCCTTTGCTCGGTGCCGAGGACGACGTCAGGCTGCCTGCGTCGTCGGTGGACCTGGCCATCATGGTCGATGTGTATCACGAGCTGGCGTTTCCTTACGAGGTGCTGGGCAGCATCGTCCGCGCCCTCAAGCCGGGTGGTCTGCTCGTGTTCGTCGAGTACCGGGCCGAAGACCCGCAGGTGCCGATCAAGGCACTCCACAAGATGAGCGAAGTCCAGATCAAGCGCGAGGCCGCCGTGCACGCGTTGGTGTGGGATCGCACGGTGGCCACCTTGCCATGGCAGCACCTCGTGGTGTTTCACAAGCGCAACTGAACCCGGGCGTTCGACGATTGCAGGACGAGGAAAACGTCGCCGGCGATAGGTACAAATAGACCCCGACCGATCCTGAAGGGTTACATTCATCAGGCTGTCGATAGTCTGCGATACATGCCGATAGATGCTGAATGCTAATTCTTGGTATCAGATGCAGATGACGGTAGATCTGACGGTAGAAATGCTGCTCGCTGGAAAAACGTCTACACGTAACAACGGCGTAGAAGCGCCGTTGTTGATTGAGTGGGAGTAGGGGGCACGTCGGGCTCTAGTAACAGGTTGGCAGGTCTGTAGGCCAGACCCCGCTGTCGTCGCGTAACGAATTCTCGCGATTTAGTTTTCCTTTTTGTGTCAGCTTGCCTCGCGAATACGCAGGAAATCTTCCACTGGCGTGACCCAGACGACGCCGTCGCCGGCCTGCCCGGTATGACAGACCTCGCGCACGATTCCAACAAGACGCTCAGCCTCGGCGTCCGAAGTGACAATCTCAATTCGGATTCGTGCCGAATAATCGGTCAACTCAGCCTTGATTCCGGCCGTAGCGGTTTTGCCTGGGTGATATCCCGAGCCCTCGGCGCGGTAGACCGTCATGCCTGGGAAGTCGGGCAGCTTGCGGAAGGCCTCGCGAAGCCGCGCCAGACGCGCTGGTTGTATCACCGCCTTGATTTCCTTCATGCCTCGATCCTTTTTTCCTCGAAGAAACGATAAAGTGTCGGCACCATGACCAGCGTCAGCAGCGTCGAGGTGATCAACCCGCCGATGACGACGATGGCGAGCGGGCGCTGCACTTCGGACCCCGGGCCGTCGGCGAACAGAAACGGAATCAGGCCGAGCATGGCAACCGTCGCAGTCATCATGACCGGCCGGAAGCGCTGCGTGGCCCCCTCGACGACTGCACGTGCGAGCGGCAGGCCGTCGTCGCGCAGTTTGCGGATGCAGGTCACGAGCACTACCCCGTTAAGCACCGCAATGCCCCAAAGTGCGATGAATCCCACCGAGGCCGGCACCGAAAGATACTCGCCGCTCACGGCGAGTCCGACCACGCCGCCAATCGACGCAAAGGGAAGCACGGTGATGATCAGGGTCGCGAAGCGCAGGGAATTGAAGAGCAAAAACAGAAGGAAGAAAATCGCGCCGATCGTTATCGGTACGATGATCTTGAGGTGGCCGAGTGCGCGCTCCATGTTCTGGAACTGGCCTCCCCATTCTAGGTAGTAACCCTCGGGAACCTGGACGCGCGATTCAACCGCCTCGCGCAATTCCGCGACGAAACCGCCGAGGTCGCGATCCTTTACGTTGATGCCTACAACAATGCGGCGCTTGGCCGTCTCGCGGCTGATCTGCGCTGGCCCCTCCATGATCCCGATCCGGGCAAGACTGTCGAGCGCAACCTGCGTTCCGGAGGGCGCCGTCAGCATGATCTCGCGGATCTCGGTCACACTGTCGCGCAACCGCTCCGGCAGCCGAACGACGGCTGAGAAGCGGCGCTCGCCCTCGTAAATCTCGGTTGCGACCTTGCCGCCGATCGCCATTTCGATCACCTCCTGCACGTCAGCGACGTTGAGGCCGGCGCGCGCAATCGCCTGGCGGTCGATGGCGACCGTGAGGTATTGCTGACCGCCGATGCGTTCGACGCGCAGGTCGCGCAAGCCGCGCACGCCCCCGGCGATCCGGGCGATTTCGTTGGCCTTGGCCTTCAGCACGTCCAGGTCGTCGCCGAACAGCTTGACCGCGACGTCCGAGCGCACGCCAGTCACCATCTCGTCGACACGGTCGGAGATCGGCTGCGCCATGACCAGTTGCACGCCCGGCAGGGACTTCAGCTTGTCGATGATTGCGGCGGCGATGTTGTCCTGGGTCCAGCCCGATGGCCATTCGCTGCGCGGTTTCAGACTGACGATCGGGTCGGACTCGTTCGGCCCCGCAGGATCGGCTGGCGATTCGCCGCGACCGAGGCGGGAAACGGCCAGCTTGACGCCCGGCACCTCCATTACCCGGCGCATCGCGTCCCTCTCCATGGATATCGACTCGTCGATCGAGATGTTGGGGACACGGTCCATTGAGGGGGAAATCGAGCCTTCCTTCATCTCCGGAATGAACGCGGTGCCGAGGAACGGCACGGTAAGAAGCGCCATCGCAAACAGGACGCCCGCGACGAGCACGGTCTTTTTCTCATTGTTGAGAGCGCGGCCGAGGAGCGCGAGGTAGTGTTTTTTGAGGAACGCAATGAAGCGCGTGTCGTGCTCGGCGCCCCCCTTGAGCAGGTAGGACGCAAGCGCCGGCGTCAGCGTCAGCGACAGGACCAGGGAAATCCCGAGCGCAATGGCGATCGTGTAGGCCAGCGGCGCGAACATCTTGCCTTCCATGCCCTGCAGTGTCATGAGCGGAAGAAACACCACGATGATGACGCCGATGCCGAAAATTACCGGCGTTGCGACCTCTTTGACGGCCTCGAAAATGACGCGCACCCGGCTTTCGTCGCGCGCCTGCCCAAGCCGCGTAAATGCATTCTCAACGACGACCACCGAGCCATCGACCATCAGACCGATGGCGATAGCGAGGCCGCCCAGCGACATCAGGTTCGCGGAAAGGCCGTATCGGTTCATGACAATAAAAGTCGCCAGCGGCGTAAGCACGAGCGTGGCGACCACGATCAGCGAAGAGCGCAGGTCGCCAAGGAACAGCACCAGCACGATAACCACGAACAAAATGCCCTCCAGCAGCACCTTGGTCACCGTCCACAGCGCCGCGTCGACCAGTTCGGAGCGGTCGTAGTAAGGCACGATCTGCAAGCCGCCGGGCAGCATGCCTTTGGTGTTGATCTCCGCGACGCGCTTTTTGATGCGGGTCACCACCTCCTTGGCGTTACCGGCGCGGATCATCATCACCACCCCGCCGACCGCTTCGGTCTCGCCGTTCTTGATCATCGCGCCGTAGCGCACTTCTTCGCCAAACGCCACTTCGGCAACGTCGCGCACGTAGACCGGCGTGCCGTGCACCTCTTTGAGCACGATGTTGCGGATGTCTTCGAGATCCTTCACCAAACCGATGCCGCGCACCAGATACTGTTCGGCCTTTTGTGGCAGCACGCCGCCGCCGGCATTGGCGTTATTACGCGCCAGCGCCTGCCACACATCTCGCATCGACACTTTGTAGTAACGCAGGCGGTCGGGCTCGACCAGCACCTGGTACTGGCGCACGTAGCCCCCGGTGGAGTTGATCTCCGCGAGGCCCGGAATCGAGCGTAACAGCGGCCGCACCACCCAGTCCTGGACGGTCCGGCGCTCTGTAAGTTCGGCCTTGCTCAGTTCGCGCTTGCCGTCGTCGGGCCGCTCCAGCGTGTACTGGTAGACCTCGCCAAGCGCCGTCGATACCGGGCCCAGCACGGGCGTCACGTCCGCCGGCAGCCGGCCGCCGATTTCGATCAGGCGTTCCATCACCAACTGGCGCGCAAAGTAGACGTCGGTGGCATCCGAGAAGATGAGCGTGATCAGTGACAGGCCCGGCTTGTTCAGCGAGCGCATTTCTGCGAGGCCCGGCAACCCGGTGGTGGCGATCTCGATCGGCACCGTGACGAAGCGCTCGACCTCTTCGGGCGAGCGTCCCGGCGCCTCGGTGGCGATCTGCACCTGGACGTTGGTGACATCCGGGAACGCGTCCACCGAAAGCTTGCGCGCAGCATTGAGGCCGAAGGCGAGCAGAATCAGCGCCAGCACCGCCACCACCAGCCGCTGCGTAAGCGCGGCCCGTACCATCGCGTCTATCATCGAAGTCCGCCTCAGCTACCCTGCAGAGCACGGCGCTGGCGCTCGTTGTTCAGGTGAAAGGCACCATCGACCACCATGCGCTCGCCTTCGCGAAGGCCGGCCTGCACGACACGGCGTCCTTCGTGTTCGATGCCGAGCGTTACCTCGCGCAGCAAGAAGGCATTGCTGCCGGTCTGCACAAAAACGAAGTCGCGGTTTTCCTCGCGCACCAGCGCCTCGGCCGGCACCGTCAGGCGCCGTTGCGGCGCGCTGCGAATCAGCACCGAAGCCAGCATCGCAGGCTTGTATTCACGATCCTTGTTATCCAGTTCCATGCGCGCGCGCACCGTACGCGTCTCCGGGCTCACGATGGGGCTGACGAAAGACAGCCTGCCATGCAGGCGCCTGCTGCCCAGCGCGGGAATTTCGACCTGCACCGACTCGCCGACACGCAGCGAACCTGCGCTTTGTTCGGGCGCGTCGGCCACCACCCACACCCGGGAAAGGTCAGCGATCAGAAAAACACCGTCGGCCGGCTGCACGACCTGGCCTTCGGTGACCTTGCGCTCGATCACGGTTCCACTGACGCTTGAAACGATCTGGGTGACCGAAGTGATCGTGCTCGTCCGCGATAGCCTATCGATCGTATCGCCGGCCATGCCGAGGACCTTGAGCTGATCGCGCGCGGCACCGACTTCGGCCTCAGCCTGCACCAGATCCGCCTGTCGGCGCTGCAACTCCGCGGTTCCGATCACATCGGCCTCGACGAGCTGCTGGGCGCGTGCGGCCGCACGTGCAGCCAGACCGCGTTGCGACAGGGACTTCAGGTACGCAAGCTGGGCGGTCGACAACTCAGTGCTGTTGATGGTGGCGAGTACCTGTCCTCGTTTTACCTCCTGTCCGACAGTCGCATTGAGGTCGGTGATGCGGCCGGTCACTGTCGAGCCGACACGGGCAAACCGTGTTTCGTCGACCTCGATCCGACCGGGCACCCGTAGCAACTCACGAACTTCTTCAAAGGCAGGTTGGCCAAGCGTTATGCGTGCAGCCAGGTCGGCGTTCGCTTCGATTGCGCGCAGGTCGCGCGCCTGGGCGGGCTTTTCGGCTGCTTTTTCCCCGCATGCCGCCAGCAGAAACGCCAGCAGCGGGAACACGGTCGCGATTCGGCATATCTTCATTTTCTGTCCGTCTCAAAAGGGTTGCGCGCACGCAGGCGCTCGATGTCGAGCCATGCCGCAAGGCGATCAAACTGCGCTCCGTTGTAGTCGCTGCGCACGATGCGCAGCGTGCGCTGTGCATCGAGCACTTCAAGGAAGCTGCGCTCGCCGAAGCGGTAGGCCGCCTCTGCAACTCGCAACGATGTCTCTGCGCTGCGCAGCAGCCCGGCCTCGAAGGTCTGGATCTTCCGCTGCGCAATCGAAAAGCGTGCCTGCGCCGAGTCGAGCTCGCGGAGCAATTGCACGCGCTGTTGCTCGAGCTGCGCTCCGGCGAGCTCGATCGAGGCCAGCGCCCTCGCCACCTGACCCTCGCGGCGGTTCCACAGGGGAATTGACAGCGTGACCCCGAGCATCGTCGAGCGCATTTCCGGGTCGCGCGATTCCGACAGCCGGATCGCCGGTTGCGGTGCGCGCAGCGCACGCTCTTGGCCGAGGTGCTGGCGCGCTCGCTCCTGTTCGGCCGCAAGACCGCGTAGCGTCGGATGCGCGGCGACCACTTCGGCCTGCAATGCCGCAAACGGCGGCACCTCGCCGGGGACCTGCGGTTCGTCCCTCAGTTCGACCTGGGTCGGTAGTGCGTTTCCAGTCAGGCTCCTGAGCGTTGCGAGACTTTCCTGCAAACGCAGACGGCTGGTTTCAGTCGCGTTCTGCGCAACCAGCGCTTCGGCCTCGGCCCGCACCAGTTCGAAGCGTGGCGCCTCGCCCACCTCCACGCGCTTAAGCACCCGGTCGCTGGTCTGCGCCAGCAATTCGGCGCTTTCGCGGGCGATGCGCACGTCCTCCTGTCTGCGCAGCACATCGGCGTAGGCCTGCCGCGCCTGGAAGCCAATCGACAAGCGCACCGACTTCACATAGGCGTCAGCCGAGGCAATGCCGGCATCGGCAGCGCCGATTCGGGAAGACCGTACGGATGGCAACTCGATCGCCTGCGTGATGCCGATGCCTGAAGCGTTCCCGTTTGCAGCGCCGACACGCGAGCGCCATGGTCCCGTACCGAGTTCGAGCTCCGGGTTGGGGTAGGCGCGCGAAACCTGCGATTCAGCGTCGGCGATGGCGCGCTGTTGCTGCGCGGCGACCAGCTCCGGGTTGTGCGCCTCGACCCGCGCCAGAAATGCCGCCAGATCGAGGTCCACTGGTTTCTGCGCCAGCCCCGGCGTACTCACAACCAGAGCCAGGCTGAAAACGGCGTTGCGCACCGCCGCTTCTGACCAGTTTACAGTCGTTTGCATGTTCGATTTCCCGGCTGTCGGATCAATTGCTCGATGCCAGGACTGGCGTTGCCAACGGAATACGCATTGAACCGAAGGAGAAGCGCAATCCGCGTTCGGCATGAGCACGGAATGCATCGGTGAGTGTGAAGCCGCTTGCTTGAGAATCCATTTGCATGATGCGTTTCCGCAGTGTTGGCCTGATGATCAAGGCGCGATTCTAGGAATTCGAAATACATCACACAAATCTAATATAATTGACTTATTATCAGTTTTTAACTGACTATTAAAAGCACATGGCAACAATCAATTTCAAGCACTTGCGCTATTTCTGGACAGTCGCCACGTCTGGGAGCATTGCGCGCGCAAGCGCGCTGCTGCATGTGACCCCCCAATCGATCAGTAGCCAGCTGGCCGAACTGGAGGATGCGCTCGGAACCGGGCTCGTCCGCAGGGTCGGGCGCGGCCTGGAGGTGACGGACATCGGTCGCAGCATCGCCAGTTACGCGGAGGAAATCTTCAGCCTTGAGGGCGAACTGCTATCCGTCGTGCGTAGCGACGGCGCCAGAACCGCGCTTACTTTTCGAATCGGCATTGCGGACTCGGTGCCGAAGTCGCTTGCCTATCGTGTCGTGGAGCCGGCTCTGCACATGGATGAAGCAGTACGCCTGTTCTGTCGGGAAGGGCGCCTTGTGTCCCTGCTCGCCGAGCTTTCCGTCCACCGCCTTGATATGGTGATCGCTGATCGCGCGATGCCCACGGATCTGAACGTTCGCGCGTATAACCATTTGCTCGGTTCCAGCGACGTAACCGTGTTCGGTGCTGCTTCAGTCGTGCAGTCACTGAAGGGAGCGTTTCCGGCGCTCCTGGACAAGGCGCCGTTTCTTCTGCCAGGCGAGGAGGTCGCAATTCGCCCGGCACTGGAGCAATGGTTCGAGGCTCAGCGAGTGCATCCGCGAATCGTCGGGGAATTCGACGATGGAGCACTACTCAATACATTCGGGCAAGGTGGTGCAGGGTTGTTTGTTGCACCGACCGCGATTGCCGACCGCGTGTGCCGGCAATACGATGTCCGACCCGTTGGACGCATCGATTCGGTCATCGAAAAGCTCTATGCCATAACAACGGAGCGTCGCATCCAGCATCCGGCCGCAGTCGTTGTCAGCCAGGCGGGAACAAGGGAAATGCTGGGTGCTCGCGATGCGCGTGGCAGTACCTCAGCCAATGAGGTGTCACCACCCCTCCTGAAAAGACTGCCCTCGCGCGGGAGGCGAGGCTCAGAGAGCACGCGGCAAACAACGCGCAGTGCGGGAATTACGCGCAAGAAGTGACTGGAGTAGCTTGCGCAACAGCCGAACAGCCGTGCCGGCTTGGCGCAATTTCCGGTGCCGCGGCCTTGTGGACATCCGTCCAGGCGTTGTGCCGGTACTGGCTGATTCCGCGGCCGTCCGAGGCAATTTGGAACAGATGCAGCCAGCCATGCCCCACTAGATCGCGCACCAGCGAATGGTTCGTGAGAACGCCCTCAATGGCTGCGCGAGGAGCCTCGATAAAAACGCTCAGGCGAAGTGGCGTGTGCATCCAGCGCTCGCCATTGTGCAACGACTGCATCGGCAGCCCGATGCGCAGGTCGCCGCCATTGCCTTCGAACACGCCGATGTTGCCTCCGACGACGTTGTGCAGCACCTTGTTTCCGCTGCCGTAGCGAACATTGTCTACGGTCGAGGCGTAGTACTGCATGTTGATCCAGTGTGTGACGACCATCGGGGCGGTCATGATCAGTTCGAGAACCGCATTGCCACGATCAGTTCGCCAGTCGTACTCGTGCAGGAACGCGCGCCCGTCGAACTTCATGTGCCGCGTGCGGCTGCGGGGCGCGATGATGAACGCGGCATTGTTGGCGAGTCCCCACTCGGGACGCACCTGCGCCCAGTCGCGGGCGCGGGCGCTCATCGCTGCTTGCAGCGCCGAGTCTTCGCTTCGGTCAGCGAGCTCGCCGGTTCCGGCGAGTCCGAGCAAGGCGGCGCGCTCAGCACGCGCGCGTGCGCCGGCCCGAGCGAGCCAACCGCTTAGCTCCTGCAGGTCGCCTCTGTGGCTCGCCGGTATTTCGTCCAGGTCGTGGAGTCGTACCTCGTCGGTGGTGGTGTTGTGCAGGCCTGGGATGAACACGGTCGTCACCGGTATTTCTATGCCATTGGCATTGAGTCCAGCACGCACCTCCGCATCGTTGAGCAGCGAGGCCAGGGCGCGCGCGTTGATCTCACCGGTCTGCCCACAGCAGGCGCCGCAGTCGAGACCCGCTGCGTGAGGATTGTTGACGGTTTCGCTGCCGTGCCCGGCGAGCAGGACGATGCGGGAAAATCCCGCAGTCAGCGACATGGCGCCGAGAATGCCGGCGGCGAGACTCACACGTTCGTCCAGGTCGATAGCCGCGCCGTCGCCGGCTCGGCCGGCAAGCCTCGGTTTGAGGCGGCTTGCGTCGGCACCCAGGCCACCGAGCTCGGGTTGCGGCACGGGGCGCGTGCGGCCGAGATCGTCGGTCAACAACTTGGCCGCGTAGAAGATGCCGATGGACTCGACGAACGAGAAGGCAGAAACCGACGCCGTCTTGAACTGCTTCCACGATTGTTGCAGGTCGAGTGAGCGCCGGCGCCGCGCGGCGAGTTCACGCTCACGGCTTGGTTCCGTGCTGATATCGCGTACCTGCAGCCTGGCGCCTAGCAGACCGGGCAGCTGCGGGCGGCGCATCGATGTGGCGAGGGGCGCGTACTCTATCGGCAAGCCGAAGAATCCGGCGAACCCGAGTGTGCGGATCTGCGGCGACTCCGCCTCAAGCGCACGGCGGAAAACCTCCGAACGCACGTCGATGCAGAACGCGGCCTGCAACGCCGGCGTTTTATTGTCGGTCGGCGGAACCGCGCGCAACAAGTCGGCGCAGATTTGTTCCTGGTAGGCAATCTCGCACGCGTGCTGCAAGAGCCAGTCGATTTCCTGTGCGCCGGCAGCGGCAGGCTGCGCATCCGGCCAGTGCGCCATTGCCGATTGCCACAGTGCCTTGCTGCCGGGGACAGGCAACCGTTCGGCGAGCACCCATTCCCAAGCGAGGCGAATCGCGAGGAGATGCACGAGATGATCGTCATCATCTTCCCGAAGTCGTGCCTGCCAGCGCAAGTAGGCGCACCAGGAGGCCCAGCCATTGACGCTCATCAGCAACGATGCGTAATACTCGCCACGCTCCGCAAGCGGCACGCCAACTCCATCACTGGCTGCCGCGATCAGTGCGAGCGGTTCAGCGGGCAATGCCGTAACTGCCGCGCCGAATCCCGGCAGACCCATAAGCAGCTTGGGGCTCAGGTCGTGCCGGGCTGCTTTGCGCCATGTGGGGTAGAGGCCTGCAGTCCGGTTCAACGACCAACTCGACTGACCTTGGTCGAAAAATGCGCCGCAGAACTGGCTTACGTTGTGCGTGACGAACGAGCACCAGGGCATCTGATGGGTGAGATCGCGCGTCGCATCGGCGATATCGGTCATGCGACTGCGAGGCGGCGGCAATGCCGGGCAATGTTCGAGTGAGGCGATCACCGTTTGCAGGCCCAGTTTGCTGCGCGCATGCTCGATCGCGAGCGCGACATGCCGTTCGGTATAACTGCCGGACACAAACGCTTCGCGGTACCAGGTGCGCGGCATTAACACCCGCGTACCGGACCCCGCCGCGAGGGTGGCACTGGCCTGTCCGATCGGCTTGTCGACATAGCCCCACCACGGGTTGACAGCGATGAACTGGTCGAGCGGCCACGTTGGCGCGATGCGTCGGCAGGCCGCATCGACAGCCGCGGACAGTTCCGGATCTGCAGGACAGGTTTCGCTGGTCGGGTTGCTGGCTTGAGCCAAGGTGGTGGCGGTCACGATTGAGCCCTTCTGAGATTAACGGTGGCTGAAAGGGACCGTGCTTCGCGCGATGAGAGCTTGGCCGGCCAGACACGAAAGGTCAGGCGCGTGAACAGCTCGTCGAGGTAAAGCCCGGCAAACAGGTGCGGATAGAGCCACTGTGATAGCCGGCCCTCCGGATAGGCACGGATCCAAGCGTGCAGGACGAACAGCAGGCTGAAGCAGCCAATCACCCAGCCGACGAGGCCATAGGAAGGGGAGCTTCTGACCGGCAACGGCGTGACTTGGATAGTCAGCATCACCGCGTGGGCGTTGAAGTACAGAATAGCGACCATCGCGCTCGCTCCGGCAACAAGGGCGACATGCCGCCAGCCGAAGTGCTTGGCGCCAGTAACAAGCAGTGTCGTCAGCGCCACGGAAACAATCCAGGCCAGCGCCCAGAGGGCAGGCTCGTTGCCGAACCTGACGTTGGCCGCTGTCGCCGTCACAACGACCATTGTGGTCGATACGGCAAGCGAACCGAGCCAGAGTGCGAAACCAGGCCGCCGCGGCGCCGGCGACATCGACTTTGTACGGTACTGCTCAACGGCGCTGCCGGAGGAAAGGAAGGCGTGTGCTTTATAGAGTGAGTGGCCGATCAGGTGAAGCGCGGCAAGTTCATATGCGCCGAGTCCGCACTGCATCAGCATGAAGCCCATTTGCGCGCAGGTCGACCATGCCAGCATTACCTTGATACTGATACGCGTCATCATCGTAAGAGAAGCAATCACCGCGGTCAGGCTTCCCAGGATGACCAGCAACCCCTGTGCGGCGTCCGATCCGACCATCAGTGGGCTCATTCGGATCATCAGAAATCCACCGATGTTGACGACCCCGGCGTGCAGAAGTGCGGATACCGGCGTCGGTGCCTCCATCACCTGGATCAGCCAACCGTGGATTGGCAGCTGCGCGCACTTGAGCATTGCGGCGATCGCCAGCAGCACAGCGGCCCACTGGAGCGTGGCCGGATATGCACCGGTGGCTCCAACGCGGGCAAAAATCTCGTTCATCTCCAAGCTGCCGAAACTCAGGCCGATGAGCGCGCAGCCGCCCAGCAGGCACAGGTCAGCAACCCGGCTTGCGAGGAACTTCTTGTGCGCGGCGACAAGCGCCTGCTGTCGATCCGGGTAGAAAGTAAGCAGCTGGTGCAGCGCAAGGCTGGCGCCGACCCAGGCGAGCGCAAGCAGCAGCAGGTTGTTGGAAATCACCAGCAGCGTCACAGCAGCCAACGTGGCCATCAGCCAGCGCACGTAATGCGCTTGGCCGGGATCGCCATCGAGATACCGGCGGGAAAACCGGAGAATGATCAAGCCGACAAACGAAACCAGGATCAGCATGATGACAGTCAAGAGATCGAGGCGAACACTGACGGATAGCGCACCCATTCGGCCGAGCGGAAGAATCGTCAGCACCAGGAATAAGACTTCGCCGAATACTGCCAGGGCGACAGCAAGGGAAATGGCGAGGCCAAGCGCGCTGCCGGCCAGGACCAGTGCGCGGTTCCACACGACGGCTAACCTGGGGGTCGCGCGAACGGCAGGCATAACCGCCGCCAGGGCATAGCACAAAGGGATCAGAAGGAGCAGGGGGCCGATGGCGGCCTGCAAGTGTCTGACTCCTTCGATCATGTCGGCTCGCTTCGCGCAGGTGAATACTGCCTAGATTGCGTCATCGCTATCGTTCTGTATAATGCATATTTATAGAGTTATCGTTCTTTAATTAAGAACATTCATGGCGCGGCTCAATTACCATCACCTGCTTTACTTCTGGGCCGTGGCCAAGGAGGGCAACCTCACCCGGGCGGCGCAGAGCCTGCATGTATCGCAGTCGGCACTTTCGGTGCAGGTTCGGCAGCTGGAGGATCAGCTCGGCCAGGCCCTTTTCACCCGGGAGGGGCGAATATTGTCGCTGACTGAAGCCGGTCGCATCGCGCTGGCCTATGCAGAGCAGATTTTTGAAACAGGCGCCGAACTGGTTGCGACACTCAAGGACGGACGCCGGCGCGAGCGCCAGGTTTTGAGAATCGGCGCAGTTGCGACGCTCTCGCGCAATTTCCAGGAGTCTTTCATCAAGCCGCTGCTCGCCCGTCCCGACGTGGAATTGGTACTGCAGTCAGGCGGGCTTGGCGATCTGCTGATCCGGCTCGGGACGCATACTATCGATCTGGTTCTCTCAAATCGGCCAGTTCAGGGGGATTCGGAGCGTGAATGGCGCTGTCGCAGAATAGCTCGCCAGCAAGTCAGCCTTATTGGCCCGCCCCGTCCGAAGGGTAAGGCAATGCGATTTCCCGACGATCTCGCCGGTTTCTCGCTTCTGTTACCCAGCGCGAACAGCGATATCCGAACGGCGTTCGATTTGCTTTGCGAGCAACTTGACATCCGTTTCCGGGTGCGCGCCGAGGTCGATGATATGGCCATGTTGCGCGTGCTTGCGCGAGATACCGACGCCGTCGCGCTCCTGCCCTCGGTGGTAGTGCGCGATGAGCTACGCGACGGCCGCCTGCAGGAGTACTGCGTGGTTCCAAATCTTTACGAAAACTTCTACGCTATCACCGTCAAACGCCGCTATCAGCATCCGCTGCTGAAGACATTGTTCTCGCGCACCGAGGCCGAAGTTCTGGCGATGGCCGCTTGACATTTCCGCGTGACGACCAGCGCATCTGAAATCAACGAGACCGTTTGATATGTACGAAAACTATGACATTAAAATTCTAGCCGCGCCATAGGGCATCGCCCACCCGCACCCCGGCGTGGTGGGCGGCGGTCAACTCGCAAAAATGACCGCGCTCGCCGCGTTGCAACTCGGCTGAGAGGTGCTAGAGCCCATACAGCTTTCCAAGCAGCAGCGTATACGAGATCCACATGATGACCGCAAGCGGCAACCCGACGCGCGCGAAATCCCCGAACGTATATCCCCCGGCGGACATCACCAGCACATTGATCTTGTGCGCAAGCGGCGTTGCGTAGCAGAGGTTGGAGCCGAAGATCACCGCGAGGACGAAGGGTTCCGGCGGTTGCCCAAGATGCTGGGCAATGCTTACTGCGATCGGGGTGCCGATCACCGCCGCTGCGTTGCTCGACACCACATTCGTCATGATCCCCATCAGCAGCGTCAGGCCGCCGAGCACGACGATCGCTGGCGCGCCGAAAGTGGTGGCAACAAAGACCTGCGCGAGATATTCGGCGGCGCCGGTCTTGAGCAGCGCCAGCCCCAGTCCGAGACTCGCGACAACGATAAGGATGACCTGCGTATTCAGCGCGCCTGCGGCTTCCTTCCAGTTGAGGCAGCGCGTGACCACCATGAGCAGGACGCCGCACATGGCGCTGACTGCGATCGGCAGCAGGCCGAAGGCGGCGGTAGCGATGACGGCGACGGTAATGAATACCGCAGTGGGCGACTTGCTTGTATGTGGCAGGTCGGAGGTCGCGTCCAGCACCAGGATCTGGTCGTCCCGTTTCAGCGCGGCGATCTGCTCGGCGGGGCCCTGAACCAGCAGCACGTCGCCCGACACCAGCACGACATCCCCCATGCCGCTGCCCAGTGCCACGATGGGCTTTCCTGCCCGGTGCAGCGCCAACACGACCAACTGATACCGGTCGATGAACCGCGCGGCCTTCAGGTTGACGCCTTCGATCGGCGAGCCGTCGACCACGACGATCTCGGAGATCTGCTGGTCCTCGGCGGTCAGCGGATGCTCCTCGTCGACCTGGGTTTCGCCCGAGAACAGTGTTCCACCGAGCGCCTGCTCGTATTTCTTCAGGTTCTGCGGCGTGTCAACGAGCAGCAGCCGATCCCCGGCTTTGAGTCTGGTATCGGGAAACGTGGTGACGAACAGGCCTTCGCCGCGCGCGATCCGCACGACGCGCATCTCGTCGCCCGCCTTGCTCACCGCCTCGGACAGCGTCTTGCCGTCGGCAAAGCTCTCCTCGGGGATCCGCAGGTGGGCTGTGAATACGCGCGGTGAAGAATCCGCCAGCGGCGTATCCCGCTCTGGGAGGAGGCGCGGCGCAACCAGCCACAGGAACAGGATCCCGATCGAACCGGCCATCGCTGCAGGAACGATGAAGTCGAACATTCCGATCGTGCGCAGGCCCATGTCGGCAGCGACGGAAACCACCAGCAGGTTGGTGGAGGTGCCGATGGTGGTTGCCGCGCCGCCGATCAGGGTCGCGAACCCCATCGGCATCAAAACGCCCGAGGGTGACTTCTTGTTGCGTATCGATACCCCGACCAGCACAGGCATCATCAGGACCACGATCGGCGTGTTGTTGACGAATGCGCTCAGGATGGCGGCGATCGTCAGGGTGAGCAACAGCGAGAGCATCGGGCTCGCGCGCCACAGGCGCGCCAGGACGCTGCCGAGCGGGTCCAGCGCCCCGGTCCGGATCAGGCCCTGGCCGACGATCATCAGCGCGCATACGGCGATCAGGGCCTCGTGGCCGAAACCGTGGTAGAAATCCAGCGCACGCAGCAGCACGCCGCGAGAAACATAGGGAAACAGCGCGAACCCGAGCGTCAAGGAGGCCAGAACCGCCATGCTGGAAGTTTCCAGGGGAATCGTTTTGCGCGTGAAAAGTCCGAGTGCGACCAGCGTCAGTGCCATGACCGCAATGGCATGCGCGTCGGGTGCAGGGGGAAATGTCATTGATGTGTGCGGCCTCGATTCTCGGGAACTGTGGCGGGACGAACCGGCAGCCCGGACTTTGCCTGAACTTGAGTGATCCTGCGAGGATCCCTGATGAGGTGCGAGGCGGAGCTGTTCCAGGACCGGCCTGGCTTCGGCGACGCGCAATTCGCCCGCCCGGAAAAAAATCCCGATCCGTCCGAGATTTCCGCTGCTGGCGTGGTCAAATCCGCAGATGGTCGGCGCTCGCGGGGTCGCATACCCTCGCGCTCCCCGGGAACCAACGGCAGCCGCACGAATTCAGGCAAGAAAAGCGATGATGACCGAGCACGACAGCTACTACTTTTCGGAAGGCACCCACGCGAGTCTCTACCGCAGTCTGGGGTGCCATCTGGATGCTTCAGGCGGCGCCCGCTTTGCGGTGTGGGCTCCCAATGCGCGCGCCGTTTCAGTGATCGGCGACTGGAATGGCTGGTCCGCGCATGCGCACGCGCTGCACCCGCGCGCTGATTCGTCCGGCATCTGGGAAGGGGCGGCGCGCGAGGTGCAGCAAGGAAACGCCTACAAATTTCGGATTGAGTCATCCAGCGGGCAGGTCCTCGAGAAGGCGGATCCGTTCGCCGTTTGTGCGGAGTGCCCGCCTGCGACCGCGTCGCGCGCGTGGTCGCTCGACTACACATGGGGTGACGCGGAATGGATGAAGAAGCGCGCGGCCCACAACCGGCTCGACGCGCCGATTTCGGTTTACGAAGTGCACGTGGGTTCCTGGCGGCGAAAGGACGGTGCGTTCCTCGGTTACCGGGAGTTTGCGCACCAGCTTGCGACGCATGTGCGCGAGACCGGCTTCACGCATGTCGAGCTGATGCCCATCACCGAACATCCGTTTTACGGTTCCTGGGGTTACCAGACCACCGGCTACTTCGCGCCGACGGCACGTTATGGTTCACCGCAGGACTTCATGTATCTGGTCGACCATCTGCACCAGAACGGGATCGGCGTGCTGCTTGACTGGGTGCCTTCGCATTTTCCGTCAGATGCGCACGGGCTCGCCACCTTCGACGGGATGTACCTGTTCGAGCACGCGGACCCCAGGCAGGGCTTTCATCCGGAATGGAACTCGAGCATCTTCAACTACGGGCGCAACGAGGTGCGCTCGTTCCTGCTGTCCTCCGGGCTGTTCTGGCTGGATCGATACCACATTGACGGCCTGCGTGTGGACGCGGTCGCATCGATGCTGTATCTCGACTACGCACGCAAGGACGGCGACTGGATCCCCAATAAACATGGCGGCCTGGAGAATCTCGATGCGATCGAATTCCTGCGCGTGCTGAACACGGCGGCCTATCGCGACTTTCCGGATTGCATGACGGTGGCCGAGGAATCCACGGCCTGGCCAATGGTTTCCCGACCGACCTACCTTGGCGGCCTGGGCTTCGGCATGAAGTGGAACATGGGCTGGATGCACGACACGCTGTCGTATATGAAGGAAGACCCGATCAATCGGAAGTATCACCACGGCCGGCTGACGTTTTCGCTCATCTATGCCTTCAACGAGAATTTCCTGCTGCCGTTCTCGCATGATGAAGTGGTGTATGGGAAGGGTTCGTTGCTTGGCAAGATGCCGGGCGACAGTTGGCAGCAGTTCGCCAACCTGCGGGCGCTCTATGGCTACATGTGGGCGCACCCGGGCAAGAAGCTGCTCTTCATGGGCTGCGAGTTCGGACAGCGGGGGGAATGGGCGCATGAAGGCGAACTCGACTGGCGAGCGGCGGGCCTGCCTGAGCATGCAGGCGTGCTGCGCTGGATATCCGACCTGAATCGCCTGTACCGCAGCGAACCTTCCCTTTGGGAGGCCGACTTTTCCGGCGAGGGTTTCGAGTGGATCGAAGCCGACGATGCGCAGAACAGTACGCTCGCATTCCTGCGCAAACCGAAAACTGGTGGCCCGATGGTGCTGTCGGTAAGCAACCTGACACCGGTGCCACGCGAAAACTACCCGCTGGGCGTGCCGCGCAGTGGCAGGTGGATCGAAATCCTCAACAGCGATGCGACGCTATACGGCGGGGCAGGCTGGGGCAACCTGGGTGGGTGCGACGCCTTGCCCGTCGGCGCGCACGGGCGGCCGTATTCCCTCAATGTGACGCTGCCCCCGCTTGCAACCGTATATTTCCGCAGCCCGGCGGATGCGTAGCGGGGCGGCCAATCCGCCTGGAGCCGGACGGGCGAACTTCGCTGCTCGTGCGGCGCATGTGCTTCCGGCCATTGCAGATGTCTGATCCGATGCGCCAGGGGGAATCCGGTCTTTACAGGCTGTGTGCTGCGTATGGAATCGCGACCGGATATTCCGACATCTGGGGCACCTGGCACGCTGCGCCTGAGGAAACGCTCGTTGCACTACTGGCCAGTTTCGGGGTCGGCGCGGACACGCCGGAGAAAGCGGAGGCCGCGTTAGCGGCGGTTCGCGCCTCAGCGTGGCGCGCACAGCTTCCGCCGGTTGTCGCTATCGAGGCCCAGGCTGCGGCCTTCGCGTTGCATGTGCGCAGGGTCGGAACGGCGCCTCGATTGCGTTGGACACTTGTCGAAGAACAGGGTGGCAGGCACACCGGAGAAGCCGAAGTCGCCGCGCTTCAGGAGACCGCGCGCGCTGAAATCGACGGCGTCGTTCAGTGCGAGTATCACAATGTGGTACCCGTCTCCC
>JBBQVP010000078.1:0-18466 GCA_038211455.1 Burkholderiales bacterium
ACCCCGCCCACCACCCGCATCTCCCGCAGCGACGCCGGGTAATCCACCCCGCCGCTGCGGAATCGCTCGACGATCGCGCGGTTGATCTCGCCCGTCGCAGGCACGTAGTCCGCCACACCGACCCAGGGCTTGATCGCAATGCAGATCGAGGCGTTCTCCAAAATCGCCACGCCGACCACCGGCACAGGCTCGGCAAGCACGCGGGCATTGGCCTTCACCACTTCGCCCACCGCCGCCAGCGCGCGGTCCAGGTCCGCCGCGCGCCCGATCGGCACGCTCAGGTTCAACTGTCGGATCTGACCGTAGTTATGCAGGATCTCGCCAACGATCTTGCGGTTCGGCACCACCACGATCGAGCGGTCCGGGTGGCTCAGCTTGGTGGAAAACAGCTCGACCGATTCGACCTGTCCCTCGACCCCCACCATCGACACGTACTCGCCAACCTTGAACGGCCGGGTGAAGATGATCGTCAGCCCCGCCACAAGGTTGCCGAGCACGCCCTGCATCGCCAGCGCAACACCTGCGCCCGCCACGCCCAGGCCCGCGATCAGCGGCAGCAGTTCGACGCCGAGGTTTTGCAGCGCCATGATCAGGAACATCCCCATCACCAGCAGCCGCGCAAGGCGCACCAGCAGCTGGCGCACCGGCGGCTCGAGGTGGAGCTTGCTGAGCCAGCGATTGAACGAGGCGCCGACCCAGCGCGCGGCATAAAACCCCATCACCAGGATCAGGATCGCGACGAGGAGCTTCGGGCCGAACTTGATGGCCAGATCGATCAGCGTGCTTTTGGCTTGTTCGAGGGCGGCGAGTTGGATGGGCATGGTGGAGGACCGGTCGGTAACGGGGACGGGAAAGGGACGGCGTGGTTACTGGCAGGAAGGTGTACTGGTACCGGAACACAAACTACCGTGTAACCCGCTACAGTACTTGAGTTTGTATTTTAAAAGTTTAACATTTACCCGGACGGATCAGCCCGGAAGTTGCGAGGCCATGAGTCCGGGCTTGATCCCCGCGGCCTCTGAATTGGCGAAGTTCAACTCCACCTTGATCCCGTTCGGGTCGAAC
The DNA here is from genome assembly GCA_038211455.1 of Burkholderiales bacterium. Classification (GTDB taxonomy): domain Bacteria; phylum Pseudomonadota; class Gammaproteobacteria; order Burkholderiales; family SG8-39; genus SZAS-79. The sequence continues at coordinate 1,066 of JBBQVP010000078.1, forward strand.
ATGAACAGCTGGTAGAGGCCCTGGTCGTCGACCTGCCGTTCCTTGAAATCGACGCCCTCGGCTTTCAGGTGGGCGAGCATCTCGGCAAGCCCCGTGCAGCGGAACGCCACATGGTCGATCACGCCGGTGCCAGAGAGCGCCTCGGACTGCTGGCCGACGTAGCGCTTCCTGTTCTCGCTCGCCGCCGCCCCGCCCTCGGTCACGTGGACGACGTCGTTGTCCCCCAGGTACAGCCATTGCACCGGGAACTTGAAGTCCGGCGTGAAGCCCGCGCGCATGCCGAGCACGCGCACGTACCACGCCACGGTTTTCGCGATGTCCGCGGTCTGCACCAGAAGGTGTTCGATATGGGATAGCGGCATGGTCGTTCTCCAGTGGTTCAATTCTGCCAGAGCCGCACGCGGCGTGCGCACGGTAGACTTTGCGCATTCACTCCAGGGGCGACGCGATGGCTGCAAAGAACGGTAAGCACGTAGGAATGATCGGCCTGGGCATCATGGGCGGCGCGATGGCGCGCAACCTGGTCAAGGCGGGCTTCCGCGTGACCGGCTACGACGTGCGCCCCGCGGCGCGCGCGGCACTCAAACGCGCAGGCGGAGTCGTGGCCCGCTCCAATGCGGAAGCCGCACGGAGCGCCCCGATCGTGATCACCTCGCTGCCGACGGTGGCGGTGCTGGAACGCGTGACCGGGGAACTCGCCACCGCCGGCACGAAGGGCCTGATCGTCATCGAGACCAGCACCATGCCGCTCGAAGCGCGCGAAGCCGCGCGCGCGCGGCTGGCGGAAAAGGGCATCACCCTGCTCGACTGCCCGCTCTCGGGCACCGGCGCCCAGGCGCGCACCCGCGACCTTGCGGTGCTGGCCAGCGGCCCACGCGCGAAAGTAAACCAATGCCTCGCGGTGTTCGAGGGGTTCGCCCGCTCGCACCATTACCTGGGCGAATTCGGCAACGGCACGAAAATGAAGCTCGCGGCCAACCTGCTGGTCGCGATCCACAACGTCGCCGCCGCCGAAGCCATGACCTTTGCGCGCAAGGCGGGGCTCGACCCCGCGACCGCACTGCGCGTGCTGACCGACGGTGCCGGCGATTCGCGCATGCTGCAGGTGCGCGGGCCGATGATGGTCACGGAAGACTACTCGGATGCCACCATGAAGGTCGAAGTCTGGCAGAAGGACATGGACATCATGGCGCGCTACGCGGCCAAGATCGGCGCGCCGACGCCGCTGCTGCACGCCTCGGCGCCGATCTACACCGCGGCGATCGCCTCGGGGTTCGCCCTGCAGGACACCGCGGTGGTATGCGAAGTACTGGGGGCAATGGCCGGCCTGGGAAAACGCAGGAAGAGATAGGGAAGAGCGCGGCGCTCAGGGCTGCTGCCAGTAGGCGTAGCGCCACAGCGTCGCAAATCCCGCGCGGCGATACAGCGCGCGCGCCGGCGCGTTGTCCTCCTGCACCTGCAGAAACGCCTTCGAAACACCGCGTTCGAGCGCCGCAACGGCCAATCCCGCCAGCACCCGGCCGGCGAGCCCCTCGCCGCGTCGCGCGCGTGCGGTGCGCATGCCGTGCACGCCGGCCCAGCCGTGGGCGAGCGCAGCGACCCCCACCGCTACGGCCCGCGCGTTCTCGCGCACACTGGCGAACAGCACGCCGGGCGCGCGCGCGAACGCGCCGGTCCGGTGGGCGGCATCGACCGGATCAAAGCCCTCGCCGGAAAATGTCGCCGCCCAGGAGACATCCGGCGCTGGCGCGGTCTCTGCCGGCGCGTCACGCGCCGCGCGCAGCATCGCTTCGCAGGTCGCGCTCTGCACCAGGGTCGCCTGCTTTTCCCGGTAGCCACGGCGGCGCAATTCATCGCGCAGCGGGTCAAACGTCGCGACGTCTGCCAGCCGGAACGAAGGCCGCAGGCCACGCGCGCGATAGCGCGATTCGATCTCGGCAATCGCGGACGGATCGCAGTGGTCATGCTGCAGCGGCACTGCGCTGTGCGCGCGGCCGATGGTCCCGGCGTCGTAGGGCAGGAGCCAGTCGTCCAGCGGCTCGAGTTCGGCGGGAGACACCCCGACAATCGTGGCCCGCTCGATGGCCTCGATGTCGCCGATGTTGTCGTCCACGGTGCTCATGCCGCCGCCAGCCGCACGGGGATCCGCCGCGCGCCGAACGGCTTGCCGAACGTCTGGTAGCGCCCCGCCAGCTGCGTGCCGCAGTGCGTGCATGCGCCCGTGTTGGTGAGTGCGTAGGTACCGATCTCGTACCAGTCGCGCTCGATGACGGTATTTTCGCAGCGCGGACAGTAGGTGCTGCCGCCTTCGCTGTCGTGCACGTTGCCGGTGTAGACATAGTTGAGGCCCGCGAGGCGCGCGATCTCGCGCGCGCGGGTGAGCGTGGCCGCGGGCGTGGCGGGCACATCGGTCATCTTGTAGTCGGGATGGAAGGCGCTGAAGTGCAGCGGCACGTCGCGCCCCAGGTGCTCCGCCATCCAGCGGCACTGCGCCCGCAGTTCCGCGTCGGAATCGTTCTTGCCCGGGATCAGCAGCGTGGTGACCTCGGTCCAGACATCCGTCTCGTGCACCAGGTATTCGAGCGTCTCGAGCACCGGCGCGAGGTGCGACCCGGTCTGCCGGAAGTAGAACTCCTCGGTAAACGCCTTCAGGTCGACGTTGGCCGCGTCCATCTTCGCGAAGAACTCGGCGCGCGGCGCGGCGTGGATGTAACCCGCCGTGACCGCCACCGTCTTCACGTCGCGCGCATGGCAGGCATCGGCGACATCCATCGCGTACTCGGCAAAGATCACCGGGTCGTTGTAGGTGAAGGCGACGCTGCGGCAGCCCATTTTTACCGCGGCGTCGGCGATCATTTCGGGGGTCGCCTCCGATTGCAGCGTGTCCATCTCGCGCGACTTGGAGATGTCCCAGTTCTGGCAGAACTTGCAGGCGAGGTTGCAACCGGCCGTGCCGAACGACAGCACGCTGGTGCCGGGGTAGAACTGGTTGAGCGGCTTCTTCTCGATCGGGTCGATGCAGAACCCCGAGGAACGGTTGTAGGTGGTGAGCACCATTGCGTCGTTGCTGCGCTGGCGCACGAAGCAGGCGCCGCGCTGGCCCTCGTGCAGCTTGCAGTCGCGCGGGCACAGGTCGCACTGGATGCGGCCGTCCCCGTTCAGATGCCACCAGCGCGCCGGGTGGTTCATGCGGAGCGACCGCCTATTGGGAAACGAAGTCGGACTGCTTCCATTTGATCACCCGGTAACGCGACACGCGGCAGCGCGTGATCCGCGTCTCTGCGGGCAGGCCGGCCTTCTGGCGCAGGTGCGCGAGGAACTGGCGCTTGTCCGGGATCTGCTCCCAGACCTGCGGAAGAAACGTCCCGCGCCGGCCTTCGCCCTCGAGTATCAGGCCGTCCTCGAAGGGTGTGATCGCTGCGAGCAGTTCGTCTTCGTCACCAAAATGGATCGGCTTGGCGCCCGAGAGCAGCGACACCTCGGTTGCGATGCCCGGCCATGTGGCGGCCGTGAGTGGCGCAAAGCGCGGGTCGCGGAATGCCGCGGCCTGCGCGTTGGCGACGACATCGGCCCCCAGCGGACGCTGCGCTGCCAGGCTGCCGATGCAGCCGCGCAACCGGCCTTCTTCCGTCAGCGTGACGAAGCTCGCCCCCGGCCGGGCGAGCCACGCGGCGGCAGGGATTTCGGGCGCGGCACCGAGTCCCAATGCATGCGCGATCGCGGCGCGCGCCAGGCCCACCAGCACGCGGCCAGCTTCGTCGCGCGAGACGGACGCGGGATCGTCGAGCGCAAACGCCGAATAGCCGACTACGCGGTCACGGCTCCCGGCGCTGTCCCCCGAGTTGCATGCGGCCAGCCGCCGGATCGCCAGCCCTTTTCCGCGCGCGAGCGCAAGCAGGCCGTTGAGCGGCGTCGCGCCGCAGGCCTGCTGGTGGTTCAGACCGGGCTCCAACCGCCCGATGCGCGCGAGCGTGTCGCCATCGACGCGTTGCGCTTGTTCGTAGGATAGATAGTGGGAGAGATCGGTGCTGATGACGATCAGCGTTTCGGGCCCGCCCCACAGGCGCTCGAGCACTTCAGCAACTTCCGATTCGCTCGCGCTGCCCACAGCCAGCGGCACCAGCGAGAACTCCCCCAGCATGCGCTGCAGGAACGGCAACTGCACTTCGAGTGAATGTTCCATCGCGTGCGCCGGCGCGCTGGTCACGACCTGCGGCAGCCCGGCCAGCGACCGGACGGCCTCGGCGTCGACCGGGATCCGTCCCAGCGGCGTGACAAACGCATCGGCGCCCGGCAGCGCAAGCCCGCGCACTGCAACCCGATGCACCGGGCCGAGCAGCACCACGCGCCGGACCACGCCACGGGCGCTGGCCAGTTCGTTGTAGGCGTGCGCGGCGGTCGCGCCGGAATAGATATACCCCGCGTGCGGCACGACCAGCACCTTCGGGTGCGCAAAGCGGATCTCGAGGCTGTCGACGCCTTCGAGCAACTCATCCACCTCCCGTTGCAGCGCCTTGGGATCGGCGGGATAGAAGGTTCCTGCAACGGCTGAAGGGCGTATCGTAGGCATGGGAAGCAGATGGGGGCGACTGAAGGGCTTTTCTAGCCCTCCGCCCCGCCGCCGTCAAGTTGTGCGGGAGTCCCGCTACGCGTGCGTCTGGGAGTGCGTCTGGGAGTGCGTCTAAGAGTGCGTCTAAGAGTGCGTCTAGGAGTGCGTAATGGCCTCGAAGCGCCCGCTGCGCTCCAGGTGGGGGATGCAGTTGAAACTCACCAGCCGCACCGAGCGCGGGCTCACGAACAACTCGCAGAAAGCCGAGTTGCGAAACTGCAGGTTGAGTTCGATGGCGGTCTTCGCGGGTGCCTCCAGGAGGTCGGCGACGCCGCGCGAGATCGCACCCCCCGAACTCGCCGCAAAGACCACCGCGTCGGCAGGCAGGTCAGCGCAGGCGGCGCGCATCGCGTCCGCCACCCGGTCGCCGAATTGTTTCCAGGTCTCGGGCAAGGGCCCCGTGAGCTTGTCCTCGGACCAGTCGGCCAGCGCTGACTTGATGACGCGGTAGAAGCCGCGCACGTCACCGGTCGCCCGCGCCCGGTTCCAGCCCTCGCCCAGGTACGCCTTGCACAACGCGTCCCCCGAATACTCGTTCCAGCCTTCATGTTCGATGGCGATCGTGGCCTTGCCCTGCGGCCCCATTGCATCGAGGAGCGCGCGGGCGGTCTGCCGCTGGCGGTCCAGCGTGCCGCAGACCGCGCGCGAAAACGTGATGCCGCGCGCGGCGAAGTGCTCGCCCAGCCAGGCCGATTGCCGCACGCCGAGGTCGCTCAGCTTGTCGTAGTTTTCCGCGGCGAACGAGGCCTGCCCGTGGCGCACGAGGTAGAGCGTAGTCATAGGTCCTTTCCATTGGATTGGGATTGCCGCCCGTCATCGAGCAGTTCGACCACCCCGGCGAGCGCACGGGCGACCGACTCACGGCGCACCGCGTCGCGATCACCGGAAAAATGGCGCGTTTCCGAACGCGGCATCGATTCCCCGCTGCGCGCCCAGGCGAAGCACACCATACCCACGGGCTTCGCGCGCGACCCACCACCCGGACCGGCGATGCCGGTGATCGAAACGGAAAACGTGCCGGGGCTCGCCGCCAGCGCACCGAGCGCCATCTCGCGCGCGGTCTCCTCGCTGACCGCCCCATGCGCCGCCAGCGTGTCGGCGGAGACCTTCAGCATCTCGCGCTTCGCCTCATTCGAGTAGGTGACGAAGGCGCGATCGAACCACTCCGAACTCCCGGCGATCGCCGTCACCGCCGCCGCCACCCCGCCGCCGGTGCAGGATTCGGCGGTGACCAGCATCTCGCCCTTTGCCTTCAGCAACTGTCCGACTTTCGCGGCCAGCGCATGTGTCGATTCGCTCTCCATGGATTCGTCCTCGGGTTTGGTCCTCAGAACCAGAGCCGCTTGATGATCGCAAGCGCAAGCAGGGTATAGCCCGCGGCGAGGATGTCATCGAACATCACGCCGAATCCGCCTTTCATGCGCAGTTCCAGCTCGCGGATCGGCGATGGCTTCACGACGTCGAAAAAGCGGAACAGGAAAAACGCCGCGGCCTGCCACCAGGGGCCCTCGGGCGCGACGAACAGGATCAGCATGAAGGCAACGACCTCGTCCCAGCACATCCCGCCGTGATCCGAGATGCCCAGGTGCCGGCCCGTGACGCCGCAGGCCCACACGCCGATGACGAACAGCACGACAATCAGCGCCAGCATCTCCAGCGCAGCCAGATGCGGCGCGATCAGCCAGTAAAGCGGAAAGCCGAGCAGCGTGCCGACGGTGCCCGGCGCAAATCGGGAAACGCCTGCGCCAAACCCCAGCGCGACGAAGTGGGCCGGGTGGCTGAACGCAAACTGGAATCCGGGGCGCAGGATCATCATTGCCGGCCTCAGGCGAAGTGGTCGAAGCTGGCGGCGACCGACATCGCGTTGCCGTCGGCGTCGAGGATCAACGCGGGCGCACCGCCCCGGACGATCACGCCCACACGATTGAGCGCGAGACCCAGTTCGCGGCCGAGAAGCTCGATCGCCTCGGCGTGCGCAGGAGGCGCCGTGAACACCAGTTCGTAGTCGTCCCCGCCGGACAGAACGCAGTTGCGCTCAAGCGCGCGCATTGCCTCGCTCCGCGCGAGCCGGGAGAAGGCCGCAGGACGCGGGATGCGCGCGAATTCGACCCGCGCGCCGACGTCGGAGCGTTCGAGCACGTGCGCAAGGTCGCCCGCAAACCCGTCGGATATGTCGATCGCGGCGCTGGCCAGTTCGCGCAGGCGCATCCCCAACGCGACGCGCGGTTCCGGCGCGTGCAGCCGCGCCAGGATCGCAGGCGCTTCACCGGGCTCGAGCGGCACGCCGTCGCGCAGATGCGCCAGCGCGAGCGCTGCCCCGCCGAGTTCTCCAGACACCCAGATCTCGTCGCCGGGGCGCGCGCCGGAGCGGCGCAACGCCTGGCCCGCGGGCACCTCGCCCAGGATCGTGACCGAGATATTGCGCGGGCCACGCGTGGTGTCACCCCCAACCAGGTCGACGCCGAAATGTGCCGCGAGCGCGAAGAATCCCACCGAAAACGGCTCGAGCCATGCGTCATCGGCATCCGGCAGTGCCAATGCGAGGGTCGCCCAGCGCGGCGTGGCGCCCATCGCCGCCATGTCGGACAGGTTCACCGCGAGGGATTTGTGCCCGAGCCCACGCGGGTCTGCCCCCGAAAAAAAATGTCGCCCTTCGACCAGCATGTCGGTGGACACCGCAAGCTCCATCCCCGGCCGCACCTGCAACAGCGCGCAATCGTCCCCTACGCCGAGTACCGCGCCCGGCGCGGGCCGCTCGAAATGGCGCTTGATCAGGGAGAACTCGGAACGCACCGGGAGTAGCGCCGAAGCCGCAGTGACGAGCCGGGGCGACGCGCTGCTACAGCGGCGCAGCCGCGCGGGAGCGCGCGCGTGCGAACTCATCCGGCCTCAGGCTCGCCGCGAGCTTCTCAAGCACGCCATTGACGAACTTGTGCCCATCGGTGCCGCCGAAGCTCTTGCCCAGCTCGATCGCCTCGTTGACGATGACCTTGAACGGAGTGTGGAGCTCCGCGCATAGCTCCAGGGTGCCGATGTACAGGATCGCGCGCTCGACCGGCGAGAGCGAGGCAAAGCTGCGATTCAGGTGCGGCGCGATCATGCCCTCGAGTTCCGCAGAGCGCTCGGCAACCCCGCGCACCAGCGTCTCGGCAAGCGCCGCATCCGCGCGCTCGAACCCCTCGTAGCCTTTCATCTGCGCGACGATTTCGCCGGGCGTGCCATGCGCCATCTGCCAGGCATACAGCGCCTGCAGGGAGAATTCGCGCGCGCGCCGGCGCGCGTTCTTCGCACGCGTGTTACCGGCCACGGGAGGCTTGGTGCTCATTTCGCCTGGCGCGCAATGCCGGCCCGCAGGCGGGCCATCTCAACCGCCACCCGCGCAGCCTCGGCGCCCTTGCCGATGCGGGCCTCGGTCTGGGTTATGTTTTCCGTGGTCAGGATTCCGTTCGCCACGGGCACGCCTGTCTCGAGTTGCACATCCATCACACCGCGCGAGGACTCGTTGGACACGATTTCGAAATGATAGGTCTCGCCGCGGATCACCACGCCGAGCGCAACCAGCGCGTCATAGCGGCCCGACTGGGCGAGCCACTGCAGGGCGGGCGGAATCTCCAGCGCGCCGGGCACGTGCACGCAGCTGACATCCGCTTCGCGTACGCCAAGGCGCGCAAGCTCTTCCCGCGCGCCGGCCAGCAGGCGTTCGCAGAACGCTTCGTTGAAGCGGCTGACCACGAGCCCGACCCGCAGGCCCGTCCCGTCAAGGTCGGCAGCTGCGCCGGCGATTCCCACCTCAGGCGCCGCCCACTCAGCTGCCGCGCTTTGGCAGGTCGGCGTAGCCGATAACTTCGAGGCCAAAGCCGGTCATGCTCGGCATCTTGCGCGGCGCGGCCAGCAGGCGCATCCGGCCCACGCCGAGATCACGCAGAATCTGCGCCCCGATCCCGTAGGTGCGCAGGTCAGCGCTGCGGTCCGAACGGCGCGACGCGCGCGCATCGGGCGAGTCGTCCGACAGGCGCGCTTCGAGCGCGTCGTCCGACTGCGAGCAGTTGAGGAGCACCATCACACCGCGCCCGCTCTGCGCGATCGCGGCGAGCGCCTCGCTGACGCCCCAGGTGTGAACCCCGGTGCCGGTCTCGAGCAGGTCGATCACCGATAGCGGCTCGTGCACGCGCACCAGCGTTTCTTCGCTGGCGCTGATCTCGCCGCGCACCAGCACCAGGTGGTTCGCGCCGGTGGGCTTGTCGCGAAAGGCGATCAGCTTGAACCGCCCGCTGGCGGTCTCGATCTCCTTCTCGACGGTGCGCCGGACGAGCGACTCGTTGGCGCTGCGATAGTGGATCAGGTCGGCGATCGTCCCGATGCGCAGCTTGTGCTCGGCCGCGAATTCGATCAGGTCGGGCAGGCGCGCCATCGTGCCGTCGTCCTTGAGGATCTCGCAGATCACCGCCGCGGGCGTGAGTCCGGCGAGCGCGGCGAGGTCGCAACCGGCCTCGGTGTGCCCTGCGCGCACCAGCACCCCGCCGGGCTGCGCCATGATGGGAAACACGTGGCCGGGCTGGACGATATCCGTGGGTTTGGCGTCTTTCGCAACTGCGACACGCACCGTACGCGCGCGGTCGTGCGCGGAAATCCCGGTGGTCACGCCTTCAGCGGCCTCGATCGCAAGCGTGAAATTGGTGCCAAGGGCCAAACGGTTGTCGCGCACCATCAACGGCAGATCGAGCTGGCGGCAACGCTCCTCGGTCAGCGTGAGGCAGACGAGGCCACGCGCGAACTTCGCCATGAAATTGATCGACTCGGGCGTGACGTGCTCGGCGGCGAGCACCAGATCGCCCTCGTTCTCGCGGTCTTCCTCGTCGACAAGCACGACCATGCGGCCGGCTTTAATCTCGGCGACGATCTCGGTGACAGGACTGATGGCTGTGGATTCGCGCCGCATGAAACGCTCCTGGGTCTGCGGGGCAGACTGAGCCCGGGATTATAGCGCTGCAACAAAAAAAAACGGGACGCCAGGCGCCCCGTCATCCATCCAATCGCGAAACTCAGGCCGGCTTTGCCGCCTCGGCGGCGGGTGCAACAGGTGCTGCGGACACGTCGGCCGGCGCGAGAATTTCGCCGGCGGCCTCCGCCTGCGCGCGCGTGCCGAGCTTTTCCTTGATCCGCGCCGACTTGCCGGAACGCTGGCGCAGGTAGTAGAGCTTGGCGCGACTGACGTCGCCACGGCGTTTCACCTCGATCGACGCAATGATCGGTGAATGCGTCTGGAAGGTCCGCTCGACGCCTTCGCCGGAAGAGATCTTGCGCACGATGAACGAGGAATTGATGCCGCGGTTCTTCTTCGCGACCACCACACCTTCGAATGCCTGCACGCGCTTCCTCTCGCCCTCGACCACCTTGACGCTGACGATGACGGTGTCGCCGGGGACGAAATCAGGAATCGTCTTGCCTATCCGCGCGATTTCTTCCTGCTCGAGTTTCTGGATCAGATTCATAGTTACGCTCCGTTGCCTGCTTCCTGTTGGAACTGTTCCAGCAGGATCTTTTCCTCATCCGTCAGATCGCGGCATTCGCTCAAACGCGCGATCAGATCGGGCCTTCTTTTCCACGTACGTCCCAGCGCCTGCTTCAGGCGCCAGCGCCGGATCAATTCATGGTGCCCCGACATCAGCACCTCCGGCACCTTCTCTCCCGACCACTCTTCCGGCCGCGTGTACTGCGGGCAATCCAGCAATCCGGTTACGAAAGACTCTTCCACCGCCGACTGCCCGTCACCCAGCGCCCCGGGCAACTGCCTGACCACCGCATCGATCAGCACCATCGCCGCGAGTTCACCGCCAGACAGCACGTAGTCCCCGACCGACACTTCCTCATCGACGCATTTCGCGACCAACCGCTCGTCGATGCCTTCGTACCTTCCGCACAACAACGTCAAAGCGGGTTCCGCCGCGAGGCGCATCACTTTCGCGTGATCGAGCCTCGCGCCCTGCGGCGACAGGTAGATCACCCTGCCCCCTCCCGCCGAACCGTACAACTCGCGCTGCGCGCTCCTGGCCGCAGCAATCGCCTTCTCCAGCGGTTCGGCCAACATCACCATCCCCGGCCCGCCGCCGTACGGCCGGTCGTCGATCGTGCGGTAGTTGTCAGTCGTGAAATCGCGCGGATTCCAGGTATCCAACCGCCACAGTCCCGTCTCCAGCGCCCGCCGCGTGATTCCGCTCTGCGTCACCGCCGCAAACATCTCGGGAAACAGCGTGATCGCATCGATCCTGATCATGCTTTCACCGCCCCTGCCCTACCAATCCTTTTCCCACTCGACCTCGATGCGCCGTGCCTTGAGGTCCACGCTCCTTACCACGGTCCAGGGAATCAGGCGCTTCACCGTCCCCGCATCCTCGCCGGCCACGACGTCAATCACGTCCTGGGCCCCGTTGCTGAACATCTCCTTCACTTCGCCGAGGGCTTCGCCCGCGGTATTCACCACTGCCAGGCCCACAAGATCCGACCAGTAGTAGCTTCCGTCATCCGGTTCAGGCAACGTGTCGCGCGGTACCGCAACCTCGCTGCCTTTCAGCTTCAAGGCCGCATCACGGTCTGTCAGCCCTTCCAGCTGGGCCACCACCTGCGTGATGTGCAGCCGCGCTTCCAGCACCTTGTATTCCTTCCAGTCCCCTTCCCGGCCGACCAGCCACGTCTTGTAGGCGGCCAGCGTCTCGGGATCCTCGGTATACGGGTCGACGCGAACGCCGCCGCGCACACCCCATGAGCCGAAGATCCGGCCCATCGTTACGGTGTTTGAGGTCAGGCTGCTTTGGTCGCGGCGATGCGGCCAAACTGCTTGACCAGCCGGTTCACGGTCGGGGACAACTGTGCGCCCACGCCTTTCCAGTGCTTTACGCGGTCGATGTCCACGCGCAGCGCCTCGCGACCGGCGGGCGCCTTCGGATCATAGAATCCGACGCGCTCGATGAAGCGGCCATCACGCGGATCGCGCGAATCGGCAACCACCATGTTGTAGAAGGGGCGATGCTTGGCGCCGCCACGTGCCAGACGAATAACAACCATGTCTAACTCCAGGTTCGTCGAAAACGAAAGGCGCGGATTATACGCAGCTTTTTGCCGATCCCGCCAGCTTTTTGCGCCTATAAAGTAAAGGAATGATAGAATCACGTGTTACTTTGTTTCAACTCACTTCGAACCTGGGAGAGAAACTTTTGCCTACCATCCGGATCGACCAGGACGTCTTCGAGGGCCTGCAGAAGCTGGCCGAGCCTTTCGTCGATTCCCCCGGATCGGTCATCCGCAGGCTGTTGATCGAAAAGGGAGTCGTGAGCACCATCCAGAAGAAGCCCGTACCCCGTACCGCGCCGCGCCAGAACGGGCCTGCACCAGCGCCGCCCTCTCTCAAACTGACCGCGCAAAGCGTCTACGAGGAATTTCTCATGACGACACTGGATCAGCGGTTTTCAGGCGGCGGCGACAAGCGCTCGGTGACCCGGGCGGTGCTGGAGCGAATGGTGCGGCAAGGCCACATCGGGCCGGCCGACCTGGAACTCGTCGCCACCGGGGAAACAAAGGCCGAAAACACGATCACCTGGGCGCGCAATGCGCTGAAAAACCGCGGAATGATCAGCCGCGCCTCGCGTCGCGGGATTTGGGAACTGACCGCTGAGGGGCGCGAAGCGGCCCGCGCGCTAGGCTGAAGGGCGCGAAGCGGCCCGCGCGCTCGATTCGCCGAGGCAGCCCCGGGGCTAGCGCATCCCCGGCATCATGCCCTTCATGGACCGCATCATCTTGGCCATGCCGCCCTTCTGCATCTGCTTCATCATCTTCTGCATCTGCTCGAACTGCTTCAGCAGCCGGTTGACTTCCTGAACCTGCACTCCGGCGCCGGTTGCGATGCGCCGCTTGCGTGAAGCCTTCAGCAGGTCCGGGTGCGCGCGCTCCTTCGCGGTCATCGAATTGATGATTCCCTCGATGCGGCGGATCTGCTTGTCGTCCTGCATCTGCGCCGGATTGACCTGCCCCGCAAGCTGCGCGGGCAGCTTGTCGAGCAGCGCCGACATGCCGCCCATCTTGCGCATCTGGGTGATCTGCAGCTTGAAGTCCTCAAGGTCGAAGCCCTTGCCCTTGCGCATCTTCTCGGCAAGCTCGGTCGCGGCTTCCTGGTCGACGCCCTTGCGCGCCTCCTCGACCAGCGACACGATGTCGCCCATGCCGAGGATCCGGCTCGCCATGCGCTCGGGATGGAACGGCTCGAGTGCAGCGAGCTTCTCGCCCACCCCGACGAACTTGATCGGTTTGCCAGTGACGTGGCGCACCGACAGCGCGGCGCCGCCGCGCGCATCCCCGTCCAGCTTGGTGAGTATCACTCCGGTGAGTGGCAGCGTTTCGTTGAAGACCCGGGCGACATTGATAGCGTCCTGGCCCTGCATCGCGTCAACCACGAAGAGCGTTTCGGCGGGCTTGAGCTGCGCATGCAACCCGGCGATCTCCTGCATCATCGCCTCATCGATCGAGAGGCGGCCGGCGGTATCGACGATCAGGACGTCGTGATAATGTGTTTTTGCAAACTCCACCGCGTTTCGCGCGATGTCGGACGGTTTTTCGTTAGGCGCGGAAGCAAAGAAATCCGCGTCCACCTGCGCGGCCACGGCCTTCAGCTGATCGATCGCCGCCGGCCGGTAGACGTCGCACGACACAACGAGGACCTTCTTTTTCTGTTCACGCAGATACTTTGCCAGCTTGCCGGTGGTGGTCGTCTTTCCCGAGCCTTGCAGGCCGGCCATCAGGATCACCGCCGGCGGCAGGGTGGCCAGGTCGAGCGGCACGTTGGCCTCGCCCATGAGACGGGTCAACTCGCGATGCACCACACCGATCAGCGCCTGGCCAGGCGACAGACTGCCGACCACCTCTTCGCCCATCGCCTTGTCCTTGACCGCGGCGACGAACTCCTTCACGACCGGCAGCGCGACGTCGGCCTCCAGCAGCGCGACACGCACCTCGCGCAGCGCCTCCTGCACGTTGGATTCGGTCAGGCGCGCTTCGCCGCGGATCGTTTTTACGATGCGCGCGAGGCGGTTCGTCAGGTTATCGAGCATCGGTGCCCATGGCGTGTGGTGGGGGTGTCATGACGTCGGGGTGGCGCGGGAAAAACCTGCGCAGTGGTAGACTCAACGGATGCCGGATATTGTACTTCACCTCGCCGTGAGCGCCTTCTACGGCGGGCTGGCGCTGCACTTCTGGCGCACGCGCTGGCGGCCCCTGCCCTCGGCTGCGGGCAACGGTGGCATGACCGCGCTCGAGCGCGCCGCGCTGCTGTTACCGATCGCGCTCCACGGCTGGCTTCTGCACCAGGACCTGATCGCGCCGGAACAACTGCGTTTCGGCTTCGGGCAGGCGCTCTCGGTCATGCTCTGGCTCGGCGTGCTCATCTACTGGGTCGAGAGCCTGTTTTTCAGTCTCGAAGGAATGCAGCCGCTGATCCTCCCGCTGGCCGCGATCGTGGTTCCGCTGCCGGCGATCTTTCCCGGGATCGCAGTTACTCACGCTGCATCGTTCGAATTCCGCCTGCACCTGATCCTCGGCATGGCCGCATACAGCGTGTTCACGATCGCGATGCTGCATGCACTGCTGATGGCGCTGGCGGAGCGGTCGCTCCACAAGTCGCGCGGCGCCGGAGATGGCGCGCTTGGCAGCCCCCTGGGCGGTCCGCTGTCGGGACTTCCGCCGCTGCTGACGCTGGAGCGCCTTCTGTTTCGCCTGATCGCGCTGGCGTTCGTGCTTCTCACGCTGACGCTTGCGACCGGCGCGGTCTTCTCGGAGTCGCTCTTCGGGCGGCCGCTGCGCTTCGATCACAAATCCCTGTTCGCAGTCTTCTCCTGGCTCACCTTTGCGACGCTCCTCGTCGGGCGCTACGCGCGGGGATGGCGCGGGCGCATGGCGCTGCGCTTTACACTGCTCGGCTTTGTCATGCTGCTGCTCGCCTATGTCGGCAGCCGCTTCGTGCTCGAAGTCGTCCTGCAGCGCGTCTGAGCCGAGCCGAAATGGACGACGTCCCCTTAAGCTGGCAGTTCGCGACCCTGGCGGTGCTTCTGGTCATCTCCGGATTCTTCTCGATCGCCGAGACCAGCATGATGGCGCTCAACCGGTACCGTCTGAAGCACCTGGTCGGGCTGGGGCACAGCGGCGCGCAGCGCGCAGCGGCGCTGCTCGCTCAGACGCACCGGTTGCTCGGTGTGATCCTGTTGTGCAACAACCTGGTGAATGCGGCGGCCGCTACGCTGGTTTCCCTCATCACGATCCAGCTGTTCGGCGAAAGCCAGATCGCGCTCGGGCTGGGCACGCTCACGGTCACATTCCTGATCCTTGTGTTCTCCGAAATTACCCCCAAGGTGATCGGCGCCGCCTACGCCGAGCGCGTCGCCCTGCCGATTTCCTACGTGCTCGGCCCGCTGCTGCGGCTGTTTACGCCGATCGTCTGGTTCGTCAACCTGTTCGTGGCCGGCCTGCTGAAGATCCTGCGCGTGGATCCTTCAAAGGGGAGCGAGCCGCAGCAGTTGTCGACCGACGAGATCCGCACGCTCGTGCTCGAGTCCGGCCGGTTCATGCCCAAGAAACACCGCTCGATCCTGGTAAACCTCTTCGACCTTGGCAGCATCACGGTTCAGGACATCATGCTGCCGCGCGCGAAAATAGAGTCCATCACCCTGGAGGACGACCTCGATGACATCGCGCACCAGCTGGCTACGGCGTACCACATGCGCCTGCCCGTGTTCCGCGACCACGGCGACAACGTCGTCGGGGTGCTGCACCTTCGCAAGGTGCTCGGCCTGCTCCATTCGGGCGAGTTGACGGAAAAAGCGATCGAAGAACTGGCGGACGAACCCTACTTTGTTCCGGCCTCGACGGCGGTTCTCGCGCAGCTGCAGTACTTCCAGGAAAACTCCGAGCGTCTTGCGCTCGTCGTCGACGAGTACGGCGAGCTGATGGGGCTGGTCACGCTCGAGGACATCATCGAGGAGATCATAGGAAAGTTCACCACTTCGCTGCCGAGCGCCCAGGGCAAGACGGCCTGGAACGCTGCAGGAGAGGCGAACGCCGACGGCGCGACCCCGGTGCGCGAACTCAATCGCGCGCTTGGCCTGTCGCTGCCCACGGACGGACCCAAAACACTCAACGGGCTGATCCTCGAACACCTGCAGGACATCCCGGAGGCCGACCTCAGTATCCGCATCGGCAACGTTGCCATGGAGATCCTGCACACGCAGGGCCGGGCAGTGAAGTCGGTGCGCATTTTCAAACCGCCGGAACCCGTTTCGGACGATCCCGGCGGCGCCTGAACAGGCGCTCAAAACAAGACCGCGGAAGGACGTTAAAACGTAATTGCCTCAGGCTGTTATGCCAGATACCTGAGGCTTTACAAAAGTTCTGCCTCAGGGCATGATCCTCGTTCAGAATCAACGCTTTCGCGGGAGCGTGTTGATGAACGCTAAGTTTGCATCGGCTTTAGGGGCGGCCCCGGAAGTGCCTGCTTGCGTGACTCTTTTCACCGCAGCTGACCGCCCGAACGGTCTATGCTCCCCCGCATTGCGCGCGTGCACGGCAGCGCCGGACGATTTCTTGCCCCGCAGGAAAGACTGAGGAAACGACTATGGCAACGGCAGCGGCGAGCAAGGTCAAAGAGATCAATTACCAGTGGGAAGGCAAGGACAAGTCCGGCAAGGTGGTGCGCGGGGACATCCGGGCCACCGGCGAAAACGTCATCAAAGCCACGCTTCGTCGCCAGGGCGTCATGGTCACGAAGATCAAGAAACAGCGAATGGGCGGTGGCGGCAGTGTTTCGGAAAAGGACGTCACACTGTTCTCCCGCCAGCTTGCAACGATGATGAAGGCCGGGGTGCCACTTCTGCAGGCGTTCGACATCGTCGGCAAGGGCGCCTCGAACCCGGCGGTCGGAAAGCTACTCATGGACGTCAAGATGGAGGTCGAAACGGGTTCGCCGCTGGCCACCGCGTTCCGGAAATATCCGCAGTATTTCGACCCGCTCTTCTGCAACCTGGTCGCGGCCGGAGAGCAGGCAGGCATCCTCGAGACACTGCTTGACCGCCTGGCGACCTACAAGGAAAAAACCCTCGCCATCAAGTCCAAGATCAAGTCGGCCCTGTTTTACCCGGTCGCGATCATCGTCGTGGCGTTCGTCATCACCGCGGTCATCATGATTTTCGTGATCCCCGCCTTCAAGCAGGTGTTCGCGAACTTCGGCGCCGACCTGCCGGCACCGACATTGGTGGTTCTTGCGATATCCGAGGTTTTCGTAGCCTACTGGTACCTCATTTTCGGGATCGTGGGTGGCGGTACCTATGGGTTCCTGGCACTTTGGAAGAAATCCCTCGCCGTGCAGATCTTCATGGACCGGCTGGCATTGAAAGTTCCGGTCTTCGGCGAACTCATTCGCAAGGCGACCGTCGCCCGCTGGACACGAACCTGTTCGACGATGTTCGCTGCCGGCGTGCCGCTCGTCGAAGCCCTGGATTCTGTCGGTGGCGCTTCGGGCAACTGGGTGTACCTGAATGCGACCAAGCAGATCCAGGGCGAAGTCTCGACCGGCACTGCGTTGACCGTCGCGATGGTCAACGCCAAGGTGTTTCCGAACATGGTGCTGCAGATGGTGTCGATCGGCGAGGAAACCGGCGCCCTCGATTCAATGCTCAGCAAGGTTGCCGACTTCTACGAGGCCGAGGTGGACGATGCGGTCGATGCGCTGTCCTCGCTGATGGAGCCGATGATCATGGT
>JBBQVP010000079.1:0-18323 GCA_038211455.1 Burkholderiales bacterium
CCCGGCCGGATAGGGCACGATGATCTTGACGGGCTTCGAGGGATAGGCGGCCTGCGCATGCGCGGCGGGCGACAGCCCGAGTGCAAGCAGGAGGGCGATCAGGATCTTCATTGGGAAACTCCGTCGGGTTCGAGGTTCATCAAAGCTGCGTAGTACGACCAGAAGCCCCGGATCGAAACTTCCGAAGTCCGGAACCGGATCTCGTCCGGGATCGCGCCGAGGCCACCCATCTCCAGCAGGCCGCTGCGCTCGGGTTCGCCGCGGGTGGCGCGGTGAACGATCTCGATCGCCTCGCCGTCCTCCATCGAGATATAGCCGGCCGGGCCGATCATGTTCGCCTGCGCCAGGCGCAGGCTGAGCAGCTCGGGCGTATCGTCCGCATAACCGTAGAGTGTGAAGATCAGATCGAATTCATCCACGCCACGCGAGCGCAACTGGCGCGTGGCAAGGCAATTGCGGATCTGCTGGAACACGGCGTTCGGGAACACCGAGGAAATCGTCAGTTGCTGCCCGTCGGAAAATTCGGGCACGTAGTCGAGCAGGCGGGCATCCGCAAGGCGCAGCCTGTCGTTGGCCACACCAGCGTCCTTGTGCAGCCCCGACGAATTCTTCTCCTCGGCCGCGCTGCTGTAGGTGACGTGGTGCCTGTGCCGCGCGTCCATGCGCGCCCCACCGACCTGCGTCACCCGGCTGATGCCGAAGGTGTTCTGGAATTCGTGCAGTAGCCCGCCGTGGTAGGAGTCGCGCACGTTCTCCATGTAGAGCTTCCAGTTGCCGTACACGGTCTGCCGCTGGTAGCCCAGTATGCGGATCGGCTTGTGCATCAGGCGCCCGATATGCGCGACCATGACCGGCCCGAGGTAGTCGCGCAGCGCCTCGACCTCGGTCGCAAATGTCCCGAACACCACGCCATTCAGCGATTCCACCCGCAGCTTCTGCAGCCCGTGCTGCGCCGGCTTGAAATCGTCCGGCATCCCACCCTTGCCGCCAACCCCCCGCCTGAACGGCACACCCGTCAGGCTGCCGTCCTGCGCATAGCACCAGCGATGGTAGACGCAGATATGTTCCTTCGCATTGCCGAACGCCTCCCTGCGCACGATGGCACCACGGTGCGAGCAGCGGTTTACAAACGCAGCGAGGGCGCCGTCCTCCTTGCGCGTGACCACGATCGGCTTTTCGCCCAGCAAGGTAGTGCGAAAATCGCCCGGCTCCGGGATCTCCGCCTCCAGGCACAGGTAGTTCCAGGTCGGCCCGCCGAAAATTCGCGCGAGCTCTTCGCGATACAGGTCGGGATCGTGGTAGAGGCGGAACGGGATGCGCGAGTAATCGTCGCGCGGCCACAAGGCCCTGAGTTCGTCACGAAGGGCGCTGGCGATCGGAAGATCCGGCATCGGTGACAGGTATCCTAGATGGGGACCGCGAGTAGCGCGGGAATCGAGAAAGTGTCCACCAACACGGTCTGCTCCACGAACTGCGCGCGCGGCGCCAAGGCGACCTGCCCCTCGTAGATTCCGGTGCAGAAGAGCTTCGTCCGCCCTTCCTGGTCGGACTGGTAAACGCAGAAATTCGCCTCGAACTTCGCAACGTTGTCAGTGGATTCGATCACACGCAACGCGCTGTAAAGATGCCGGTCTACATGGATGTTGTAAACCGCTGCGGTTCGCAAGACGGTGACGCGATCCCGGATCATGTTGCGATTTTCCAAGTGCAGGATGGCCGCGGGCAGCCCCTGCACGCGGTTCTCCCGCGGCACGATCCGGTAGCTGCTGTTCTCGGCGAACAGGTCGCACCAGGCTTCCAGCCGATCGGCGTCGAGGTGAGCGCAATATTCGGCGAGCAGAGCATTAACGGCAAAGGTGGTTTCCGCAGGAGTCATAGGTCGGAGTAAATGAGGTCGCTTCGCTATGCCGGGCGAACTGCGAATCACGTTTCGCGTGCGCCAGTGTCGGTCGAGATGATTACTCATTTCCGCTTCCCGTTGGCGATCTGTTTCGAAAACTCCTTGCGACCGCAACCCCAATGATTTTCTCTCAAGTCCGATCCGGCCCGGCCGATCGGCATTTCGAACCCCCGCAACAGGAGCCCCGCCATGAAAACCTCACCGCTAGCCGCGATATCCTCGATCGCGTCGTCGAGCTTCTCGTACGCCGGTTTGTGTACGGCACACCGCTCTCTCGGGCGCGTGGCGTTTCGCGGCTTCCAGAAACATTTGCTTACGAATCCCCTCCCAGCGCACATCCTCTATTCACATCCAGGGTTTAAGCTATTCCTGTGACCAGTGCGTGAAAAATTGCATCGCCCGCATTCGCGCAATTGCTGACGAAGCAGCCGACCCGAACAGTCTCCGGTTGAAATATCTATCGATTCAAGACGAGGTGACGAAATGCTGAAACCACTCACGATCGCGGCGACACTCTGCGCGCTCGCGCTGGGCGCGCTGGCGAGTACGCCGGTCTTCGCGCAACACCGGCACGGCGGTGGCCACGGCGGCGGGCGGATCGGGGTCGGGATCTATTTCGGCGGGCCCGTCTATTCGCCCTTTTACTACCCGCCCTACTACGCGCCGCCCTACTACGCGCCGCCGTACTACGCCTACCCCCAGCCGGTGTATGTGACGCCCTCGCCCCCGGTTTACATCGAGCGCAGTGATCTCCCGCCCGCGCCGCAGCCAGTTCCGCAGGCCGCGGCACCCGCGTCACAGGCGCCGGCGCCCCAGGACTGGTATTTCTGTCCCGAATCGAACGCCTACTACCCATACGTCAGGAGCTGTGCCGCAGGCTGGCAGCGCGTCGCGCCGCAGCCGCCGGGCGCGATCAACTGAAGGATCATCGCCATGAACAAAGCAATCCGTACCTGCCTCCTCACAACACCGCTGCTCCTCGCCGCCTGCGCCACGCTGCCGGAAGGGCCGAGCGTCCTGTCCCTGCCGGGCACCGGCAAAAGCTTCGAAGCATTCCGCGCAGACGACGCCGAGTGCCGCCAGTACGCCGCCAGTTCAATCGGTGGCAGCAGCGCCAGCGATGCGCAGGCCAACAGTGCGGTGAAAAGCGCCGCCGTCGGGACGGCAGTCGGTGCGCTCGCCGGCGCAGTCGTCGGCGGCCACCGGGGCGCCGGGGCCGGCGCCGGCATGGGCCTGCTCGTCGGCGCCCTCGGGGGCTCTGCCGCCGGCGACATGTCGGGCCGTACGCTGCAACAGCGTTACGACAACGCCTACGTGCAGTGCATGTACGCGAAAGGCGACCGGGTTCCCGCCGCCGGCTACACGCGAAACACCGAGCGCCGGGCATACGCCCCCGCGGCCGCGGCACCCGGGGTCAACTATCCGCCGCCCCCGCCGGGTTACGAGCAGGCACCGCCGCCCCCACGCTAGGGCGAACCGTTCCCTTGCGGCGGGACCGGCGCGGCGGCTGTCAAGCGATGTGGGCCGTGGAGGCGATCTCGACCAGGAAATCCGACCGCACCAGGTCGGCGCGGATGCAATAGCGCGCCGGCGGATTCTTCGGGAAGTACTCCTTGTAGACCTCGTTCATCGCGGCGTAGTCGGCGAGGTCCTTGAGGAAGATCTGGTTGAAGGCGATGTCGGTCATTGAGCCGCCAGCCGCGGCGAGCACGGACTTGATGCCCTCGAGCACGTGGCGGGTCTGCGCGCGCACGTCGCCAACGCCGAGCGTCTTGCCCCCGGCATCCATTGCAAGCGTGCCGCCGACCTAAACAACATTGCCGGCGCGCGCGCCGGGAGAAAACGGTGCGAGCGGCGGCGGCGAGCCGGCGGGAACGATGACATCGAATGGCATGGCTGTGCTCCTTGCAGATTGTGGATCGTGAATCGTGAATCGTGAACGGCGGGACCGGGCGCCAGGCCCGCCCGGCCCGGTATCTTCGCCGATTTCACGCCATTGGCAGAGACCCGTTTCGAGATCCCATCGTGGCAGGCCGGCGCAGGAAACAAGCCTCAGCCGAGGTCGACCGCGTCCCCGTCCCCGCCGGCACTGAAGTCTTCGCCACTGTCGCGACCCTCGCTGCCTGCATCAGCGCGCGCGCTCCCGTAGTCAGTCTCGACCAGGGTGCCGCCGCCGGGCGGAATCGCAGTGTGATCCGCGGGCGCTTCGTGGTGGCCGAACAGGCTGCCGATGCCGCGCGCGAGCAGCGAACCGGCGACCACGCCGCCCGCCGCCATCGCGACATTGCCGAGGATTCCCGAACCCCATGCGCTGGGCTGCGGCTGCACGGCCGGCTGCACGACCGATGGCACGGCCGGCGGGGTGGGAACTTGCGCGACCGCCTGGGGCGGCGGCGCGTTGTGCGGCTGCATCCCGACCGGCGCGCGGCCCCACGCGTTCGCATCGCCGATGAAGCCGGGCTTTTGCGTCGCGTCCTTCAACGCGTGTTCCAGCTGCAGCACGCGCTGCACCAGCAAGTAGGGCGCATCCGGCTGTCGCGCGCAGGCATCCGCAATCAGCGCCTGTGCTTCGGGATCCTTCGCGCCCGCCTGCGCCTGCGCGAGCAACTGCAGGAAACGGCCGAGCTGTTGGCGTTCTTCGAGGTTCATTTTTTTACCGCCTTTGCCTGCGTTGGTCGCTGCGCCGATTTGAACCAGCGCAGGACGCCTCGCCGCCCCGGGGTCGGGACGGTCGGGGCGTGGTGCTACGCCGCCTTGCGGAAAGCCGGCAGTTCGCCGATCGCGTGGCTCACCGCGTCCTCCACCCGGTCGAGGAACACAAACTCGAGCCGCGCGCGCGCATCCGCAGGCACGTCCTCGAGATCCTTTTCGTTCTTCTTCGGCAGCATGACAGTCGTGATCCCCGCGCGCAGCGCAGCCAGCACTTTTTCCTTCACCCCGCCGATCGGCAGCACCAGCCCGCGCAGCGAGATCTCGCCGGTCATCGCGACATGGCTCTTCACCGGGCGATCCGTCAGCAGCGACACCAGCGCGAGGTACATCGCCACCCCGGCGCTCGGCCCGTCCTTGGGCGTGGCGCCTGCGGGCACGTGGACATGGATGTCGGATTTGTCGAGCGATTCCCCGATCAGCATCTTCGCCAGCGTCAATGCGGCCTGCACTGACTCCTTCATCACGTCGCCCAGCTGGCCGGTCAGGATCAGCTTTCCGGAACCCGGCACCCTGGTCGCCTCGATGAACAGGATATCCCCGCCCACCGGCGTCCACGCCAGGCCCGTGGCCACGCCCGGCATGCCGGCGCGCTGCGCGATCTCGTTCTCGAAGCGCTTCGCACCGAGGATCGCGTGCAGGTCGGGCTTATCGACGGCAACCGCCGCGGCCTCGCCCTCGGCGATCTTCATCGCCGCACGACGCAGCACGCTGCCGATCTCGCGCTCAAGGTTGCGCACGCCCGCCTCGCGCGTGTAGTCCCCGATGATCGCCGCGAGCGCGGCATCGGTCACGGACGCCTGCTCCGCTTTCAGGCCATTCGCCTCGCGCTGGCGCGCAACCAGGTAGCGCCGCGCGATCTCGAGCTTCTCGGCCTCGGTGTAGCCCGGCAGCTGGATGATTTCCATGCGGTCGCGCAGCGGCCCGGGGATTGTGTCGAGCACGTTGGCCGTGGCGATGAACAGCACCTTCGAGAGGTCGAAGTCCACCCCGAGGTAATTGTCGCGGAATTTCGCGTTCTGCTCGGGATCCAGCACCTCGAGCAGCGCCGAGGCCGGGTCGCCATGGAAGCCGCCCGCACCGACCTTGTCGATCTCGTCGAGCATGAACACCGCGCCGCGGCTCTGCGCGCGCTTGAGCGCCTGGATGATGTTTCCCGGCATCGCGCCGACATAGGTGCGCCGGTGGCCGCGGATCTCGGCCTCGTCGTGCACACCGCCAAGCGCGACGCGCTGGAACTTGCGCCCGGTGGCGCGCGCAATGCTCTGTCCCAGCGAGGTCTTGCCTACGCCGGGCGGGCCGACGAAGCACAGGATGGGGCTGCGGCCTTCGGGCGCGAGCTTCCTCACCGACAGCCATTCGAGGATCCGGCGCTTGACCTTGTCGAGGCCGTAGTGGTCGGCATCGAGCACGCGGCGCGCCTCGGCAATGTCGACCGCCGAATTCGCCACGCCGGCGTCGTCCGCCTTCCAGGGCAGCTCGCTCATCCACTCCAGCCAGGTGCGCAGCATCCCACCCTCGGCCGAGGAATCCGACATGCGTTCCAGCCGCCTGAGCTCCTTGCCGACGGTTTTCGCCGTGTCCTCCGGCAGGCCCGCCGCGTCGATCGCCTTCTTGAGTTCCTCCATCTCGGCCGCGGTATCGCCCGTCTCGCCGAGTTCCTTCTGGATCTGGCGCATCTGCTCGCGCAGCACGTGCTCGCGCTGGCGCTCGTCGAACGCCTTCTTCGTCTCCTCGCCGATGCGGGCCGAAATACGCAGCACCTCGACGCGGTCGCCGAGGATCTTCAGGACACGGTCCAGCCGCTCGCGCAGGTCGAAGCATTCGAGCAGCGCCTGCTTTTCCGCAGCGCTGATGTCCATGAAATTGACCACCAGGTCGCTGAGCGCGGCGGCCGAGGTCATGCCCTGCACCACGTTGGCGAGTTCGTCCGGCGCCTGCGGCAGCAGGCCCAGCGCCTCGGAGGCGCGTGCTTTCAGTTGCAGGAAGCGCGCCTCGATGTCGGGGGCCTTCTCGTCGCCGGTGGTTTCAGCCGCCGCAACGCGCGCGACCAGGAACGGCCAGCCCTCGAGGAACTCGAGCACACGGAAGCGCTCCTGTCCCTGCACCACGAGATGGTGCGCGCCCTCGGACCCGGTGATGTAGCGCAGCACCTGGCCGCTGGTGCCCACCCAATAGAGGTCCTCCGGGGCGGGCTTGTCCTGCGTGCCGTCGCGCTGCAGCAGGAAGCCGATGCGCCGCTCGGCTTTGACCGCGTCCTGCGCGGCCGCCACCGAACTCGCGCGCCCGAACGTGACAGGCGCGACGATGCCGGGGAACAGCAGCATGTTGCGCAGGGGCACGATCGCAATCGCATCGGCCGGCAGCGGCTTCGGGCCGGCGGCGGTGTCTTGCGCCGCTGCGTCGATCGGAGCGTCAGTCTCGTTTACTGTATCGATGCCCATGGCGTGTCTACTCCTGCACTGCGATTTTTCGGAAAGCGAGCGTGAGGCTGCCGTCGATGAACGACTGCCCCGCGGGTTCAAGCCGGTGTACCGGCAGGGCGATGCGCCGGAAGAAACGCCCGTACGGGATCTCGATACGGTGCAGCCGCGCGCCGCGCGCCGTCACCGGGAAATTACGGATTGCCGACACGCTGACCGCCGAGTCTTCCAGGCCGACGACGATCGCATCGGACGAAACCCCGGGCAGGGCGACATGGATGAACAGCATCTCCGTGGTCTCGATCACGTCGACCGGCGGCTCCCAGCTCTGCTCGGCCGCCGCGGGGCGCGCGAACGCCTTTTGCAGGCGCTCTGCCTGATCGATGAGCGAGAGTGCCTCGCCCCACATCCAGTTGCGTACCTCGCGCGGTCTCATGCAACCAAGATGAAGGCGGATTCGCCGACTTCAAGCCCGGCAGCGGCCATGCACGCCCGTTGGCTGCCGCCGCAACCCGCAATACGAAGTCATGCAAAAAGAGAATGGGGGGCGTTCTGCTGTGAAACCTTTCTTCCCAACCCGCAACCTGAGGGAATAGCATGCCGATATTGACAATCCACACCAACAGGACAGGCCATGGCCAAAGCCCCAGCGAAAGTTCGCGCAGCTTCGAAACCACGTACTCCACCGAGTACGCGCTTGCGCGCGCAACTGCGCGAACGCATCCAGCAGCGCATTGAAGAACTCGACATCACACGCGCAAATGCGGCGAATAGCATGCAATTGTCGATCGCCCAGACCAGCCGCCTGTGCAACGACCACGATGCGTTCAGCCTCGACCGCCTCGTCGATGCCGCCGAGGGGATGGGACTTAAGGTGGATATGAGGGCAGTCAGGCCATATTCAAGGGACTGAATCAGACTATTGCATTTTCGTCTAACGGGTAGATGGGGCGGCGGACTCGCTTGAAGTCGAGGGCGCTGTAGTCGGAAGTGCACACGCCGACGCCGGCGCATTCGACGATCGATTGCGCCAGGTCGCCGAAGCCGGCGCGCCAGTGGACCCGGCTCTTCAGCATCAGGTAGCGCTTTTTTGTCGGGTCGATGCCCTGCGAGGCAAAGCACTCCAGGTCGTTGGGTTCCTGCTGGCGCGAGATCACGACGATCTCCACTTTCCCCGTGTCGAGCACCGCGGTGGGCCCCATGTCCATCAGCACGCCCTTCGACATCGGCCCGCGGTTGCGGAACTGGCCGTTGCTCAGGTTCTTCACCGTCCCCGTCACCTCCAGCGGGACGCCCTTGAGCCCGAGGCTGGGCATGTCGAGCCGCCCACCGAGTTTGAGCGTCACGCGCGCGCCGAGGCCCGCCTTCTGCATGTCGGCCACCGCCTGCGGATCGAACACCGCGAACGCAGCGACATCCTCCAGTCCCGACGCGAGGATCCCGGCGAGCACTGCCATGGTGTCCATCGTGCCGCCCGAGGCGGCGTTGTCGTAGTGGTCGAGCAGCACCACCGGGCCCGCGCCCGGGGCCGCCTTCATCGCCTTCGCGCGCGCAAGCGACTGCGCCAGCGGCTCGACCTCGTAGACCCACTTGGCGCGCTCGCGCCAGGCCATGTCGAGCAGCTCGTCCGTAAAGCGCCGCGCCAGCGTGGGATCGTTGTCGGTCACCACCACCGCTGAGAGCCCCGCGTTGACGATGTCGGCATGCGGGAAACCCACGAACAGGCTCGCGCACAGGGCGCCCTGCTTTTCCATTTCCGCCGCGCGCGCCTGGATCTCGCGGTTGGGCGAATCGAGGCTCGACTGGCGCATCACGTGCGGCAGCATCGGCCGCTGCCCCCATGCCATCGCCGGCCGCGCCCTGCCCTCAAGCATGGCGAACAGCGCCTTGCCCGCGCGCAGGCCGGTCTCGTAGACATCGACGTGCGGGTAGGTCTGGTAGCCCGCGATCACGCTGGCGTTTTCCACGATCGCCGGATACAGGTTGGTGTGCATGTCGAGTGCCACCCCGATCGGCGTCTGCGGCGCAATGCGGCGCAGGCGGACAAGCAGCTCCCCCTCGCCGTCGTCGTGGCTCTCGGTGACCATCGCCCCGTGCAGGTCGAGCAGGATCGCGTCGCACCCGGCCGCAGCGGCAGCGCAGATCCGCCCGGCCATGTACTCGAATGCCGCGTCCTCCACCTTGCCGCTCGGCCAGGCATTGCCCGCGACCGGAACCACCACCTGCGCGCCCGCCTTTTCGGCCAGCTCGATGAACGCCCCGATCGCCGACCCCGTGCCACGCATCGCGCGGATCGCAGCCTCCCCCTCCAGCGGCAGCGCGGTGCCGATGGCGAAGCGCCCGATCGGTGTGGGAACCGGCGAGAAGGTGTTGGTCTCATGCTTCATCTGGGCGATGACTAGTTTCATTTTTCAGTGATCTCCGTTGGGGGTGCATGGCTGTCGCGACGCTGACGACCGGCACTTGCTTCCGGCTACTTTACCTCTCCGGCCACAGGAGAGTACATTGGCCGCATGGATGAGAAACGCGTCAGCGTGTATTCCGCCGATAACCGGGAGTCGCTCCCGGTCTACCCGCAGGACGTCCTGCACCCCACCGACAAGGGCGAGGCCGAGGTCCACGGCGGCGCGACGAGGCTCTCCCCCGAACTGCTCGAGCTGCTTGTGCAGGTCGACGGCAAGGCCAACGTCGGCGACATCGAGCAGCGGCTCTCGCATATCGCCCCCGAAGCGATTCGAGCCCACCTGCGCGCGCTGCTGCGCGACAACCTCGTGCGGCAAGCCACCGTCGAGGAGGAAACCGGCCTCGACCTGACCTCGTTCTTCGCCGCGACCACCGCGCCGGCCGCACCCAGCGCGGGCGCCCACGCCAGCGCCGAGCGCGAAGCCGGGCTGGGCGAATCGGCGCTGGCAAGCGACGGCTACTACGTGAGCATCGCGCGCCGCTCAGTGACCGCCCGCGCGCTCGCCCCTGGCGAAAAGCACGTGGTGCTGCTGATCGACGACGACCCGGACTTCCGCGCGCTGATCGGGCGACAACTCGGCCTGGCCGGGTTCGAGATGCGCTTCGCCGCCGACCGCGAATCCATCGTTGCCGAATTGCGCAAGCAGCCGGCGCCGGACCTCGTGCTGCTCGATGTGAACATCCCCGGCACCAACGGCTTCGACATCCTGCACAAGATGATGCAGGTGCCCGCGCTGAAGGTGATCCCGGTGATCATGACCACCGCCGAGGCCACGCGCGCCGCCGTGACCCGCGGGCTTGTGGGGGGCGCCGACGGCTACCTGACCAAGCCGCTCAAGGGCGGGATCCTGCTGCAGGCCGTGAAGACAGTGCTCGGCCTGCCCTGAGCGGCGCGCATCGGCTCTTCCGTCCGGGATCCATGCGGCATTCCCGTTTGGGTGTGCTACGGCATTCCGGCCGCGGGTTCGCGGACCAGGCGGGTGCTTTGCTTTCCGGGCGCCTTGCGCTCGGCGCTGATCTCCAGCACGGCGGGGCGCTTGTCAACCAGCGCTGCGCGCTTCGCCTCGATCGCAGGCCGCGCGCGCCGTGCGCGCAGGTAGGCGATGCGCTTGTCGAGGGTGCGCACCTGCTGGTTCAGGCCGCGCTTTTCAAGGCTGGCACGAACAGCGAGCAGCTCCTCGATCTGGTCGGGCGGCGGCGGCGCCGGGGGTGGCGGGGGCTCGGTCCTGGCCGGCAGCGAACGGATGAAGGCGGCCCAGTCGGCCTTCGGGCGGCTGGCCGCCGCGGCGAATTCCTGCGCACTGCCCACCAGCCGCGCGATCGCCAGGCGCTCGTGCTTGAACGCCCAGGCCATCGCGCCCTCGTCGTAGTCGTTCTTCAGGCCGGGGTCCGCGCCAAGCTGGAGCAACTGCCGCACGGCCGCCTCGTGCCCCTCGTAGACGGCCATCATCAGGGGCGTGGAGCCGTTGGTGCTGCGCGCGTTGAGGTCCGCGCCGCGCGAAACGAGGAACTGCGCGACCTCTGCATGCCCCGAGAACGCGGCGTAGTGCAGCGCCGACCAGCGCCGCGGGCCGCGGTCGAGCTTCGCGCCCCGCTCGAGCAGCCATTTCGCCGCCTCGCGCTGGCCGCGTAGCGAAGCGTGCATCAGGGCATCCTCGCCCAGCGCGTTGCTGCGGTTCACGTCCGCGCCGCGCGCGACGAACAGCTCCATCATCGGCAGGTTGCCCTGCCAGGCCGCGATCATCAGGCCGGTGCCGATGCGGTCGCCGAGGAACTCGGGCGACAACCCGCGCTCGAGCCAGGCCTTCGCCTGCGCGAGGTCGCCCTGCTCGATGCGCGCGCCGAACTCCGCCGCATCCGGCAGCGCGGAGGGTCGCCAGAACTGCGCAGCCGCCGGCAGCGCGAATAACGCGAGTGCCGTGCCGAGAATCGTCGCTAGAATGAATGCGCGCATCGCCTATCGTCCATGAACCACGCTACCTATAACCCGCTGGGCCGCGCCGTCGCCGCCTCGCTTGTATTGCACGCCGCCGTATTCGTGTTCGGCGCGCAGCTGCTCGCGGTGCTGCCGAAAGTCGCGCGCCCGGCCGACGCCGCGCTGCGCGTGCGGCTCGCGCAAGCCGAGCCCATCCAGGCACCTGCGCCTGCAGCGCAGCCGGAACTGCGCCTCCCCGAGCATACCCTGCCCGACGCGGGAACCACGCGGCAGCCCGCGGAAAAGCGCGCAGCGCCGCCAGCCAAGCGCCCCGCGCGTCCCCTCCCGCTCGCGCGTGCAGCCGCGCCGGGCCTGGAGGTGCTTGCGGGGGCCGCGGCGCAGAAGGCGAACGCGCAGATCGCGCGCGAACTCCTCTACCCGGTGGAGGCCGTCGAGCGCGGGCTGGAGGGCGAAGTGCTGGTGCTGCTGTTCCTGGATGCGGGCGGCAACGCGATCGCCGCGCGGGTGGAGGCCTCCAGCGGGCACGCGCTGCTCGATGCCGCGGCGGTGCGCGCCGCGCGCACCCTGCGCGCCCTGCCCGCCGACGCGCCGCGCGAGGCGCTGGTTCCGGTGAGGTTCAGGTTGCGGTGATAATTTGAAAGAATTATTTTACAAACTCAAGCACTGGAGCGGTCCACATGGACCTTTATGTATCGATACTGATACAAATACGTGACAGGAGAGTGCGCACGGGCTCCGCGCAGCGCTCCCAGCTCAGGCCGCCGCGACCCTGCTCTCGGTCTTCGCCTGCCGCACCGTCACCGCCACCTCGACGCGCGAACCCAGCCCGTTGATCATCGTCATCAGCCGCTCGACGCTGATGCGTCGGAAGTCGGCGTTGCGAACACGGGAGAAATCCCCGGCATCGATTCCGGTCAGCGCCTGCGCGCTCCTGACGCTCAGGCTTTTCTTTTCAAGCGCCTTGACGATCTCCGCCGCCAGGATTGCCTTGAGCTGACGGACATCGGCGTCCGGCACGGCGAAGTCGCGGTAGATGTTTCCGCTGCCCCGCACGACCTCCAGCCGTTCTTTTTTCATCCCAGCATCTCCTTCAGTCGTTTCAACCGGTCCCTGACCAGATCGACTTCATGTTTCGGCGTCTTGATGCCGTGTGCGGACTTCTTCTGGAACGCATGGAGCACCCAGACCTCGTCCGCCAGCTGAACCGCATACACCACACGAAACGCGTTGCCCCGCAGCGGAAGCGCAAGCTCGAACACACCTGAACCAAGACCCTTCATCGGCCTGGCAATCGCCGCCTTCCCGCCTTCCGCAGCCACGGTCAGCGCATCGAGGCAGCGTTCGCGTGCAACTTGCGGAAACGCTTGGAAATCCTTGCGCGCCGGTGCTAGCCAGGAAACTCGCCGCGTAAGCCTCATTCCCGAATCCTTTTGTGATGTTGGCAGAACTGCCAACAGCGGTCAAGATCGCTCCACATCTGTGAACGGCCGTCTCACCAAGACGTTGACGCGCGCGAATTGCCGCACAATCCAGCTACGCGCCTGGCGCGCCGGCCAATCCAATCACAGGAGGAACAGATGGGCATCGCAAAACAGATCCTGGTCGTAACAGCAACGGTCGACCCCGCGGTCGAGGACGCATGGAACCGCTGGTACAACGAGGTGCATCTCCCGGAAATCGCCGCCTGCCCGGGGTTCCGCTCAGCGCAGCGCTATGTCGCCGAGGAACCGCAGGGCCGGCGCTATATCGCCCTGTACGAACTCGACAGCGCCGCGGCGGTGGAGAGTGCCGAGTTCGCCGCGCGCCGCGGCTGGGGCCCGTTCGGCGGAAAAGTCGAGTTCAAGACCCTGCAATACACGCAGCTCGCGCAGATCCAGCACTGAGATGCGCAATGAAATCGAGGCAGCCCCGGGCAGGGCGGGAAAGCGTTGGGCAAGATTGCATCAAGGTAAACGTGCGCATACACTATGCGCATCGATTCCAAGTGAGACTCTGGCATGCTTACCCGTAGTCCCATGACGCGCCCGCGCAAGAAGGCGGCCAACCTCAGCATCGACACTGACCTGCTCGACGCAGCCAGGCGCCTCAAGCTGAACCTTTCGCAGATCCTCGAGGCCGGTCTCGCCGACACCATACGCCGGCACGAGCGAGAGCAATGGCTCGCCACGAACCGCGCCGCGCTCGAGGCCTACAACGCGCATGTGGAAAAGCACGGCGTGTTCAGCGACGGGCTGCGTTCGTTCTGATGGCCCAGTTCGACGTCTATCGCAACACCAACCCCGCCACCCGCGCACGCATCCCCTTTCTGCTGGACATCCAGTCCGACCTGCTCGACAGCCTGGCCACCCGGGTGGTCGTGCCGCTGTGCAAGACCGGGCTGCTCAAGGGCAGGCTGGCCGAACGGCTCAACCCGGTATTCGAAGTTGACGGACATGAACTGGCGATGCTGACACCAGAACTTGCGGGTGTGTCCGGGAAGATCCTCGGGGAACCGGTCGCCAACCTGGCAATTGAACGCCGTGCGATCGTTGCCGCGCTGGATATCCTGATCAGCGGAATCTGAGGCCGGCCTGGCGACCCGCCCTCAGGCGTCGATTCGGAACGCCTGCTTCATCCCCGCCAGCCCCGCCTGCTGCGCCGTCCACATGCGCCCGCCCACGAGGCCGCCATCGACCACGAGGTTGTGGCCGTTGACGAAGCTCGACTGATCCGAGGCGAGGAATACCGCGGCATTGGCGATGTCGTCGGTGAGCCCCGCGCGCGGCAGCGGTTGCAGTTTGGCCAGGCCCGCCTTCATCGCCTCGGCGGTTTTTTCCGCGGCCTCGGTGGGCACGCCGAAGGCCTTGGCGAAGATCCCGGTGGCGATGCCGCCGGGGGAGATGCAGTTGACCCGCACGTTGCTTTCGCCCAGTTGCATCGCCACGCAGTTCGACAGGTGCACCACCGCCGCCTTGGCCGCGCTGTAGGTCATCGAGCTCGACAGCCCGGCGCGCACCGCCGCCACGCTGCCGTTGTTGATGATGCTGCCCGCGCCCTGCTTCACCATCACCGGGGCCACGTGCTTCATGCCGAGCATCACGCTGCGCACCAATGTGGCCATCGCCGCGTCGAACCCGGCCACCGGGATGTCCTCGATGCCGCCCTGCGGCGCCGGGCCGCCCGCGTTGTTAAACAGGCAATCGATGCGGCCCCAGGTCTTTACGCACTCGGCGATCAGGCCCTTGAAGTCCGCCTCCACGGTGACGTCGGCACGCACGAAGCGGCAGTGCTCCGCGCCAAGCTTGTCCACGAGCGTGGCGCCCAGCTCCGCGCGCCGCCCACAGCACAGCACCCGCGCGCCTTCCTCGACGAAGCGTTCCACCGTGCGCCGGCCGATGCCGCTGGTCGCCCCGGTGATGATCGCGACCTTGCCCTTGAGCATGTCCATGTTTCCTCCGCTGCCTGTTTACTTTGCGAAATGACTTTCTGGGTATCCGGACGACCCGGCCCGCGGCGTGATCCTGCCCAGGCTTGGCCCTGTCAACCGATCCTGCTGATTCGGACGCGCCCGGGCTCGATCACGGCAAAGGTACCGTAGAGCGATTCCGCGCGGGTTGCTACAAGGTTCAGTATGGCCGGCGCGAGATCGCGCCGCACGGCGTGCGGGTACCGTACAAACAGGACGCCGGCGTTCGACCTTGCGGCGGCGAACACAAGTTGCCCGAAATCCTTGTCCTCGGTGAGGAGAATCCGCCGCTCGGTCGCGGCCAGTTCGATGACCTTCGCGTCAGCCGCGCCGCGCAACGGGCTTTCTGCCACCGCAATGACGTCATGACCCGCCGCGCGCAGCGCCCTCACGATGGAGAAATCGCAGCTCTCGTCCGCGAGAAACCGCATCGGCTGTGCTCAGGAGGCGTTGCGAACCAGCAGGGTTTCCTCGTGCGCCAGCGTGTCGGCTGCATAAGCCATGGCGGCCTGGATGTCCGCACGGGTCAGATGCGGGTAGGCATCCAGCACGGCCGCCTCGTCCGCGCCCTCCGAGATTTTCCTCAGGATCAACTCGACCGTGATG
Source organism: Burkholderiales bacterium (assembly GCA_038211455.1). Lineage (GTDB taxonomy): Bacteria > Pseudomonadota > Gammaproteobacteria > Burkholderiales > SG8-39 > SZAS-79. The sequence continues at coordinate 15,483 of JBBQVP010000079.1, forward strand.
CGCGTGCCGCGGATCACCGGCTTGCCCTGCATGATAGCCGGGTCGATTTCGATGCGGTCCGTGATCGTCATGGGTCCTCCAGCCCCGGAAGCCCCGGGTCGATGCGGGCATCATACCGCCGGGAGGAGCCCCCGCCTACGCCGTCGCCGACTTTGCAGCGAACGTGCAGTACTCGCACCCGCCATCCCGCCCGGGAGGGTGTGGCGCGACGAGCGTGGCCTTGATCCGCGCAAGAGCCCCCTCGACCCAGCCGTCGTCCCCATCGTACGGAATCATCTTCACGCGGAACTCCAGCCGCGCGTCAAACACCTCGCGGTCGCGCCGGCCGTTGCAGTAGACGAACCAGCCGCGCCTGGCCACCGCGAGCCCCTGGCGGCGCAGCAGCCACTGGTAGAACTCCATCTGCCGCTTGTAGCCGTCCTGCCAGGCAGCATCCAGCGTTACCTCGGTGGATTTGGAAGTGGCCTTGTAGTCGACCACGATCAGCTCGTTCGTGTCGAGGTCGCGCCACAGGTCGTCGATCGCACCGAACAGCTCGAAGCCGGTCTCCGCGTGCGGCGCGCGGATGCCCTTGAAGTTCTCGCGCCAGGCGCCCAGCTGCGGGTGGCGGTGCGGCACCGCGTTGATGCCCGCCTCGCGCATCAGCGGGTGCGGCTCGCCGCGCTCGCGGTACGCGTCGAACTCCTTCTTCAGCAGCGCATCCACCGCCGAATTCAGGTTGAACGGGAACCCCGCCGGCCGCGCGATGCCCAGCCGCCGGTCGAGATAGAAACAGCGCGGACAGTCGATGAAGAGCTCGACCTTCGAGCGGCTGAGCGCGAAGGGCTTGGCGGAAGCGGGGTCGTAGAGGCGGGCCATGGGGGATTAAAAGGTAAACATTTTTTAAGTAAACGCCTTATCCAGAGCCGGTTTCATGCCAACAAGTGTATCAATACCGATACACATTCGCTCCGAAAATGGCACCCAATCGCATCGCGGTGCTCGTGGGCCTATCCCTTGATACCGCGCGTCACCGGCAACTTGAGCAGCCTGCCCGCGTCCAGGAAACCCCGGTCCAGCGTCACGATCCTCGTCGCCCGATGGTTCGCTGCAACGGCAAGGTGAAGCGCATCGCCCGCCCTCATTCCCGTCCTGGGAGTCTCCACATACCCGGCCGCAGTGGCGAAGTCCGCCGGCGTCGGGGCAAGCATCACGAAGAATTCACCCAGGACATCGTCGAACTTCCGGCGTACCTCGTCCGCCCTGGCCTCCGAGAGTTCTCCCATCCGGACCCTGCGCGACACCAGGCTGGACAGTTCCACTTGCGCCCACAGGCTGGTCGCCAGTTCCCCGGGTTTCACCTTGAGTACATACGCCTCCACCGCCTCGCTTGCGGCTTCTGCGATCACCAGCGGCGCGATGAAGCTGGTGTCGAGGTACACCATCAATAAGCTTCATCCCGCAGCTGGCGGATCACTTGCGCGCTGGGCGTGCGCGCCTTCGGCAGGGTCGCGCGAAATTCCGCCAGCGAGCGAAACGCCTTCTTCGGCGCGGTGATCGGCACCAGCCTGGCCACCGGCTGCCCGCGCCGCATGATGACTGTCTCGTGGCCGCCCTCGGCCTGGCTCACCAGCTCGCTCAGCCGCGCTTTTGCGTCGGCCAGGTTGACGGAACGCATGTGGTGCTCCAGTTGGTCACTTTGTTGGTCAGATGATACCGGAAAAGGGAATGTCCGCGAAGCGCTGCTGCGGCCCGCCGGCGGCACCCCGCTCAAGTGCCCGGCAGCAGTCCTTCGACCGATTTCATCAAGCCGGGCAAGCTGGATTCGACGACGCCCCAGACGATCCGGTCGTCGACCGTCGCATACCCATGCACCAGGATGTTGCGGAAAGCAATGATGCGCGGCGCATCGCTCACCTACCCCGCGACGGAGGCGTCTGTCTTCGCAAGCTTCGCGAGGGCTTCGCCGATGATCCCGAACTGGCGCTCCACGGCAGACTTCAACATATCGTCGGCCACATAGTCTTCGAACGAACGGCCCGCGCAAAAACTTTTGATCAGGCGGGCGGCGCGCCGGATATCGAAAAGATACTTCTTTGAATCAGGCTGCATAGAGCAAGGCTTTTTCCTGCTCGACGCGCTCGCGGAAGTACGGGTTGTCGAGGCCCGCCGGCGTAACGAGGTCCACCGGACGGGCGAACAAGGTCTGCAGCCGCTCGAGCAGCGCGAAGTAGGCGTTCGCGTAGTCCGCCGGTGGCCGCTCGCCCAGGTCGACCAGGAAATCAAGATCGCCCGGCTCGTCGCTTCGCAAGGCCGAACCGAACAGTTCGAGACGACGCACGCCGAGCGCCACGCAGATCGATGCGAGCTCGGGGCGGTGCGAATCGAGGCGGGTCTTGAGGGTGGCGTTCACGAGGGTGCTCCTGCGGCAAGCGTACCCCTAAATCTCGCGCAGGGTAAAGCATCACCGCTTAATCAAGAGCGCGAACCGCAGGCGGGGATTCACGCGCCACCGAAGATCCCTGAACTGCCGTTCGCTCCGGGCGGTAGCACAAAAGTTTAAGATTTAATATGATAAACCAATAGCCAGAGCGGCTCCCATGCCAATCTGTGTATCTCTACCGATACACAATCGCCCTGGCAAAGGCGCTCCGCCCTTGCTCAGCCCGCAGGAACCTCCTGCGCCACCGGCACGCTCGCCGCAAACGATGGCCGCGCATCCAGCCGCGCCTTGAGCCGCACCAGTGCCGGGTGCGCGGCGCGCCAGTCGTGCTCCGGATAGCGCAGGTCGAGGTAGCCCAGCGCGCAGCCGGTCGCGATCTCGGCCAGGCCATACCCGTGCGGCGTGAAGCACTCTTCTTC
>JBBQVP010000080.1:0-18169 GCA_038211455.1 Burkholderiales bacterium
GACCGCGCAGGCCGACCGCACTGTGAACACAGCTCGGTCGGCAGGCGCGTTCCTTTGCAGGGGTGACAGGGCATCGTAGACGAGCCTGTATTGTAGTGGGGCGGTGCCCCGTAGTTGTAGCGGGGCGGTGCCCCGTGGCCGGGCTCAGAGGCCGAGAATGTCCGGCAGTTCGGCCAGCGTGGTGATCTGCCCGTCGGGCACGTCGGGCATACATTCGGGTGACTGCCCGAAGCGGTTGCACCAGACGACATGAAAGCCGTAGGCCTTGGCGGCGTGCGCATCCCAGCCGTTCGAGGACAGGAAGCAGACCTGGTTGCGTTCGATGCCGAAGCGCTGGGGTGCAAGCGCATAAACCGAAGGGTGGACCTTGAAGACCCCGACTTCCTCCACTGACAGCACTGCGTCGAGGAGCCCGGCGATTCCGGAGTTTGCAGTTGCCGCCGCGAGCATTTTCGGCGAGCCATTGGAGAGGATCGCGGTCTTCATGCCGCCGGCCTTGAGCTTCTCGAGCGTCGCCTTGACCTCGGGGTAGCTTTTCAATGTGAGGTACAGCGACATCAGGCGCTCACGCAGCGCCGGGTCGGCGATCTTCAGGCTGGCCATCGCATAGTCCAGCGCCTCTCCGGTGACCTGCCAGAAATCCGCATGCCGGCCCATGAGGCTGCGCAGCCAGGTGTACTGCAGCTGTTTGGTGCGCCACATTTCCGCCAGCGGCTGCCATTTATCGCCCAGCGCGTCCTTTTCCTGGGCCGCGGCACTGTTGACGTCGAACATCGTCCCGTAGGCATCGAACACGCAGGCACGGATGCCGCTAAGTCGGAGGGGTTTCATCTTCTGTCTCCCGGTTTTGTTTTCCCAAGACTAGATTGGCTTTCGCGCGATGTCCACCGCGGAGCGGGCGCTGCACACGCCACGCACGTATGATGCGGCCTGCAGGCCATCGAATGAATTTCAAATCCCTTCCACGCAACCGCAAGATCGCATTTTTTGCCGGTCTTGTGCTCCTGCTTGTCCTGATCCTGGCCTACCTGGCCCTCAAGCACACTGGAACGCTTGAGATCATCCTCGACGCCACGGCGCTGCACGCCATGATCGACAGACTGGGCATCTGGGGGCCGGTGGCGGTGGTTTTCCTGATGATGCTTGCGGTGCTCGTCAGCCCGATCCCGAGTGCGCCGATCGCCATGGTGGCCGGCGCCGCCTACGGGCATACCTGGGGAACGCTGTATATCGTGGCGGGTGCGGAGGCGGGCGCGCTGGCCGCGTTTGGAATCGCGCGCCTGGTAGGGCAAGACGTGGTGTACCGCTGGCTTGGCGAGCGCGCCTCAGGTGCATTGATCGGATCGCAGAACGCACTCACGGGAATCGTCTTCCTCAGCCGCCTGCTGCCCTTTGTCTCGTTCGACCTGCTGAGCTACGCGGCTGGACTGACGCCTTTGTCCCTGTGGAGATTTGCGCTCGCGACCCTCGCCGGGGTCATCCCGGTGAGCTTCGCGCTCGCCCACTTCGGTCGCGAAATGAGCAGCGGGGAAGCAGATCGTTTTCTCTACACCGCGCTCGGCCTGGGGTTGCTGACCGGGATTCCGCTCGCGATCAAGTTGTGGCGGGACGCCGGCCGACGAGGTAACTGACGCCCACCGTGCCGATGTTCTCGGCGTGCTTGCAATTGGCTGCCATCGTGAACACCTCGCCCGTGGTGTAGGAGCGCGCTACACCCGCGACGGTCAGCGCGATCTGTCCATCGAGCACCAGCGCGCGGACATCGAAAGGATGGCTGTGTTCCGTGGTGCTGCTGTCGGCCGGGAGGCGCTTGGTTTCGATCTGCTCAAATCCATCGGCGCGCAGTTCGGTTTCGAATCGGGTCGTATCCATGCCATGTTTCCTCTGGAACGCGGCGCGAACCGCGCCGTAATGGCCGATTTTATCGCGCGGCCCCAAGGGGATGGGCAGTAATCCCGGAATAATTCGCGGGCCGATGTAAGGTTCCGCCCCGCGGGGGGGTCTATGTCAGTATGGGTATCGAATATTGCGTCGAGGATCTGGTGCAGTACCGGCCGAAACTTCTCTGCTACGCCAGGGCCAGGCTGTTCAATCCGGCGCATGCTGAAGACGCTGTGCAGGAAACGCTGCTTGCTGCGGTGCAAGGCTTTGACCGGTTTTCGGGCGGTTCGTCCCTCTCCAGCTGGCTGACGGGGATACTTAAGCACAAGATCGTCGACTGTGTGCGGCGCTCGGCGCGCGAACAGTGGCATGAAATGGACAACGACGGCGTGCCCGTGGACGCGGGCCCGACCGATCACTCCACGCTGCGGGCTGCGAGCGTGGCGCATGGCGCCTGGAGCGAGCCGGAACAGGCGCTGAACAGGCGCCAGATGCTCGAGGCCATCGACTGTTGCGTGCAGCAACTCCCGGAACGTGCGGCCCGGACCTTCGTTCTGCGCCAGGTCATGGGGCACGATACCGCCGAAGCCTGCCGGATGCTCGAGCTGACCGAGTCCAATTGCGCGGTGATGCTACACCGGGCGCGAAATTGGGTGCGCGAGAGCCTGGATCCGGACTGGGTGACCCAGTGAACGCATCCGGATCCGAGGCAGGCTTCGATCGCGCGGTCCGCGAACACGCGACTGCCCTGTATCGGTATGCCTACTGGCTGGCGCGAAACCGGCAGCAGGCGGAGGACATCGTCCAGGAAGCCCTGTTGCGGGGTTGGCGCGGATTCGATCAGGTTCGAGAAGCGGCTTCTTTGAAGGGGTGGCTGTTCGCGATTGTCAGGAACGAATTTCTGCGCTTGTGCGCAAAGGATGCGAGTCGTGTTGCCGATCTCGATGTGGATGACCTGGAATTGGCCGACGAGCGGGTGAGCCCGTTCGGAATGGAAATGCGCGAAGCCCTGATGGCGCTGCCGGTGTCCTACGCGGAACCGCTGGCGCTGCAACTGCTCGGCGGTTTCAGTTGCGCCGAGATCGCGGCCATGCTCGAAACCACCGAGGGCGCGATCATGACCAGGCTTACGCGCGCGCGCCAGGCACTCAAGCGCCTGGTCGCGCCCGCCGCAACCAACGCGCGCAAAGGAGAACTCCCATGAAATGCCTGGACTACCGGCGCCTGCTTCTGCCGGGTACCGGCGAAACCGAAGCCATGCGGGCGCACCGGCTGGAATGCGTGTTCTGCACGGACCTCGAAAAGGAACATGCGGCGTTCGAGCGGGAATTGCGCGACGCGCTGGAAATCTCGCCGCCCGCGGGTCTGGCGGATCGCCTGTTTGAATCCCTGCCGCAAACGAGAAAGGAGGGGCAGGTGGCACCACGCCCCGATCGGCGGCGCTTCCTTGCGGCCGCCGCGGTTGTCGCAGGCGCGGTGGGAATCGGCCTGTATGCCTGGCGGGGCCGCGACGATCCCATGGCGCTGGCCTGCATCGATTTCGTGATGAAGGACGAGGCCAAGTCGATCATGATGGGCGCGATGCCGCTTGCCGAAGCGGACGCCCGGCTGGCGGACACGCTGCCCGTTGCGCGCCTCCAACAGATCGGCCAGATCCGGCACATCGCGCCGTGCCCCTTTGGCGGTGGCACCGCCTACCATGTGATCCTGATGGTGCCGCAGAACAAGGTCACGCTGCTGATCATGCCGGGCACCGACACAGCGGCACGCGTTCGCGCTGCGCTGCATGGGATGCATGCCAGCGTGGTGCCGTTGCGCCACGGCAGCGTCGGGGTCGTCGGGGAAAGCGCAATGGTGGTCGACAGCGTGGTTGCCGCGTTGCGCGCGTGAGGCTTGTTTGCTTCCGGCGTAAGAAATGTGGCGGACTTCGCGACCAACAGAGCATGCACCCGGTATCGCGGGTTTCATCAACGAAGACGAGGAGAGGTCCCATGAAGACAGGAAGACTGACAAGCATTGCGCTGGCCACCGCGGCAGCCGGGATGTTCGCCATGACCGCGGCAGGTCCGGCGGCCGCAGAAGGCGCAAAAGTGAAATGCGAAGGCGTGAATTCGTGCAAGGGCCACAGCGAGTGCAAGAGCGCGAAAAATTCGTGCAAAGGCCACAATGCATGCAAGGGTCAGGGCTTCGTCGAAATGAGCAAAGCCGATTGCGACAAGGCCAAGATGGAGATGAAGAAGTAACACCGTCCTGCACAGACGATTATCCGCCCGCGCGCGTCGCGGGCGGATAATCGCGTCCCATGAGCACTCTGCAAGGTTTCGGCCTCGGCCTGCGCCCCAGGCACTATGGGGCCATCCTCAAATCGCGCCCGCGGGTGGACTGGTTCGAGGCACTGTCCGAAAACTATATGATTCCGGGCGGGCGTCCGCTCGACGTTCTCACGCGGATTCGCGAGCGCTATCCGGTGGTTCTGCATGGTGTGTCGCTGTCGATCGGCAGCGCGGACCCGCTCGATGCCAATTACCTGCGCGACCTGAAAGCGCTGGCCGATCGCATCCAGCCGGCGTGGATCTCGGATCACCTGTGCTGGACCGGCGTCGCGGGGCGCAACCTGCACGACCTGATGCCGCTGCCCTACACCGAAGAAGCGCTGCGCCACGTTGCAGCCCGTGTGCGCCAGGTGCAGGATGTGCTGGGACGGCGGATCCTGCTTGAGAACGTTTCGAGTTATGTCGCGTACCGCAGCTCGGTGATGCCCGAACACGTGTTTCTCGCCGCGCTCGCCGTTGAGGCTGACTGCGACATCCTGCTCGACGTAAACAATATCTATGTGAGCGCGTTCAACCACAGTACTGACGCGCTCGCGTTCCTCAACGCGATGCCCGCGGACCGCGTGCGCCAGATCCACCTGGCGGGCCACGAGCACTGCGGCGACCTGATCGTCGACACTCACGATGCGCCCGTGATCAACCCGGTCTGGAAGCTTTACGAAGAGGCGATTGCGCGCTTCGGCCCGGTGCCGACGATGATCGAGCGCGACGACAAGATTCCGCCGCTGGGCACGCTGGTCAGAGAACTCGATCGCGCGCGCGCGATAGCCGCGCGGGTGCTGGAAAGGAAGGCCGCGTGAACGACCTCGAAACACTGCAGCGCACATTCGCGCGCCACGTCAGGCATCCCGGCCGCGGCATGCGGGACGCGGTTCTTACCGGAAAAGGAGCAAGCGTAACGCGGCGCTTGTCCGTCTATTCAGACGGCTACCGTGCGCGCCTCGTCGAGGTACTGCGCGCTGACTATCCGGCGCTGGTAGGTGTTCTGGGAGGTGCCGGATTCGCTCGAATGGCATGCGACTTCATACACGCGCACCCCTCGGGACATCCCAACCTGCGTTGGTACGGCGCGGGCCTGGGTGGCTATCTGCGCCGTTCGTCGCGCTGGCGCCGGCGTCCGGTGCTTGCGGAGCTGGCGTGCTTCGAATGGGCGCTCGGGCTGGCCTTCGACGCGGCGGACGAACGCCAGGTGACGGCTGATGACGCGGGCCGCGTGCCGCCGGCTGCCTGGGCCGGGATGTGCCTGCGCCTGCATCCTTCGGTGCAACTGTTGCGACTGCGCAGCAACGCGCCAAAGCTCTGGAAAGCGGACGACGCTGGGGAGGTGCTGCCAGGGGTCAGCATGCGCAAGCGGACTTCGGGCTGGCTGGTCTGGCGCAAGGGTCACGAGCCCTTCTTTCGCCCGCTGCCGCCAGGCGAGGCCTGGGCTTTGGAGGCCGTGGCACGAGGCAGGGATTTCGCGGCGCTGGTCGGCGGGTTGCGACGTTTCGTCGGCACGCAGTCTGCAGCACAGGCAGGCGCGCAGTTCCTGCGCAACTGGCTTGACGAGGGACTGATCGGCGCGCTGCGGGCCACGTAGGAATCGTGCCGGCAGGCGTCGCGGTCCGGTCAGTCGATCAGCTTGCCGTTTTCACGGAAAGGATAAGGCCCGGCAAACTTCCCGATGAACGCAGTGTGGCTGATGACCCCCGTGGCCGCCGTCCAGGCGTGCAACCCGTACGCCGCAGGTTCCATGACGAAGCACGAAGCGGCGTCATCGGCCAGGTCGAGGGCGACCTGATGCGCCGGGCCCGGCACTGTGCAGGCGATCGTCCCGGCAAAGCGCGCCTGGATCGGGCGGTGCAGGTGGCCGCACAGCAGGCGCTCGACCTGCGGATGCCGGCTGATGACCGCGGCAAGGGCCGCCGAGCCTTCTAGGCCCTGCCTGTCCATGTGTCCGATGAAGGTGGTGAAGGGCGGATGGTGCATCAGCACTACCGTCGGCTTGCCGGGCTGTGCCGATAGTGTCGCGTCCAGCCAGGCGAGGCGTTCCTCACACAGCAGGCCGCTGCCCTTGCCCGGGATGACGGTGTCGGTGCCGATGATGCGAACCGGATGCTTCTCAATCACATACTGGATGAATACCTCCGACTGTCGCAGGTAGTCGTACTCGGGAAACGCGGCGCGCAGGGCCACGCGCTCGTCGTGATTGCCCGGGATCAGGTACACCGGCATGGATAGCGGCGCGAGCAGGTCACGCAGCACGGCATATTCCTCTGGCGTGCCGAAGTCGGTGAGGTCGCCAGTGAACACCACGACATCCGGGCGCTGGCGTTGCGCGAGCAGGTGGGCGATGCAGTCGCGCAGCATGCCTGCGGTATCGACTACGCGATACGACAGCTTCCCTGCGGCCTTGATATGCAGGTCGCTGATCTGCGCGATCAGGAAGGGGCTGTTCATATCCGGGATCGAAGTCCGCGTTTTATCGGTGGATCGTATATCGGTGGATTGTGACGGCCCGCCGAACCCGCCTTATCGCAGTCTCAGTGCGGTACCCGGAATTCGCCGAGCGCCTGCAGGTCGGGTGCATTCCCCAAGCCGGTCGCGTCACCGAGCGAAGCATACCCTTCGGCAACCTTCCCGAGCATCCCGCAGGTCAGCGTGCGCAGTGGATTGTCATTCGCGTCCACTTCCAGCATCCCGTCCCCACCCACCGCTGCAAGAAGGTGCGCCGAAGCCAGCAGCCCGATGCCGGCCCCGAGGTAGTGGGGGCAGTAGCGCGTGCGATGGGAAAGGATTTTTCTAGCCACCGTGAAGCAGCCCGTGAAGCCGCCCCACTTGGCCAGGTCGGGTTGCACGACCCCGAGGGCATGCGATTCCAAGGCTGCATCGAATGCAGCGAATGTTGCCATATTCTCTCCCGCCGCCAGTGCTGGCGCGGGTTTCCGGGCTAATTGCTGCCATTCATCCCACGGCCGGTCGGCGCGCAGCGGCTCTTCCAGCCAGCCAAGCCTGAAGTCTTTCAGGGCTTCCGCCATCTCGATTGCGCTCTCCAAGTCCCAGGCCTGATTGGCATCGGCCATCAAGGGCAGATCGCCGATCACTTCGCGCAGCGCGGTGAGGTTGGCAAGGTCTCGGTCCAGGCCAAAGCCGATCTTGAGCTTGAACGCGCGGTAGCCCTCGGCGAGCTTTTTGGCCGCGAGTTTTTCCGGGTCGGTCGGATTCAGGCCACTGGCGTAGACCGGCACCACGCCGGATTTCCCACCCAGCAGTTTCCACAGCGGTTGGCCGAGCCGGCGGGCGTGCAAGTCCCAAAGGGCGATATCGATCCCCGCGATGCATTGCGCGATCGGTCCGGGCTCGGCAGCCTGGATCGCGAGGACTTCGGTCCGCGCGGTGAGGTCGAGGAACGCCGACTCAGGCGAGGCGACGGTCTTTCCCGCGAGCAGCGGCGCGAACACCGAATCGATCAGCCGGGCGCGGTGCTCCGCGCCGACCGTCGGGAAGTTGCACCAGACTTCGCCCCAGCCTGTCGCGCCGTCCCTATCGGTGACCCGGACGAACACCGCAGGACGGTCGCGCATGGTGCCGAACGAAGTCTGGACCGGTGTCTCAATCGGCGCCCGGTAGACAAACGCTTCGACGCGGGAGAGTTTCATGGCCATGGCAGCAAGCCGTTCAGTGGTAAATGTCGTTGCGGCCCGAGCGGTCGACGCCGCGCACGAGGTGGAGCTTTCGCTTCGACAGATCCAGCACGCCCATATCACGCACCTGTTGCGCGGCCAGGTCGCGGTCGAAAACCGATGACGCCGGCATGTAGCGGAACACCATCCCGGCGCGGCGCTTGCCTGAATTGTTCGGGTTGGCGCCATGCACCAGGTAGACGTCGTGGATCGAAAAGCGCCCCGGCGCAAGTTCGATGTCGCGCGGCGGCGCGCTCTGCAGGTGCTCGGGCTTGAGGACCTGGTTGAGGATGATCGCATCGCTGTTGTCGGTGTCGTGTGAATAGCTGACGCGGTCGCGGTGCGAACCGGGGATCACGCGCAGGCAGCTGTTCTCGACGTTGACATCGTCGATCGCAATCCAGGCGGTGACCGTCTCGAGCGGGCGGATCGGCCAGTAGTGCCCGTCCTGGTGCCAGGGCGTGGCCTTGCCTCCCTTGCCCGCTTTGCAGAACAGCGCCGACCCCCAGATGATGATGTCCTCGCCGATCAGCTGCGCCACGGCATCGAGGATCTCGGGCCTCACGCCGTAGTCCAGCCAGGTCGGGTCGCGCTCGATGATATCGGGCACGTAGTCCGCATCGGTGATCTTCTGCGCGACCAGAAAGCCGTCCAGCTTGGCGCGCAACCCGGCCACAATGGCGTGATTAAATCCGGTCTTCGGCACGACGATGCCGTCCCTGCGGTAGGTTGCGACTTCCTCGGCGCTCAGTGGCTGCATGGTGATTTCCTGTGGTTGATATGGGCGAGGGGGGCTCAGGGCCGCAGATCCATCTCGAGCTGGATGTAGTCGCCGCGGTAGGTGACTTCCCCCAGGTAGACCACGGTTCCATCGACGGCGGTAAAGACGCGGCGCACCAGCGCGACCGGCGAATTGAGCGGTATATCCAGATGCTCAGCGACCTCGACGTCCGCGGTCCCGATGGTGAGCGATTGGCGCGCATGCGCGATCTTCACTCTGGGGAGCTCGAGCAGGACCGGGATCACGGTTTCCTTGCGAAACCGTGCCGGCGCCATGCGGAATACCCGGTCGTCTACATAGATCGAGATCACGCAGTAGGCGTCGCCGTCGGTGGAGTGCACCCTGCGCATGAATCGGTAGCCCGACGCGGGTTTGCCGTCGGCCGGCAGCAAGGGCGGGGTGGCCGAGGTTTCCTCGATCAGCGTCAGCGTGGGCTTGTCGTTGCGGTAGACGTCGGCCAGCGTCTTGAGCGAAGTCTCGAGCTTGAGCGTGCGGTGCTGATGCGGCACTGCAGTCACGAAGGTGCCGCGCCCGGCCTGGGGCGAGAGCAGGCCCTCCTCGGCGAGCAGGTTGACGGCCTGCCGGACGGTGACCCGCGCGACAGCGAATTCGCGCACCAGCTCCTCCAACGAGGGCAGCTTCTGTCCCTTTGACCATACGCCGCGCGCGATACGCTGGCGCAGCAGGTCGGCGAGTTGCGCGTACAACGGAAGCGGGCTGTTGCGGAAGATCAGGCTCAAAACGGTTTCCGGGCAGTTGGCAGCGGGGAGGGGGGCTCTGGCAAACGTTCTATCTATGGTACATTAGATTTTGTGAGGGGTGCGTCAGCCAGCGTCCGTTGCCGACGGCCTCTAAACCTGGAGGAGGAACCTATGAGAAAAATATTAGCGGCGGCCGCGTTTGCCGCATTCGCCACGGCGCCGACGGGGGTGCTCGCCGAGCCCAATCCGTTTGACTGGCACAACCTGCCGAAGAAGAGCGGCCAGATACCCATGGTCGTCGCGCATACCGTGAACATGGAATGGAGCTCGCATACGGCGATCCTGAAGCGCTTCACGGAGCTGGTTGCGATCTATACCGATAACCAGATACGCGGCGAGATTTTTCCCGGCGCGCAGCTCGGCGGCGAACTCGAAATGTCCCAGCAGACCCGCCAGGGCAAGATTCACGTCTCGTTGCCCGCCACAAACAACCTCTCGGCAATGGCGCCTTCGCTGAACGTTTTCGTCCTGCCGTATATCGCCACGAGCACGGCCGAAGTGAACTACCTGCAGGACAAGCTCACTCCGATCCTCGTGCCGCGCGTGATCAAGGAAGCCAACGTGCGCATTGTCGGCTGGGAAAACAGCGGCTGGCGTGCCTTTTTCTACAAGTCGGATACCCCGATCGAGAAGCCTTCGGACCTGTCCAAGCTGAAGATGCGCGTGCCGCCGAACCCGATCATGATCGCCTCATACAAGGCATGGGGCGGTCAGCCGACGCCGCTTGGCTGGACAGAGTTGTACAACGCGCTGCAACAGGGCGTGGTGCAGGGCGGTGACAACCCGGTGACTGACGTGATCGGCATGAAGTTCCACGAGGTGATCAACCGCATGACGCGGTTCCATTACACCATTCTTACGCATCCGATCATCGTGTCTGAAACCTGGTTCAAGGGGCTGTCCAAGCCGCACCAGGAAGCGATCCTGCGCGCGGGCCGCGAAGCCACGGACTACATCCGCTGGTGGCAGCCCCTGGACGAGGACGCGTGGTGGAAGAAGGCGGAAGCCGCCGGCGTGAAGGTCACGGACATCAAGGACGAGACCGAGTGGGTGAAGAAGGCGCGTGCCATCTGGCCCGAGTATTACAAGACGATCGGGCCCGACGGCGAAGCGCTGACCAAGCAGGCACTCGGCATCGTCAGCGAGTACGAAAAGTCGGTTAAGAAGAAGTAACCCGGCCTTTCAACGCTGCAATCGCGGGCCGCCCCGTAAAGGCGGCCCGCATTCATGAGGTTTGCCAGGAATGCAGAAAACCGCCGTACGGGAAAAATCGCTCGTCCTCGTGGCGGCAGCGCAGGTCTGGGCGTCGCACCTGACCCTGGCGATCACCATCGGCGCGCTCACGCTGCAGGTATTTGCCCGGGAAGTCGGCTGGCAGGTCGACTGGACGGAGGAGTTGGCCCGTTTTTCCTTCCTCGTGATGGTATTCACAAGTGCAAGTTTTGCCTCGGGCCGCATGACCCACCTGAGCGTCAGCGTGTTTTCCGATTTCGCCGCCCGCTGGAAGTATTCAAAATGGCTGGTTGAGAAGATCCAGTTGCTCTGCATCCTCACGTTCGACGGCATGTTCTGCTGGTACGCGGCGTCGAATGTGGTCGAAGGATTCCGATACCCGACAGTGTCGCCTTCGCTTGGATTCAACGAAAACCTCCTGTTTCTCGCTCCAGCGGTGTTTTTTGCGCTGGCCATCGCCCAGAGATTGTTGCGTACGACCGGGGACGCAACGTCCGCTGCTGCGGATGCAGTGGCATGACTCCGGTCCAGCTTTCTCTCGCGGTGCTGTTCCCGGTCCTGCTGACCCTCGGGGTGCCGATCTATGTCTCGCTTGGCCTGACAGGCTTTGCTGTCGCGTACTTTACCGACAGCCCGATGGTGTTTGCCTCACAGACCATCCTCAACGGCGTCAACCAGTATCCGTTACTCGCGATCCCCGCATTCATCCTGGCCGGAAACCTGATGGAGCAGGGCGGTATCACCCAGCATATCGTCGGTATTTTTCGCCACATGTTCGGTCATATACGCGGCAGCCTGGGAATGGTGACCGTGTTTGCATGCATGTTCTTCTCGGCAATATCAGGGTCTGGCCCGGGGACTGCGGCAGCCATCGGCAGAATCATGATTCCCGCGATGATTCGCTTCGGCTATCCACCTGCCTACGCAGCTGCGGTGGCTGCCACCGGCGGCACCCTGGGGATCCTGATCCCGCCCAGCAACCCGATGATCATTTACGGGCTGATCGCCAACGCTTCGATCCGTGACTTGTTTATCGCGGGGGTCATGCCCGGCTTGCTGGTTGGCCTCGCCCTAGCCGGTGTGGCCTACGGAATGGCACGCTTCCACAAAATAGAAACAATCGACCAGGAAGTCGGTGGCGAAGGCTGGCGCCGGTTTTTCAAGCTCGTCTGGGAAGGCAAGGCGGCGCTGGCGCTGCCCGCGCTGGTGCTCGGGGGGATTTATACGGGCGTGTTCACTCCGGTCGAAGCGTCGATCATGGCGGTGGTCTACGCCCTGGTGGTGGGACGTTTCGTCTACAAGTCGCTCGGCCCGGACAAACTCAAGCTTGCGTTCGAGCGCACGCATATGATTTCCGGCGCGCTGATGATCGTCGTGGCCTGCTCGACGCTGTTTGCGCGGGTCATCACGTTCGAGCGTATCCCGCAGACGCTGATGACGGCGTTCAGCGCGCTGGCCGACGGTCCGATCGGCATGCTGCTGCTGATCAACCTCCTGTTACTGGTCATCGGCTGCTTCATGGAAACGATGTCGGCGATCATCATCCTGACTCCTATCCTGGTGCCGCTGGTCAAGTCGTTCGGAATTGATCCGGTGCATTTCGGCATGATCCTGATCGTGAACGTGGAGATCGCCTTCCTCACACCGCCGCTTGGAGTCAACCTGTTTGTGGCGGCGCAGATCGCCGGAATCACGATAGAGAAGATGTTCATGTCGGTGCTGCCATTCCTGGTCGCGCTGCTGGCGATGCTCACGCTGATCACCTTCGTGCCGGAAATCAGCCTGTGGCTACCAAGGCTGATGCGATGAAGCGGGTCGGTGTCGACTACATCATCGTCGGCGCCGGTTCGGCAGGCTGCCTGCTGGCCAACCGGCTGAGCGCAGCGGGCCATCGCGTGCTGCTGCTTGAAGCCGGCGGGCCGGACCGGAACTTCTGGATCCACCTGCCGGTGGGTTACTTCAAGACCATGGTCGATACGCGCTACACACGCCAGTTCGACACCGAACCCAGCGAAGGCTCAGGCGGGCGCAACGTGGTCTGGCCGCGCGGCCGCGTGCTCGGCGGCTCGTCCTCGGTGAACGGCCTCATCTATATCCGCGGCCAGCGCGAGGACTACGCAGACTGGGTTAAAGCCGGTGCCGAGGGGTGGGACTACGCCTCGGTGCTGCCTTATTTCAAGCGTTCGGAAAACTATGCCGGCGGAGAATCCGAGTACCACGGCGCCTCCGGCGAACTCGGCGTCTCGGACCTGCAGAACGACCATCCTTACTGCGATGCCTGGCTCGAAGCTGGGCAGCAGTTTGGCCTGCCGCGCAACCCGGACTTCAACACCGAGACCGACTATGGCGTCGGGGCCTACCAGCTGTCGATCCGCAAAGGCTGGCGCGCCTCGGCCGCGCGCTGCTTCCTGCGCCCGGCATTGAACCGACCCAACCTGCAGCTGGTGATGCATGCGCAGGTGTCGCGCGTGCTGTTTGAGGGCACCACCGCGATCGGCGTGGAGTGGATCGAGCAGGGGGAAAAAAAGCAGGCGCGTGCAGAGCGTGAGGTCATACTCGCTGCGGGCGCACTGCAATCACCGCAGGTGCTGCAACTCTCGGGCGTGGGTCCGGCCGCGCTCCTGCAGCAGCACGGCATTGCCGTCGTGAGCGATGCACCCGAGGTGGGCGAAAACCTGCAGGACCACTACCAGTCGCGCGTGATTGTCAGGCTGAAGAAAAAGATGTCGCTCAACGACCAGGTGCGCAGCCCGTTCGGGCTGGCGCAGATGGGATTGCAGTGGCTGTTGCAGAATCGCGGCCCGCTGACCGTGGGGGCCGGGCAGGTCGGCGGCTTCGCGCGCACCCCGCACGCGCGCGACGCGCGTGCCGACATCCAGTTCAACGTCATGCCGCTCTCGGTGGACCGGCCGGGAATGCCGCTCCACGCGTATTCCGGGTTCAGCGTATCGGCCGCGCAGTGCCGGCCGGACTCGCGTGGCCGGCTGGCGATCCGCTCGACCGACCCGTACGAGCAGGCCCGCATCGAGCCGCGCTACTTCAGCGAACCGCACGACCGCAAGGTGATCGTCTCCGGGCTCGAAATGGTGCGCGAGATCTACCGGCAACCCGCGTTTCGCGACCTCTGGGTGGAGGAAACGCATCCCGGGCCGGCTTTCGGGGACGCCGCTGCACTCTGGGAGCACGCGCGTTCCAAGGGCGGCACAGTCTTCCACGCCAGCTGCACCTGCCGGATGGGAGGTGACTCGGCTTCGGTCGTCGATCCGCAACTGCGCGTGCGCGGGACCGAGCGTCTGCGGGTGATCGATGCCTCGGTGATGCCGGCAGTGACATCGGCCAACACCAACGCCGCGACATTCATGATCGCCGAGAAAGGCGCCGCGCTGATCCTAGCAGCCGGGTAAGAGCCAGTCCTGGTAGGCGGCTTCGGTGCCGAACAGCCACGCGCTGCCCAGCGCGGCTGGCAGTTGGGTCGCATACAGGTCGGGCGCGAGCGCATTGACCGGGCATCCGCAGGCGAGCAGTCGCTCGCGCAGGGCCGCCGGATCCGTGCAGGCCAGCGCATAACCCGCCATGGCCGGCGCGGCAGGCGGGGCGTCACCGAACAGCGTCTTGCACGCGGTGGCGCTGCCGACCAGCACGTCGCCGCGCTGTGTCGCCAGACGGATGAATCCCTGCGACCGGCGCGGCAGCAGGCCCGAGAATCGCGCGTAGCGGGAAGCAACCTCAACCGGGTCGTCGGCAACGATGACACTTGCCAGCAATCCGGTCACGCCATTGGAATGCGCGAGGTACTGCGGCTGCCAGAGGCATTCGGGCGTGAGCTGCTGGACGAACTGTACGCGGCCCTCGGGCATGGTGTGCGGTTCGACGCGCACGACGGAAAATTTCGCCAGCCGCGATTCCCCGGACACATCCACGCTGCGCTGCAGATTCACCAGCGGCAGCGGCGCGAAGCCATTTTGCGCAAGGCGCGCGTGCTCTTCTTCCGCAGAAGGCGTGCCGAATGCGAGCAGATGCAGGCCGGTATGCCGCGCAATCGCAGCACGGATCTGCCGGCCCACAGGCGTGTCTCCGGTGGGCGTCAGGAATTCGAGATAGCCTTTTTCGAGCATGACGCAGCGGTTGCCCGCGCCAGCCGGCACGGACTCGCCCGCCGCGTTGCGCGTGGTCTGGGGCGAGAACGGGGTCAGCACGAACCCGAGTTCCGCGAGTGCGAGCGAGGCGGCCTCAATATCGGGAACGAAATGGGCAATGTGGTCAATATTCAGCGATCCCGGCGCGGGCAATTGGCGTGCCGGAATATTTTCCGTGTCAACTTCAGCGGCCATCTGTTTCGTTATCGGTCTTGCCTCAGGGATAGGTAATGTACACAATTGATGCCTATGAACAAACGCATCGATCCGAAAACGACTGCGCCGGCGGCCACCATGACCGGCGGCGAAGCCGTGGTCGAACTGCTCAAGGCGCATGGCGTCGAATACGTGTTCGGCCTGTGCGGCGACACGAGCCTGCCGTTTTACGACGCGTTGGCCCGATTGCCGCACGGCATGAAGCACGTCCTCACGCGTGACGAGCGCTCGGCGGCCTACATGGCGGACGGCTACGCGCGTGTTTCGGGCAAGGTGGGCGTGTGCGAAGGCCCTTCGGGCGGGGGCGCGACCTACATCCTGCCGGGCATTGTCGAGGCCAACGAATCCTCGGTGCCGCTGCTCGCGATCACCAGCGACATCTCGGTGTCTTCGCGCGGCCGGTACACCCTGACCGAGCTCGACCAGGGCGCGCTGATGCAGCCGCTCACCAAATGGAATGCGGTGCTGAACCGGGCGGCGGATATTCCGCGCGTGTTTCGCGCGGCGTTCAACCAGATGACCACGGGCCGGCCGGGCGCGGCGCACATCGCGCTGCCCTACGATGTGCAAAGCGGCGCCGTGGAGCGCGACGACGTGTGGGGCGACCCGAGCCTGGGCCAGTATCCCGCGCGGCGCACCGGGCCGGATCCGTTTTACGTCGAGCTGGCGGCGAAGATGCTGCGCACGGCCACGCGCCCGGTCATCATCTGCGGCGGCGGTGTGGTGATTTCTGGCGGCGAGGGCGAGCTGCTCGAACTCGCCGAACGCCTGTCGGCCCCGGTTGCAACCACGATCAGCGGGCAGGGCTCGATCAGCGAGGACCACCCGCTTGCGGTGGGTGTGGTCGGCTCGAACGGCGGCACGCCGGAGACGCGTGCGATCGTCAGTTCGGCTGACCTGGTGATTTTCATCGGTTGTCGCGCGGGATCGGTGACGACAGAGCGCTGGCGCTACCCCGTGCCTGGCAAGGTGAAGGTCATACACCTGGACGTCGATCCGGCCGTCATCGGGACGAACTACCGGGTTGATGTTCCCCTCGTGGGCGATGCGAAGCTCGCGTTGCAGGCGCTGGTGCAGGAGCTCTCCTCCGGACCGACACCGCTGAAGCGCCCGCTGGACGCCAAGGCTGTCGAGAAGGCAAAGCGCGAGAAGTTCGCCAAGTTCGACATGCTGGCGGCCTCCGACGACCAGCCGATATTGCCCGAGCGCGTCGTAGCGGAACTGGCAAAGGCGCTGGATCCGGATGCGATCGTGGTCGCCGATCCGGGCACGCCGTGTCCTTACCTGTCTGCCTACTTCCCCGTGCGCGGCACCGGGCGACGGCTGTTTTCGAACCGCGCGCATGGCGCGCTGGGGTACTCGATGGCCGCGTCGGTCGGCGCGCACCTGGGCCGACCGGGCGTGAAGTGCGTGTCCGTCATGGGAGACGGCAGCTTCGGGTTTACCGTCGGGGAGCTTGAGACCATCGTCCGGCTCAAGCTGCCGATCACCTTCGTCGTGATCTCCAACAGCGTCTATGGCTGGATCAAGGCGGGGCAGAAGAGCGGCTACAACCAGCGTTACTTTTCGGTTGATTTCAGCACCACCGACCACGCAGCCGTTGCCTCCGCCTATGGTGTGAAGACCTGGCAGGTCAAGGACCCGCGGGAACTTGGCACGGTGCTGAAGCAGGCGATCGCGCACCCGGGCCCGACGCTGGTGGACATCCTCTGCCAGCCGCTGCACGAGGCCAAGGCGCCGGTATCCGAGTGGGTGGCCTGAGTTGAGCGGCCCGAAGGATCCCGGCCGCAGCTACCACGACATGGGCGGGCTGCCCGCGGGCAAGGTCGAGCCGGGCGAGCACGACTATGCCGAATGGGAGCGCCGCGTCGATGCGATGATGATGCTGCTGACCGGTGTGTCGGGCGGCAAGCGGCGCATGACGGTCGACGAGCTGCGCAAGAACATCGAGTCAATCGGTCCCGCAGCGTATGACCGCATGGGGTACTACGAGCGCTGGGTCACCTCCCTCACGCAGACCATGCTCCAGCGCGGCCTGATCTCCACCGACGACCTGACCCGCAAGATGGCCGAGGTGGAAGCGCGCGCAAAAAAGGAAGGAAAGGATGCCGGCAGTGGCGGCAACTGCTGAACGCGACGCGAATTCGTTCGCCGCGCGCTTTGCCGCTGGCGACCGGGTTCACGTGCTGAAGGCCGCGCCGCTGGGCCATGTGCGCACGCCCTGGTATATCCGCGGCTGCACGGGAGTGATCGAGCGCCTGTGTGGCGCGTTTCCGAACCCAGAGGAACTCGCCTATGCGCGCAGCGGCAAGCCACGCCAGCCGCTGTACCGCGTGCGTTTCGCGCAGAAGGAAGTCTGGCCGGATTACGCCGGACGCGCTGAGGACGTCATCGAAATCGAGATTTTCCAACACTGGCTGGAGCCTGCGCCATGAGCGATCCGGACCTGGGCACCTACCAGCCGCTGACTTACTTCCAGATGATGGAGGTGAGCCTGCGCGAATTACTGGTCGAGAAGGGCGTGATCTCCGAGGTCGAGGTCGAACGCGCGATGGATGAGATCCGGGCGCGCGGGCCCGAGCGCGGCGCGAAAATGGTTGCACATGCCTGGCTCGATGCCGACTACAAGGCGCGCATGCTGATGGATGGCAGCAAGGCGGCCGAGGAACTCGGCTTCGAGGTGCCGGGGCTCAGGCTGATAGTCGTCGAGAACACGCCCGAGTCGCACAATGTGATCGTCTGCACCCTGTGCTCCTGCTATCCGCGCATGCTGCTCGGGATACCGCCGGAGTGGTACAAGTCGCGCAACTACCGCAGCCGGGTGGTGCACGAGCCGCGTGCGGTGCTGGAGGAATTCGGCACGCATCTGCCTGAAAATATCGCCATCCGCGTGCACGACAGCACCGCGGACATGCGCTACCTGGTGCTGCCGATGCGTCCGGCTGGCACCGAAAGCCTTACCGAAGATCAGCTCGCCGCGCTCGTAACCCGCGACAGCCTGATTGGCGTAACCGTTCCGACCCCTCCTTAGGCACACATGAAAAGCACGCTATTTACCCCGATCAAGCTCGGGGGCCTTACCTTGCCCAATCGCATCGTGGTGGCGCCGATGTGCCAGTACTCCGCTGACGACGGCTGCATGAGCGACTGGCACATGTCGCACCTC
>JBBQVP010000081.1:0-17939 GCA_038211455.1 Burkholderiales bacterium
GGGGACCGCCTGGGATGTGGCAAACGCCGCGCTGTTCCTGGCGTCCGACGAGGCCGCGTTCATCACCGGCGTGTCGCTGCTGGTCGACGGGGGCGGGGCGCTGAACACCGGCTGATCGCGTGATCTGCTTACGGTTTGAGCGGCATCAAACGGCGCACCGACACGAACCGGGACAATGCAACCATCCGGGCTCGGCGACTGAGCCGTCACGGACTGCAGAAGGAGTATGAAAGCGAACGCCAAGCCTCCCAACCCCGGTGTGGTCACTTCGGTGCGCGGCAGCGTGGTCGACGTGCGGTTCGACGGGGTCCTGCCGCCGATCTATTCGATGCTGCGAGCCGGTGCAGACGGCCAGATCCTGATTGAAGTTCAGGCGCAGCGCGATGCGCACCACGTGCGCGGCATTGCATTGACGCCCACTCAGGCCCTTGCGCGCGGCATGGCGGTGGAGGATACCGGCGGCCCGCTGAAGGTGCCGGTGGGAAAAGCGATTCTTTCGCGCATGTTCGACGTGTTCGGCCATCCGATCGATCAGACGCCGGCGCCGGAGGCTGTCGAATGGCGCTCCGTGCATCGCGCTCCACCGGCCCTGACGCGACGCTCGACGAAATCCGAAGTATTCGAATCCGGCATCAAGGTCATCGACGTGCTGATGCCTCTTGAGCGCGGTGGCAAGGCCGGGCTGTTCGGCGGGGCCGGCGTGGGCAAGACGGTGCTGCTGACCGAGATGATCCACAACATGGTCGGGCAGCACCAGGGTGTGAGCATCTTCTGCGGCATCGGGGAGCGCTGCCGCGAAGGCGAGGAACTCTACCGCGAGATGAAGGAAGCCGGGGTGCTGAAGAACATGGTGATGGTCTTCGGGCAGATGAACGAACCCCCGGGCAGCCGGTTCCGCGTCGGTCACGCGGCGCTGACCATGGCGGAGTACTTTCGCGACGACGAGCATCGTGACGTGCTGCTGCTCATCGACAATATCTTCCGCTTCATCCAGGCGGGCATGGAGGTGTCGGGCATGATGGGGCAGATGCCCTCGCGCCTGGGTTACCAGCCGACGATGGGGACCGAATTGTCGAGCCTCGAGGAGCGCATTGCCAATACCGACACCGGCGCGATCACGTCGATCCAGGCGGTCTACGTGCCGGCTGACGACTTTACCGATCCGGCTGCGGTGCACGTGTTCTCCCACCTTTCTGCTTCGATCGTGCTTTCACGCAAGCGTGCGAGCGAAGGCCTCTACCCGGCGATTGACCCGCTCCAATCTAACTCCAAGATGGCCACGCCCGGCATCGTGGGAGAGCGGCACTACGCACTCGCGCAGGAAGTGCGCCGGACGCTGGCCCAGTATGCGGAGTTGAAAGACATCATCGCGATGCTCGGCCTGGAGCAGCTTTCGGCCGTGGATCGCAATGTGGGGGCGCGCGCGCGCCGCCTGGAACGCTTCCTGACGCAGCCCTTCTTCACGACCGAGCAGTTCACCGGGCTCAAGGGAAAACTGGTCAGCCTGGAGGATTCTCTCGATGGCTGCGAGCGGATAATGCGCGACGAATTCAAGGACTATCCGGAGAGCGCGCTCTACATGATCGGCGCGATCGATGAAGCCAAGACAAAGGCCCAGCCGGTCCCGGCGGCCCGGTCCGGGGCCGAGTCAGCCTCGAAAACGCCTGCCGACGGCAAAACGCCTGCCGACGGCAAACCGCCTGCCGAGGGCGAACCGATCGCCGATGCGCATGAAGCTTAGGATCCTCCTGCCGTTCGAGGTGTTTGCGGATGAATCCGGCGTGTCCCGCGTGGTCGCCGAAACGGCCGAGGGGTCATTCGGGCTGCTGCCGCAGCGGCTGGACTGTGTTGCCGCGCTGCCGCCCGGGATCCTGACCTACGAAACGCCGTCCGCGGGCGAGGTCTACGTTGCTGTTGATGAAGGCGTGCTGGTGAAGGCGGGATCGCAGGTCCTCGTCTCCGTGCGTCGCGCGATCGCCGGTGCCGATCTGGGGCGGCTGCGCGAAGCAGTGAACGAGGAGTTCCTGGTCCGCGACGAGAACGAGCGCAGCCTGCGCGCGGTCATGGCGCGGCTCGAAGCCGGATTCCTGCGCCGCTTCGCGGCCTTGCATCATGGGTGAGGTTCCGGACGCGAACCGCGCGAAGGACCCGGCGAAATTCGAGTCGGAGGTCGGCACCAAAGTCCGGCGCAAGCTCCGCGCCCGGCGCAACCCGACGCCCGGCGTCTGGTTCGGGCTGGGCATGATGGGCTTGATCGGCTGGTCGGTGGTCGTGCCGACGCTGCTCGGTGCGGCGCTCGGCCTGTGGCTGGATGCGCGCTATCCCGGCGGGCGCCCATGGACACTGGCGCTGATGGCCGCGGGCCTGACAATCGGCTGCCTGAATGCATGGCACTGGGTCGCCAAGGAGGACCAGGCCATGCGCGACGAGCAGGCGGAACGCGATGATGAATGAGACAGCCGTGCTGGGCTTGTCCTGGGCGGCGGGTGCGGCGCTGGGCGGTGTGTTCTACGGCGGGCTGTGGTGGACCGTGCGCCGCGGCCTGGCGTCGGCGCGGCCGGGCGTGTGGTTCTTCGGCAGCTCGATCGTGCGCATCGTCGTGGCGCTGGGGGGGCTGTATCTAGTCTCTGGTGGACAGTGGCAGCGGCTGCTGGCCTGCCTGCTCGGCTTCGTCGTCGCGCGCGCGGTCGTGACCTGGCTGACCGTTCCGCCGCGGGGCGGTCCAGACCCGCAAACGCCGGGAGAGCGCCATGCGCCTTAGCCCGGACGAAATGATCTTCTGGCAGCACGGGTTCGCGAAGCTGAACGCAACCATCGCCTTTACATGGGTTCTGATGCTCGTGCTGACCGCCGGCTCGATCCTCGTCACGCGGCGTCTCGCCACCGGCCTCACGCGCTCGCGCTGGCAGAACCTGCTGGAGATCGTGGTCACCGGCATCCTGAAGCAGATCGGCGACGTGGGCCTGAAGGAGCCGCACAAGTATCTCGGCTTTCTCGGCACGCTGTTCCTGTTCGTCGCGGCGGCGACGCTGGGCAGCAGCGTGCCGGGGTACGAGCCGCCGACCGGCTCGCTGTCGACCACAGTGGCGCTCGCCCTGTGCGTATTCATCGCCGTGCCACTGTTCGGCATCGAGGGCCAGGGCATCAGCGGATACCTGAAATCCTATGTCGAACCGACGATCATCATGCTGCCGTTCAACATCATCAGCGAACTGTCGCGCACGCTGGCCCTGGCGGTGCGCCTGTTCGGCAACATGATGAGCGGCGCCATGATTGTCGCCATCCTGCTCACGATCACCCCGTTCGTCTTCCCGGTCGTGATGACCGCGCTCGGCCTGCTGACCGGCATGGTGCAGGCCTATATCTTCAGCATCCTGGCCGCGGTGTACATCGCGGCCGCCACGCAGGTGCGCAAGCCGCGGCCCGGCAGCGGCACGACACCCCAGGACAAGACGGCATGAATCACGATTTCGCAAACCCAGAGGAGTTTCCATGGACAGCATGAGCATCATTGCGGTGGCGTCGATCGTCATCGCCGGCATCACCACCGGGTTCGGCACGATGGGACCCGCGCTCGCCGAGGGCCGCGCGGTGGCGACCGCGCTGACTGCGCTGGCACAGCAGCCCGACGCCTCGGCGACGATCACGCGCACACTGTTCGTCGGACTGGCGATGATCGAATCCACGGCAATCTACTGCTTCGTGGTGTCGATGATCCTGATTTTCGCCAACCCGTTCTGGAACCACGCCATCTCGCTGGGCGCCGGCAAGTAAGCCATGTTGATCGACTGGTTCACTGTCGGGGCGCAGGTGCTCAATTTCCTGGTCCTGGTCTGGCTGCTGAAGCGCTTCCTCTACAAGCCCATCCTCGACGCCATCGATGCGCGCGAGAAACGCATCGCGGCCGAGCTTGCGGACGCCGACAGGAAAAAGGCCGAAGCCGCCACTGAACGCGACGCGTTCCAGCACAAGAACGAGGCGTTCGACAGGGAACGTGCGGGGCTGCTTGCCAAGGCGGTCGCGCAAGCAAAGACCGAGCGCGAGCGGCTGGTCGGCGAGGCGCGCAAGGCGGCCGAACTGCTGGCCGGGAAGCGGCAGGCGGCGCTGAAGAACGAAGCGCTCAGCCTGGGCAAGTCGGTCGGCTTGCGCGCGCGGGAGGAAGTGTTCGATGTTGCGCGCAAGGTGCTTGCAGATCTCTCCGGGATCGGCCTGGAGCAGCGCATCGGCGAGGTGTTTATCCGGCAACTGAAGGAAATGGACGGCAGCGCGAAGGCGGCACTTGCCGAGGCGCTCAAGACAGCCTCCCGGCCCGCGCTCGTGCGCAGCGCGTTCGATCTGCCCGAAGCGCAGCGCGCGTCGATCGGGGATGCATTGAAGGAAACACTCTCCACGGACCTGCAGGTCGAATTCGAAATAGCGCCCGACCTGGTCTGTGGCATCGAACTGTCCGCCAACGGGCACAAGGTAGCGTGGAGTGTCGCGGACTACCTGCGTTCGCTTGAGAAGAGCATCGAGCAGATCGTGCAGGCCACGGGCGGCACGCCGCAATCCGGCCCCCGGCCGAAAAGCCCGTGAGCACGCAATCGGCGAGCCTGCAGTCTGCGTTCGATCTCGCGTTCGAGGCGATGCGCGAAGCGAGGGAAGCGTTCACGCCGGATCTCGCGCCGCGTGAAATCGGCGCGATCACCAGCGTCGCCACTGGCGTGGCCATGGTGTCGGGCCTGCCGGGCGTTGGATTCAACGAACTCGTGGCCTTTCCAGGCGGCATGCTGGGCATCGCGTTCAATGTCGATGCGGACGCCGTCGGCGTGGTGCTGCTCGACGCGTTCTGGCGCCTGAAGGCGGGCGACGCGGTGGAGCGCACCGGCCGCGTCATGGATGTCGGCGTGGGCGACGAACTGCTCGGTCGCGTCATCGATCCGCTCGGCCGGCCGCTCGATGGTGCTGAGCCGCCGGCCACGGAAAAGCGCCTGCCGATCGAGCGCCCGGCAGCGCAGATCATGGACCGCGCGCCGGTGAGCGTCCCGCTCCAGACCGGCCTGAAGGTCATCGACGCCATGATCCCGGTCGGGCGCGGCCAGCGCGAACTGATCCTCGGCGACCGCCAGACGGGCAAGACGGCGATCGCGATCGACACCATCCTCAACCAGCGCGGGCGAGACGCGGAGTGCGTCTATTGCGCGATCGGCCAGCGCGCCTCGGTGGTGGCGAAATCCGTCGCCGTGCTGCGCGAAAAGGGCGCGCTCGAGTATACGGTCGTCGTCGTGACCGAGGGCAACGACCCGCCTGGCCTCACCTACATCGCGCCGTACGCGGCGACCAGCATCGCCGAGCACTTCATGGAGAAGGGGCGCGACGTGCTGGTGGTCTACGACGACCTGACCCACCATGCGCGCGCCTACCGCGAGCTCTCGTTGCTGCTGCGCCGCCCGCCCGGGCGCGAGGCCTTTCCGGGGGACATCTTCTATATCCATGCCCGGCTGCTCGAGCGCGCCACGCACCTGCGCAAGGAACTGGGCGGCGGCTCCCTGACGGCGCTGCCGATCATCGAAACCGAGGCGCAGAACATTTCGGCCTATATCCCCACCAACCTGATCTCGATCACCGATGGGCAGATCTACCTGTCGCCATCGCTCTTCGAGCTGGGCGTGCTGCCCGCCGTCGATGTGGGCAAGTCGGTCTCGCGCGTCGGGGGCAAGGCGCAACGTGCCGCTTACCGCGCCGTTGCCGGCGACCTCAAGCTCGCCTACGCGCAGTTCGAGGAACTGGAGACCTTCGCACGGTTCGGCGCGCGCCTGGACGAGGATACGAAAGCGGTGATCGAGCACGGTCGGCGCATCCGGGCCTGCCTGAAGCAGGCGGAATACGCGCCGGTCTCGGTGCAGGCGCAGATCGCCATCCTGCTGGCCCTGGCCGAAAAGCTGTTCGACCGGGTGCCGCTCGAAAAGATGCGCGAGGCCGAGCAAGCCTTGCGGGAGGCGGCGGCCGGAATTGCGGCGGAGGTCGTTGCGCGGTTCGACACGGCCGAAACACTGGACGACGCGGATCGCAAGGCGGTCGTCGACCTGGCCAGGCAGTCGCTTGCGGGCTTCCAGCCGGACGAGCCGGCCGCGGACAAGCCGCCCGCGGGCAAGCAGTGAGCGATACAACTGCCAGCCTGCGGCGCCAGATCGGCGGCGCCGCCGACCTGCAGTCGGTCGTGCGCTCGATGAAGGCGCTGGCCGCGTCGAGCATTGGCCAGTACGAGCAGTCGGTGCGCGCGTTGTCGGACTATTCCCGGACCGTGGAAATGGGCCTGAGCGTGTGCTTCCGCAAGGGCGCGTCCGCAGGGCGGCTGCCGGAAGAACAAGGCAGCGGCGGCGCCCATCGCACTGTCGCAGGCGCGGTCGTATTCGGTTCCGACCAGGGCCTGGTCGGGCGGTTCAACGACGTGGTGGCCGATTTCGCGCTCAAGGCACTTGGCGCGTTGCCGGGAAAGCCCCGGGTCTGGGCGGTTGGCGAGCGCGTCCACGGCCGGCTGGAGGATGCCGGGTTGGCACTGGCCGGACGCTTCGATGTGCCGGGTTCGGTCGACTCGATCGCCCCGCTCGTGGGCCAGATCCTGGTCGAATCGGAATCCGGCGAGGGCGAGGGGCCGGTCACCGAACTTCACCTGGTCTACAACAATCCGAAGGCGGGGGCGGTGTATGCCCCCGTCGACAAGCAGTTGCTTCCGCTGGACGATGCCTGGCGGCGCAACCTCGCGGCGCTGCCCTGGCCGGCGGGGAACCTGCCCGAAGTGGTGGGCGGCGATGCGGCCACGTTGCGCGGCCTGATCCGCGAATACCTGTTCGTCTCGCTGTTTCGCGCATGCGCCGAGTCGCTCGCGAGCGAAAATGCGAGCCGCCTCGCCGCGATGCAGCGCGCCGAAAAGAACATCGACGAACTGCTGGAAGAACTCAACGGGCGCTTTCATCGCTTGCGCCAGAGCAGCATCGACGAGGAACTCTTCGATGTGGTCTCCGGCTTCGAGGCCCTGAATACCGGCCAGGCCACCGCCGCAAAGGCCTGATCAAGCAGGATGCGAACGCTATTTCAGGCGCACGCCTCAGGCATTGGATGCGTTGATCCCCGCAAGCTGCCCGAGCAACCCGCCTAGCGATTCCACCTGCTTCGCGGGCGCCGATTGCAGCACATCCGCGCAGACAACCTCCGCCGAGGACATTGCATTGGCAAGCAGTTTCTGGCCTGCCGAAGTCAGCACGGCGTACCCTACACGGGCGTCGTGCGGATCCGCCTGCCGTTTGACCAGGCCGATTTTTTCCAGCGGGAGCAGGGCCCGCGTTGCACCGGAGGCGGTCAGACCAAGGCGCTCCGCGAGGTCGACGCGTCGCAGGCGCCCGCCGGGCGCCCGGCCGAGGTTCAGAAGCAGCGTGAAGTCGCTGAAGCTCAGGCCGTGATAGGTTCCGAGATCCACATCCAGCCTGCGACTGACGCTCGCGTAGGCGCGGTTCAGGCGCAGGCAGAATTCCAGCGCCGGGCTGGCCTCGGCCGGCGGATTGCCGGTTTGTGGTTTGTTGGTCATGATCATGTCTGCTGCTTCCCCGTTGCAATTTAATGATTGTATATTACTTGAGTAAGCAAGTATATGTCAATTAAAAAGAGATTCCTCGGCCTGCTGCTCGTGCTGGCCGCCGGCTTGCCGGCGATCGACGCCCGCGCAGAGCCGATCACCCTGACCGCAGCCGATGGCGTCAAGGTCTACGCCGAACTGTGGCGCGCCCCGGGCGAGCGCACGCCGCTGGTGCTCGCGTTCCATCAGGCACAGTCGAACCATGCCGAGTACGAGCCGATCGCGAAGCGCCTCAACCAGGAGGGATTCAGCGTGCTGGCGATCGACCAGCGCTCGGGCGGCGATTATTTCGGCGGCGTCAACCGCACGGTTGCCGGGATCGGCGCATCGACCAGCTACGAAGGCGCGTTCAAGGACATGGAGGCGGCTTTGCTGTGGGGCGAGGAACACACGCACGGAGCGCCGATCCTGTTGTGGGGCTCGAGCTATTCGGCGGCGCTGGTTTTCCTGCTGGCAGCCCAGGAGCAGGGTGCGATCGACGGCATCGTCGCGTTCTCGCCAGACGAATACCTTCCCAAGCGCCGCGCGGTGCGGGATGCGGCGGCAAAAGTCGTGGTTCCGGTGTTCATCACGCAATCGACCACGCGAGGGGAATACGAGCGCGCGCACCGGATCTTCCGGGCGCTGCGCAGCGAGGTAAAGGAGAATTTCGTCCCTGCCAGGCGCGGGGAGCACGGCGCTTCAACGCTGCGTGCTGACACAAACCCCGAAGGCGCCGAGGAAAACTGGCAGGCGGTGCTCAAGTTCATCGCCCGCTTCAGGAAGCCCTGAGGCCGCGCCCGCGGCGCGCGCCCTGGCGCGCATCCTGCGGTTCGTCTAGGCGATCGACTCCCAGTACGCAACGATTTTCCTTCGCATCGCGGCATCGGGCAGCCTGCCGCGTCCGGCCTTGAGGTTGTCGGCCATGTAGTCGGCGCGGTCGGTACCGGGAATCACCCCGTTGATTGCGGGGTTCGACAGCAGGTACTTGAGGAACACCTGTGCCCAGCTCGTCGCGTCGATCTCCGCCGCCCATTCAGGCAGAGGCTTGCCGCGCACCGCGCGGAACAACTGCCCGCGGCCGAACGGCAGGGCGGTCAGCACCGCAGTACCCGTGTCCGCAGCCACCGCCAGCAAGCGCTCTTCGGCGCTGCGTTCCGCCAGCGAATAGCTGACCTGCAGGAAATCCGGCTTCTCGCGCTGCACGATCTCGGCCAGTGCAGCGTAAGTGGAGACCTGCGAATTGGTGATGCCGATATAACGCGCATGCCCCTGTTCGCGCCATTCACGCAGTTCGCGCAGGTCGGTCTTCGGGTCACGCGGGTTGTGCAGCTGGATGAGGTCTACCTTGTCGGTACGCAGCCGCGAAAGCGACCTTCGCATTTCGGCAAATGTCGCATCGCGGTCGGTCACGCGCACCTTGGTGGCAAGGAATATCCGTTCGCGCACGTTCATCTGCGCGAGCAGGTCGCCAACCACATCCTCCGCGCTGCCGTAGGACGGGGCGGTGTCGATCAGCCGGGCGCCGCCGTCGATCAGGGTGCGAATCACGGCTGCGCGCTCGGCGCGCCTTGCCGCATCGTCGCCGATGTCGAATACGATCGCAGTCCCGATCCCGACGCAGGCCAGCGGCTCGCCACTTTTCGAAATCTTCCGCGTCAGCAGGGATCCTTCAGCGTGCGCCGACGGGATCGGCAGCGCCGCGGCGCCCGCGGCGAGACCGGCGCGCAGGAACTGCCGGCGCGTAAAAGGCGACGGGGAGTAGAGGGACTTTGGATGCATGACGGTCTCCTTTTTCAGGATTTCAACGCGCGGCGCTCCTGCGCGCGCCCGAGCGTGACGGCAAGCGCAAGCCACGCAGCCGCAAGCGGGACGCTGGCCATCGCGATCACCTGCAGTTCCAGGCCGGCACCGCGCATTGCCGAGAACAGCCAGCCGCTGCCCGCGTCGGCGCCACGGAACACGACGATGTCGATGACGTTCTTCGCCTTGTACTTTTCTTCCCGTTCAAGAACCGTAAACAGCACCTCGCGCGCGGGATTGGACAGCGCGAAGTTGGTGGCGCGCTGCAGCGCCTGGAAGGCGATCACCACGAACAGCGCCGGCGCGATGGCGAGCGCGACAAAGCCGAGCGCGAACACAAGCGGCAGCGCCGCGGCCGCCGCGCCGACGCCGAAGCGCGCGATCAGGCGGCCGGTGGCGAAGAACTGCACCAGGATCGTGACGATCCCGATCGCCAGGTCGATGCTGGCAAAGATGCGCGTGCGCACCGCGGGGTCGTCGGAGGCGGCGGCGACGATGCTCGCCTGCTGGAAGTACAGGAAGGTTCCCGCCAGTGAGAGCAGTGCGACCCAGAGCGCAATGCCGGCGAGGTAGGGTGAGCGCAGCAGCAGCGCGATGCCGGCCAGCCAGCCACCGCCAAGTGCGGCTTCCGGTGAAGCGGCTTTGCTCTGCGCGACGCTCTGCGGTACAGCCTCCCGGGGGACTGCACCTTCAAGCCGGTGGGCGCACAGCACCGCCAGTTCCAGCAGCAGCGCGGCAATGATCAGCAGGTTCACCGGACCGAGCGGCACGGCCAGCGCGACGGTGACGGAAGGCCCCAGCAACGCGCCCGCCGAGCCGCCCGCTGCGATGAAGCCAAACAGTCGTTTACCCTGTTCGCTCGCGTACAGGTCGGCCATGAACGACCAGAACACCGACACCGCGAAGAGGTTGAACACGCTGATCCAGACGAAGAACACGCGCGCCACGTGCACGCGCTCTACGTCGAGTGTCAGGAGCAGCCAGAATATCGCGATGTTCGCGACGAAAAAATGGTAGACCAGCGGCACGAAGCGCTTGCGCGGCAGGCGCGCAACCAGTGCGCCGAACACCGGGACCGCGGCGAGCATGACGACGAAGGTGGCGGTAAACAACCACTGCAGGTTGCGCACGCCGCCTGCGATGCCCATCTCGTCGCGCAGCGGGCGCAACACGTAGTAGCCCGCCAGCAGGCAGAAGAAATACGCAAACGACCAGAGCAGCGCGCGGACTTCGCCTGCGCGCACGTCGACCACGCGCGAAAGCGCGCGCTGCAGTGCCGCTTCGCCGGGCACTAGGACTTGACGCAGGGCGTCGCGCCCGCGCAGGCGGCGACGCTGGGTGGCATGCGGCGGGCACTCCCCGCCGTAGCATGCGGTTTTGTTCTGCTATGCATGAGAATTCCCCATGAGGGTGGAGGGGTTGGGGTACGTTACAGTAAAGTAAGAAAGATGAGCTGGGAAGCGCTGCGCGGGCGGATCGTGAATAGCTCCGCGAGCAGATGTTTCCTCCGTGATCTTAGACGAGTCAGCAAGGGGTAAGCATGGCCGAGAATGCAGTGATCTTCGGGGCGGGGCTGGGGCTCAGCGCGTCGCTCGCGCGCGCAGTCGCCAGGCGCGGGGGGCGGGTGGTGCTCGCCGCGCGCAATACCGCAAAACTCGTGGACCTCGCGAGGCAGACCGATGCGGAGCTGGTGGCCTGCGATGCGAGCCAGCCCTCCGAGGTCGACGCGCTGTTCAGGCAGGCCGAGGCGCACTTCGGCGTGCCGGACCTCGTGATCTTCAACGCAAGCTACCGGGTGCGGGGGCCGGTTGCAGGACTTGACGTGAAGGAAGTCGAGCGCACGCTCGCGGTGTCCGCCTACGCCGGCTTTCTCGTCGGCCAGGCAGCCGCGAAAGGGATGCTGGCGCGCGGCTCGGGGAGCATTTTCTTCACTGGCGCATCGGCCAGCGTGAAGGGCTATGCCGAGTCCGCGCCGTTCGCGATGGGCAAGTTTGCGCTGCGCGGCCTGGCGCAGAGTATGGCGCGCGAACTTGCGCCGAAGAACATCCACGTCGCGCACTTCGTCATTGATGGCGGGATACTTGCCTCGGGCGGCGACGCGCGCGCCGGTGCGCGCGGCGCGGACGGCATGCTGGTGCCCGACGAGATCGCCAAGGCCTACCTGCAGTTCCACGACCAGCACCGCAGTGCCTGGGCGTGGGAGATCGAACTGCGGCCCTGGCTGGAAAAATTCTGAGCGCAGGAGAAATCGAAATGCATACGGATACCGCGGCGGCCGTCGTCGCCGACATCACCTACACGGTGGATACCGGGGAGAAGCTGATCAACGGGACCTTCGGGCCCTCCACCGGCACGCGGCTGAATACCGGCACCTATGTGCGCCATGCAATGAACGTGCATGACGGGCGAGCCGCCGAGGGGCTGGGCCTAGAGACGTCGGGGTTCGAGCTTGTGGATCATCCGACGAAGGTCAGGGACTTCTTCGACCCGGCTGAACTCGAATCCGTCTACTACCCCGAGGTGGTCGAACTCGTAAAGCGGGAGTCCGGTGCGAAGCGCGTGGTGGTGTTCGACCACACGCTGCGCTCGGGCGACGAGAGCGAGCGCGACGCGAAGAAGCTGCGTGAGCTGGTGCTCTCGGCGCACAACGACTACACCGAATGGTCGGGGCCGCAGCGCGTGCGTGACGTGCTGCCCGAGGAGGCCGAGGCGCTGCTGAAGGGCCGCTTCGCGATCATCCAGGTGTGGCGCGCGATCAACCGCCCGATTGAATCGAACCCGCTCGCGATGGCCGATGCGCGCAGCGTGGCGTTCGAGGATTTCCTGGTCGCCGAACGCCACCACCCGGGCCGCATCGGCCAGACCTACCGGCTGCGCCACAACCCGGCGCACCAGTGGTTCTATTTCCCGCGGATGCGGCGCGACGAGGCGATCGTGTTCAAGGTCTACGATTCGGCGAAGGACGGCCGCGCGCGCTTTGCCCCGCACACCGCATTCGTCGACCCGACGACCCCGCCTGGGGCGGCGCCGCGCCAGAGCATCGAGGCAAGGACGCTTGCGTTTTTCTAAGCCGCGGGCGGCAGTAGAATACGCGTCCCGCGGTTTTCCGCCCTACAACAACGAGGAGCCACCATGTCACTGCGCATCAACGACAGCGCCCCTGATTTCACCGCCCAGACCACCCAGGGCCAGATCAAGTTCCACGACTGGATCGGCGACAAGTGGGCGATCCTGTTCTCGCACCCCAAGGATTTCACGCCGGTGTGCACCACGGAACTTGGCTACATGGCGAAGATCGAGCCCGAGTTCACCAAGCGCAACGCCAAGCTGATCGGCCTGTCGATCGACCCGGTCGACAGCCACCTGAAGTGGGAAAAGGACATCGAGGAAACGCAAGGCTCGAAGGTCAGGTACCCGATGATCGGCGACACCGACCTCGCGGTGGCCAAGCTCTACAGCATGCTGCCAGCGGGCGAAGTCGGCTCGGACGGCCGCACTGCGGCGACCAACGCCACGGTGCGCTCGGTCTTCATCATCGGCCCCGACAAGAAGATCAAGCTGATGCTGACCTACCCGATGACCACCGGGCGCAACTTCGACGAGATCCTGCGCGTGCTCGATTCCATGCAGCTGACTGCCGCACACAAGGTCGCCACGCCGGTGAACTGGAAGAAGGGCGATGACGTCATCATCGTGCCGACCGTGACCGACGAGGAAGCCAAGGCCAAGTACCCCGGCGGGTGGAAGACCCTCAAGCCCTACCTGCGCCTAGTCAAGCAGCCCGCGTAAGGCTCGGGGCCGGAAAAGATGCCGCTCTACGACTACGCGCCGCTATCCGGCCAGTGCGATCGCTGCCATGGCCGCTTCGAGGTCATGCAGCGATTGTCCGAGGAAAAGCTCACGGCCTGTCCCGACTGCGGGCAGGCCTGCGAGCGGCAGATCAGCGCGGTGGCGCTGGGCGGGCGGTATTCGACCTCCAACGCCGCGGTGGAAAAATCCGGCATGACGAAGTACCAGAAGTCCGGCGACGGGGTGTACGAGCGGGTCGCCGGCAAGGGCGGGCCGGAGCATCTCTTCCGGAAGTAGGAAAATCGGGGTCAGAGTCGGATTTTCAGCCTGAATTCGACAGATTTATTCGGCGAACCCTAGTCTGGGAGCGGCTCCCCGGGTAATTTTTGTTTCGGTATCGAAACACGTTTCCTCATGGCGGTGCTGTCATTCACGTGCTGCCGGAATCGTCGGACCCGCACAAGCCCAAGTCATATGCCACCGTCCGTTCAATTGACATCTGATGCGTGATGCAACATCATCTGATGATGCGCACCACCCTCGACATCGAAGACGACGTGCTGTTCGCCGCGAAGAGCCTCGCGCGGCGGGAAAAGAAGACGGCCGGGCAGGTGATCTCCGAACTCGCGCGCAAAGCCCTGGCAGGCGAAGTCGTGCCCGCGGCGCAGGCGCTCAAGGCTGCATTTGGCTTCCGTCCGTTTCCAAAGGAGGGGCGGATCGTCAGCAACGAGCTCATCAACAAGCTGCGCGAAGACGGCGAGTATTAGTTCTTCCCAGGATGCGCGCGCTGCTTGACGTCAACGTACTGATCGCGCTTCTCGACCAGGCGCATCCGCATCACGACACTGCGCTGGCCTGGCTAAAGTCAAATATCAAGCATGGCTGGGCGTCCTGCCCGATCACCCAGAATGACTGCGTCCGGATCATGTCGCAGGCCGCCTATCCCGGTGCGCGCCCGGCGGGACAGGTAATAGATCGGCTGCGCGCGGCGACGGAACATGGCGCGCACCAGTTCTGGCCTGACGATACGGCCATCGTCGATCAACGCGTAGTCGATGCCTCTCGAATCCACGGCGCGCGCCAGATCACCGACACCTACCTCCTTGCGTTGGCCCTGAAGCACGGCGGGCGACTGGTGACGTTCGACACCGGCATCGCGCTTGGCGCGGTCAGAGGGGCGAAGCCGGTGCATCTTGTGACGCTGGGCTGAGCGCTTCCGGATTTCGAACTTGACATCGTTTTCCCGGGTCAAAAGTTTGACAGCCCTCGCCAAAAACCGACTCTGACCCGATTTACTCGATTTACTAGGCTGGAAGCCAGGGAAGCGCTGGCGAGCGTATCAGTCGCCTGATCGAATTTCGTCAGATTATTTCAGAGAAACCATTTCCTGTAGCGACTCTCCTGCCAGTCGGTGTATCTCTATCGATACAGGCCGTCCCGAACCTAGGCCACCTTTCGCTTCGGCGCCGCGAACATATCCTCCATCGCCTTGCGCGTGCGATAGGCGTGGGTGCTGGTATCCATAGCAACATCTGTCCAGCTGAGGCTCTGCCCTTTCTTCACCGCGCGCACCAGCTTGACGTCGTGCGCCAGGCCAAGCGGCAGGCCGCCCATCTCGACCGACTTGGTCGCCGGCAGCAGTTTTCCCCACACGGTGTAGCCGCCTTCGCCATCCAGCACTTCGCCGGGCTTCAGGTCGCGCTTGGCGGTCGCGACCACGTCTGCATTCCAGCCGGTCGCAACACCAGTCGCCTCGCCGCGCAGTGCGACGCTCGCCACCGACATGCCGACCTCCAGCCCGATCAGGTGCCAGCGCTTGTAGAGCGTGAAGTAGCGTCCGGTTGGATCGGTGTGCGCGTTGTATTCCTCGAAGCAGTTCCTGATGTACTCGGTCTCGCCCTCGACCGTGACCCAGACGCCCATGCGGATGTCGTACGGAATCTTCCGGCCGTTGGCCTCCAGGGACGAGATCACCTCGACCATGCCTTTCCTTTCCAGCACGCCGCCCTCGGAGATCGGCCGCGT
Organism: Burkholderiales bacterium; assembly: GCA_038211455.1. Lineage (GTDB taxonomy): Bacteria > Pseudomonadota > Gammaproteobacteria > Burkholderiales > SG8-39 > SZAS-79. The sequence continues at coordinate 15,209 of JBBQVP010000081.1, forward strand.
GACGAAAGGGATGTCCTCGACACTGGCGGGTGGGTAGAGCAGGCCGTTCGAGGGTACGCCAAGGCCGGTTGCGTTCGACACTGCCGTGGATTCGATCGAAGGCTTGGAGCCATCGAGGAAGCTGTTGAACATCTTCGGGTTCAGGCCGCCGCGCTTCGCCTGCTCGGGCGTGAGGCCGTAGTTCTCCCAGACGGTCTCAGGCGTGGATTCGCTGAAGTGCGGCAGCCATTTGTGGCCGCGTCCCGCGGCGACCACGGGAAACCCGCAGGTGCGCGCCCAGTCGACAAGGTCGCAGATCAGCGCCGGCTGGTCGCCGAACGCGAGCGAATACACGACGCCGGCTTCCGCGGCTTTACGCGCCAGCAGCGCGCCGCAGAACGCATCGGCTTCCACGGTCACGTTGACCACGTGCTTTTTATTCGCGTACGCCGCGAGGCAATGCTCGACCGCCGCGATCGGGTGGCCGGTGCATTCGACGATCACGTCGATCGCCGGATGACGCACCAGCGCCTGCCAGTCATCAGAGATATGCGTCGCGCCGGTGCGGATCGCCTCGTCGATCGATTTCGCCTGCGTGCGCTCGGCCTTCCAGCCCACGCGGGCCAGGTTCGCGCGCGCCGCATCCGGTGAGAGGTCCGCAATGCCGGCCAGGTGCACGCCGGGCGTGCGCTCGACCTGGGCCAGGTACATGGAGCCGAACTTGCCGGCGCCGATCAGTCCGACGCGGATGGGTTTCCCGTCGGCGGCGCGTTGCAGGAGTTTTGCGTGGAGGCTCATCTCAGGCCGCCTTCTTCAGTTCTTCAAGCGAAGTTTCGAGCGCGCTGGCCGGCATGCCGTCCTTCCAGGGCAGGTCCACCGGATACTCCTTCAGCAGGCAGTCGTCCGGCAGGCACTCGATCGGCGTGAAGTCGCGGTGCGCGATGTACTCCGGCCGCTTGTGGCGGCGGATATGGTTGCTGGCCGCGCACAGGCTCAGGTACACGCTGACGCGGTTCCACGGCGAGAGGTTGCTGGTCGAGGCGTGTACCAGGCAGGAGTGGAACAGGATCATTGAGCCCGCCGGGCCCTGCGGCGAGACGATGCCGCCGTTCTTGTCGCCCGAGCGTGATACCAATTGTCGGATCAGGTCGTTGTCCACCGTCCACAACGGGTAACTGGTGGTGGTGAGATCGTGCTTCGCTTCGACCACGCCCTTTTTATGGCTGCCGGGGATGAACATCAGCGGGCCGTTGAACTGGTTCACGTCGTCGAGGAAGATCGCCACGTTCATCGCGCGCTCAGTGGGCATCAGGTCGTCGTTCTTCCAGGTGCCGTAGTCCTGGTGCCACTGCCAGACATCGCCTTCGAAAGCCATCTTGCCGTTGATCTTGAACTGGTGCATGTAGAGTTTTTCGCCGAACAACTCCTCGACCGGCTCGACCATGCGCGGATGGCGCGCGAGCCGCGCGAACGGCTCGCTGTACAGGTGTGCGGCGAAATTGGTGCGCACGGCATCCGAGCCCTTCTCGCGCACGTTGTAGGCCTCGCGCCGCGCGTAGAGCTCGGGCACGGCGTTGTTCAGTATTTTTGTCTCTGCCGGCGTGAACAGGGAAGGGAAGAACAGGTAGCCTTCGCGCTCGAAATGCGCCTTCTGTTCGGTTGTCAGTTTCATGTTTTGTCTCCTCGCCGCGCGGCGCGGCCTGGTCCGGAACGCATTGGGAATGCGCCGGTTCCCGAGTTTAATCAAAAATCCGTCACAATCATCAGCCACAATCGCACCCTTGACGCACTTCCCGACACCAGAAAGGAAGAAACAATTGAGCACATCGCCGCTAGCCTCGCGCCGCCAGGCCCTCAAACTCCTGTCCGGCCTGCCGCTGCTGCCGTTCGCCCTGCAGGGCTGCGCCACGCCCGTGGGCGGGGCTGGCCCGGTTTCGGTGAGTTTCAGCCCCATGGCCGCGCCAGGACTTTCCAATCCTGCCGCCATGGCGACGATGACAGTCGAATCCAGTCTGGTAGCGAAGTTTGCAGACGGAAAAACGCAGTCGTTCCCGCTCGGATACCAGCCTTTCTTCGTGACCGGTGACCTGGTGCCCGACGGGCGGGGCGGCAAGATTCTCTCAGGCGGCCTCTTCGATAGTGCGAACCGGCCGATCATGGACGACTCGGTGCCGGGCAAAGCGCGCCAGTTCTTTTCCGACTGCCCCGACGGGAGTTCGCTGCTGACCCTGGCGCGCCCCGCGGTCCCGGGCGTGAAGGGCAACACCGTATTCGCGGTGGTGCAGTTCGAGTACACCAGCCGCGACCTGGCCGGGGCGAAGCGCTACGGCCAACTGCCGTCCCCACTGGCGGTGCTGACCCTTGACCAGGACCCTGCGACAGGTCGCCTGCAACTCGTGAAGTACCACAACATCGACACGTCACCGGCGCACGGGCTGTGGATCACCTGCGGCGCGAGCCTCTCGCCGTGGAACACCCACCTTTCGAGTGAAGAATATGAGCCGGATGCGGCGACGATCGCGGCGAACAAGCGCTTTCGCGCCTACAGCCAGGCCTATTTCGGGGACCCGGACAAGGCCAATCCCTACCACTACGGCCACCTGCCCGAGGCCACCGTGCATCCCGACGGCAGCGGCTCGGTGGTGAAGCATATGAGCCGGATGCGGCGACGATCGCGGCGAACAAGCGCTTTCGCGCCTACAGCCAGGCCTATTTCGGGGACCCGGACAAGGCCAATCCCTACCACTACGGC
>JBBQVP010000082.1:0-17823 GCA_038211455.1 Burkholderiales bacterium
TCCGGAATGGCTCGGCGGGCCGCTGTCGGACCGCGGTCTCGCGATCCTCTGTGCCGGGCTCGCGGCGCTGTTGCTCTACGGGTTTGCTCGCTTTGCCGCGACGCGCTGGGGCCTGGCGATGCGCGCGACGCGCGATGCGGAAATTGCCGCGCAGTCGCTGGGCGCGAACATGGTGGCAGTGCGCACGCTCGCATTTGCAATCTCCGCCGCGGTGACCGGATTTGCCGGCGCCCTGTTCGCCACCCTGCAGGGCTTCATCAGCCCGGAGTCATTCCCGTTCTTCCTTTCGATCACCTTCGTGCTGATGGTGCTGGTCGGAGGCCAGGGAAGCGCCAGCGGGCCGCTGCTCGGCGCGCTGGTGGTTGTGCTCGCGCCGGAGTTGCTCTCATCGCTGGCCGAGTACCGGCTGATGTTCTTCGGCGTGCTGCTGCTCCTCGTGCTCTGGCTGGCGCCGACCGGCCTGTCCGGCGCTGCGGCGGCGCTCTGGGTGCGGCTCGCGAAGCGGGGCGGCACGCCGCCCGGGGTCGAGCGCGACGATGCGCGCGTCGAGCGATTTCTCGCGCACACAGGCGGCGGCGCGCTGACGGTGGAGAATCTTTCGGTGAGCTTCGGCGGCAACCGGGCCGTCGATGCTGTCACGCTGTCGGCGGCGCCGGGCCGCATCACCAGCCTGATCGGCCCCAACGGGGCGGGAAAAACCACGCTGCTCAACCTGGTTTCCGGCTTCTACCGGCCCGAGTCAGGCACGGTGAAGATCGGCGCGACCGACATCACCGGCGCGGCTTCGCATGCCGCGGCGCGCGCAGGCGTCGCGCGCACCTTCCAGACCTCGCAGCTTTTTTCGGGCCTGAGCGTGCGCGAAAACCTGCTGGTGGCGCTGACGCGCGGCACACTGGCCGGCGGCGAGTCCCTGCCAGCAGAAGAAGCGGTGCGCGTCACCGACGCGCTGCTCGCCTGGGTCGGCTATGCAGGCCCGGCCCTGCGCACGGCCGGAGCGCTGCCCCACGTCGACCGTCGCCTTGTCGAGATCGCGCGCGCGCTCGCCACGCGACCGGAAGTCGTCCTGCTCGACGAGCCGGCCGCGGGGCTGTCGGCGCAGGACACCGAGCGGCTGGGCGAGGTGCTTCGGCGCATCGCGAACCTGGGCATCGGGGTGCTGATCATCGAGCACGACATGCAGCTGGTGATGGGCATCTCGGATGCGATCTTCGTGCTCGATGCGGGACACCTGATCGCCCATGGCTCTCCGGCAGACGTGCAGCGGGATCCAGCCGTGCGCCGCGCCTACCTGGGCGAAAGCGGTGCGGCCACGGTCGCCGCGCGCGCCCCTTCTTCCGGACGGCGCAACGAGGCGCTGCTGGTGCAGAAACTTACCGCTGGCTATGGCGCGTCACCCGTCCTCCAGGACGTCGGGCTGGAAGTGCGCGAAGGCGAGCTGGTGGCGCTGCTCGGCGCCAACGGCGCGGGCAAGTCGACGCTGATGCGCTCCATTGTCGGGTTGCACCGCCCGATCGAGGGCAGCGTGTATTTCGCCGGGCGCGAGATCGGGCATGCCGAGGCGCACCTGATCGCGCGCTCCGGGCTGACACTCGTGCCCGAGGGGCGGCAGGTGTTTGCGGAACTCAGCTTGGAGGAAAACCTCCGTTTGGGCGCGTACGGCAAGCAGGCGCTCACCACCGCGCGCGTCGACCAGTTGTTCGCGCTCTTTCCGCGGCTCGCCTCGATGCGCACCCGCCGCGCGGGCCTGCTTTCGGGCGGCGAGCAGCAGATGCTTGCGCTCGCGCGGGGTCTTGCCGCCGACCCGAAGGTGCTGCTGCTGGACGAACCTTCGCTCGGGCTCGCGCCCGCCATCGTCAACGAACTGTTCGGCGCGCTGGCGCAGCTTCGCGCGGAGGGTCGCACGATCCTGCTGGTCGACCAGATGGCGCACCTTGCGCTCGCGCTGGCCGACCGCGCCTATGTGCTGTCGGCCGGGAAGATCGTGTTTTCCGGCACAGCGGCCGAACTGAAAAACAACCCGCTGCTGGAGCGCGCCTATCTGGGCGGCAGCTAGCCACCCGGCCGGCCGTCCAGCGCGTTTCCCATCGGCATTTCCACGGAGACTCACATGACCCGACCCCTGAAGCCCCACGGCCGTTACGACTACGTGCCCATCCACAAGCGCCCCGACTACAGCTTTCCGGGAGGCAAGCGGCTCGCCGTATACTTGGGCTTCAACCTCGAGCATTTCGATTTCGGCGCGGGCCTGGGCGCGCGCATCGGGCCCGAGAGCCCGCAGCCCGATGTCAGCAACTATGCCTGGCGCGACTACGGCAACCGCGTCGGCGTGTGGCGCCTGCTCGAATTGTTCGACCAGCTTAAGCTCCCGGTCGGCGTGCTGACCAACACCGCGCTGTACGACTACTGCCCCGAAGTGCTCGAGGCGTTCGTTGCGCGCGGCGACGAGATCATCGGCCACGGCCACACCAACTCGGACCGCCAGGGCACCATGCCCGAGGCCGAGGAAAAGGCGCTGATCGAATACTGCCGCGACCGGATCGAAAAGGAGTCGGGCGCAGCACCCAAAGGCTGGCTCTCGCCGTGGCTCTCCGAGAGCCTCACCACGCCGGATCTGATGGCCGAGGCCGGCTACACCTACACGCTCAACTGGTGCATCGACGACCAGCCGGTGAAGTTCCGCACGCGCAGCGGCAAACCGCTCTGGTGCATCCCCTATCCGCAGGAAGTCAACGACATCCCGATGATTGTCGCGCGCCAGATGGACGGGCGCGATTTCGCCGACCTCGTGATCGACAACTTCGACGAGATGCTCACGCAGTCGAAGGCGCAGCCGCTGGTGATGGGCATCGCCCTGCACCCCTACCTCGTCGGCCAGCCGTACCGGCTTCGCCACCTGCGCCGCGCGCTGGAGCACATCATGTCGAGCAACCGGGTCTGGTTTACGACCCCGGGCGAGGTCTGCCGCTACGTGGACGGGCTGGGGATCTAGGGCTTACGCGCCGGTCTGCAGCACGCGCCGGTAGCAGCGGATGAAATCACGCGGCGGCGGCTGCCCGGCCAGGCACAGTGCCGGCGCCTGCAGCTGGCGGCGCTCAAACTCCTCTACCGAGATGCTGAATTTCTGCGCACCCTCGAGCACCCTCGACTCTCTGTAGCCCGGTTCGATCGCGGACAGACCGAAGCTTTCGAGTTCGGCCGGTTCCAGGACCCTGGGCTGGTCGGTGGGCGCTGCCATCATCGCCGTGTACAGCGCCTCCGGCATGCCCATTTCGGCGAAATAGTCCTTCGCACGCCGGTTGGCAATGTCCAGCGCCATTGCGGCCTTCGGGCTGGTTGCGGTGTTGATGTCGACCACCCCAAGGCCCTTCACGAACGTCGTCAGGCGCGGCCTGTGGACGGAGAGGTGCGCATCTCGTGCCGCGCCGCGCACGACGCCACCTGCCAGCACGAAGATGCATGCGCTGGTGCAACGGCCACGGGCGAAGACATGCACATTGCCTGCGCGCAGGAGGCGACCCACCTCCATTGCGGCGAGCCCGTCACCGCCGGGGCTGTCGAGCAGAACCACGGCGCCGGCGGGGAAACGCCCGGCGTCCACACCTTCGAGCGCCGCCCGCAGCTGCGCAGTCAGGGAACGCCGGATCGTCCCCTTGATCTCGATGATCCGGACGCCCCTGGGGATCGCCCGCGCCGGCACGACTTCCGCAGGCTGTGCGCCTTCCAGGTCTGGGCTTTCCTCGGGCCGGAATTCCTGCGACGCAGCAACCAGCCCCGCGAACAGCAGCAACGTCCACAGCGCATGGACAAGGATTCGCCGGAAACGGAGTTCCAGCCCTGCCATCAGCGCGCGGACTGCGCGAGCCTCACGTTCGACAGCGCCAGCCGGTCGACGACGTTGCGCAGCAGCGCGCGCAACAGGTGGTGCCGGCATCCCACGCTGGTGTGCTCCAGGTCCGCCACCGCAAACTCTGCCACCGTGACGTCGGTCAGCGATTCAATCGTCGCCTGGCGCGCGAGATCGCCTTCCGCAATGTAGGACATCTCGCCGAACCATTCGCCCGCGCCGATGATATTCAGCATCTTCCCCTGCTTGGTCACCTTGAGGTCGCCCTTGGCGAGGAACAGCAGCGACTCGCCCGGCGTGTCTTCCTCGAGCAGTACCTTGCGCGCCGGCTGGCGCGACCATTTCGCAACTTTCACGAGCTCCCAGATCTCCCCATCCGAGAGGCGGGAGAGCATCTCCACCGCGCGCAGCGCGGCGTACTTTTCGAGGTCGGGGATGCTCGTGACGTAGATGCTGAGCTTGCCAATTTTGGCAATCTCCAGCGCAAACTCCGCCCAGTTGGAATAGCGATCATCCGGGTTCTTCGCCAGCGCCTTGAGCACCAGTGCGTCGATGTCCTTCGGCAATGAAGGGCGCAGCTGGCTCGGCGGCGATGGGAGATCCTGAAGCACCTTGCGGATCAGCCCCGGCATCGTTGAGTCGACAAAGGGCCGCGCGCCGGTGAGCAGTTCGTAGAGCACCACCCCGACGCAATACATGTCGGTCTTGTGGGTGAGTTCGTCCCCGTTCAGTTGCTCGGGCGACATGTAGGCCGGTGTGCCGATGCTCACCGTGGTGTTGCCCTTGCCGGTGCGCAAGAACGCCGCGCCGAAGTCGGTGATCTTCACCTCGGTCCCGCCCGCGACCATGATGTTCGCCGGCTTGATGTCGCGGTGGATCACGCCCTCGCGAAACGCATAGTCGAGCGCCCCGCAGCACTTGAAGCCGACTTCGATGGCGTCGCCCACGGACAGCAGGTTCGCAGGTTTGGCGTACTGCGACAGGTCGTCGCCGGGCACGTCTTCCATCGCAATGTGGCCGGCTTCTTCGGTGACCACGGCATCGAGGATCGCGACGATGTGCGGATGGTTCAGCTTGCCGGCGAGGGACGCCTCGTTGAGGAACTGCTCGCGCAGCACTTCTCCGAACTCGGGATCCTTGAAGATCTCCGGGTTGATTACCTTCAGCGCAACTTCCGCGCTGGAAAACGTGTCCGTTGCAAGGTACACGCTGCCCGAGGCGCCCTGCCCAAGCAAGCGCTTGATTTCGTACTTTCCGATTCGCTGAGCCACTGCGCCCTCCCCGACTGCGCCGCCCGTCGACCGCCGACCGGCCGCCGCAGGATACCCCGGTGCACACGGCTGCGCACCAGCGCCGGGCCCGCCATCAGCGCCGGCCGCGCCCCCAGGAAGGGCCCCATGAAGCCCCCCATGACGCCGACATCCTGACTTGGTCGGTGTTGTACATGGAGAGCATGCAGTTGCGGTGGCCGTCGGTCCCGCTCTGGTAGCCGAGCTTGGCGCAAGCCTGGCTGTAGTTCTCGGTGATGTAGGCGGCGATCTCCTCGGCACGCTGCTCGGGGGTCGCGCAGCCTGCGAGGGCCAGAATGCAAAAGATTGCAAGAAGCCGCATTGGGTTCACCAGCCGCGAAGGCCGTAGCTTACCGGCCGACACTTGCTATCCGTTCAAGGTAGCGCGCGAGTCTCTTATTCCGGGTCTCGGGCATTTGATTTGGCAGTGTATTCATCTTGGTGTAGCGATACCGTCAGAGCTACAGTTCCTCTTGAGGCCGGCGCGGATTTTGGAGCGACAGATGAAGGTGCTGGTGTGGACTTCCTAGCTTACCATCGCTAGCGTCATTGGCTAGCGTCATTGCCGCGATCAGCATTTACCCGCCTAGCTTCTTTCTGCCATCTGCGTCCTCGGCCACGCACGAGAGGATCGTGCTCGGCGCCTGAACGCAACCGGCGCGCGCACGCGCGCTGGCCGGATGCGGTTCGACCCTGCAGTGTCAATCCAGGTAGGGAAGGCCCGCGGCGCGAATCAGCGCCGCGAGCTTCTCCTTCTCGCGCGCGATGTGCTCACCGAAGTCGGCCGGCGTTTTGCTCGCCACGGCGATGGCGCCCAGTTTCAGCATCTTCTCGCGCACATCCGGCGCGGTCACCACCTTGCTGATCTCGGCGTGCAGCCTGTCAACGATGGCTTTCGGCGTGCCGGCGGGCACCTGCACCCCCTGCCAGACGGTGTAGACCAGACCGGGATAGGTCTCGGACAGAGTGGGCACGTCTGGCGCGGCCGACACTCGCTCGCTCGAGGTCACCGCCAGCGCGCGCAGGCGTCCGGCCTTCACGTGCGTGAGCGAGGACGGGATCGAATCAAAGAACAGCTCGGTCTCGCCGCCCATCAGGCCGGTGATCGCCGGGGTCGCGCCCTTGTAGGGGATGGCAGTGGCCTGGATGCCCGCGGCCTGCAGGAACAACGTGGCCGCGAGCTGCGAGCTGCCACCCGAGCCGTAAGTCGCGTAGTTGAGCTTGCCGGGGTTGGCCTTGGCGTAGGCCACAAGGTCGGCCAGTGTCTTGTACGCGGAATTGGCCGGCGTAACGGCGATGGTCGGCGCCAGCGTGATCTGCGTGACGTGCTCGAAATCCTTGAGCGGGTCGTAGGGCAACTTGTGGTACAGGGCCGGGGCCACCGCATGCGTGGTGGTCGAGACCAGCAGCAGCGTGTAGCCGTCGGGCGCCGACTTGGCGACGAACTCGGTGCCGATGAAACCGTTGGCGCCGGGCTTGTTGTCGACCACCACCGGACGGCCGAGGTTCTGCGAGAGCTGCGCGCCGACGATGCGTGCGCCGATGTCGGTCACCCCACCCACCGGCCAGGGCACGACGATGTGCACTGCCTTGTTCGGGTAATCCTGCTGCGCATGAACCGTCCCGCCCAACGTGGACAACATCGCGAAGACTGCTGCTGCCAAAACCAGATTGCGTTGCTTCATTTTGTATCTCCCTCAGTTTTTTGATTTCTGCCTGAACAGCGAAAGCCGCAATACCCCTGCACGTTCTATATGTACCCGGGCAGCCTGGTAGGCCGCCTCCTCGTCTCGCGCCGCGATCGCACGCACGATCTCGACATGCTCGCGCCCGGCTTCGGCCGGACGGCCCGGCACCGTGTAGGTGTTCAGACCCAGCAACGCCAGCGAATCGTCGACCGCATCCAGCGCGCGGCTGAGGTAGCGGTTGTGCGCCGCAGCCTGTATGGCCTGGTGGAAGTCCTGGTTCAGGCGCCCCAGCTCGTTGGGCTCCAGCGCCGCGTCCCAGCGCCCGGCGACATCCTGCAGGCGCTCGATATCGGCGTTGCTCGCCTCGCGGGCTGCGTAGCGCGCCGAGATCGCCTCCATGTCGGCCCAGATCCGGTAGAGCTGTCGCATGTCGTCCTCGCTCAGTGTGGTCACCACCAGGCTGTCGCCTCTGCCCTGGGATAGCACGCCTTGCGCCTGCAACATGTGAAAGGCCTCCCGCACAGGCGTGCGGCTCACGCCAAGCCATTCGGCCACGTCCCGCTCGCGCAGGCGCTGGCCGGGCGTCAGCACGCCTTCGCGGATGCCGGCCTTGATCGCCTCGTGCACGAGATCGCCTCGCGAGATATCACGCGGCGTTGCCTCGTCGGTCGGTGGCGAAGCCGGGAACGCCGGAAATGCGGGGAGCTCTCCCATGCAGCCTCCTATTCGACTTCCTGCAGCACCGGCTCGACGTACCCGTACAGGCGCGCGGCTTCGGCGCGCGAGATGTACTCGTACTCGATGTCGCGCTCGACCATCCTGCGGCTGCGCCGCAGCGGATCGCCCAGTCCCGCGCCACCCGGAATGTGGCAGGCCATCACGCCGCCCGGTGGCACAGTGACGTCGCCGCCGCCTACCTCTTCCTTGCCGTTGATGATGAGCTTGCCGTTGGGCCCGTCCATGCCGCCCAGCAGGCCGGGTACCGGGAAATGGAAACGCCCCCCGCGAAAACCGATCAGCAGCGGACCATCCGGCCCCAGCTCGCCGCGCAACACCTCCATCTCGAAGTGCTGGCCCAGCCCGCCCCGGAAGCGTCCCGCCCCGGCCGAGTCTGGCCACAGCGCACGGCACTTCACCAGCACCGGCAGCTCGCTCTCGAGGATCTCCGCGGGGGTATTGCCGATATTCACCGGGAAAGTCAGGCAGGAGACGCCGTCCTGGTTGGCGCGCGCACCCAGGCCGCCGTTGGCCGAGTTCAGCGGCGCGAACTGCGTGCCATCCCGGCGCTTGCCGAAGATGTACTGCGCCCACAGCGGTGTGGAGCCCGAGCCGGCGACCACGCGGTCGGGCACCGCCTTGGCCATGGCACTGAAGATCATCTCGGGCAGGAAATTGCCGATGCTGGTGCGCGCGAACACCGGGGCCGGGAACCTGGCGTTCAGCACGCTGCCCTCTTCGGCCACGATGCGGATCGGCCGCAGCGAACCTTCGTTCAGCTGCACCGGCAGTTGCAGCAGCGCACCCACCGCGAAGTTGGCGTATGCGCTGGTGTAGCGAATTGTGCAGTTCACTGCGGGCCGCACCTGCTTCGAGCTGCCGGTGAAGTCCACCGTGAGGCTGTCGCCCGCCACCGTGACCTTGACCTTCAGGACGATGCGCTCGCCGTCGATGATGTCGATCGGCGCCTCGTGCGAGTAGACGCCGTCCGGGATGCGCTGGATCTCAGCGCGCGCGATCTCCTCGCTCCTGCGCACGATCTCGTCCGCCAGCGGCTGGAAATCCCGCCAGCCGCGCTCGGTGCAGAGTTCGCGCATGCGGTCGCAGCCCACGTGGTTGGCCGAGCACTGCGCGCGCAGATCGCCCAGCACGGTTTCGGCCAGGCGCACATTGCTGGCGATGAAGTTGAACACGTCCTCGTTGGCCTCGCCCGCGCGGTACAGCTTGCACACCGGGATGCGCAGGCCTTCCTCGTAGTTGTCGCGGCTCAGCGTGGTGGCGCGCCGCCCGCCAATGTCGACATGGTGCGCCGAACAGGCTGCGAACCCAATCAGCCTGCCGTTCAGGAAGGCTGGCGTGGCCGTGAAGATGTCGTTGTGGTGGCCGCTGCCTTTCCAGGGGTCGTTGCCGATCAGCACGTCACCTTCGGCCAGAGTGTGCGGCGGCACCACCTCGAGCATGTGCTGCAGCATGGGCGCCAGGCCACCGGCGATGCCCGGCGTGCTGTCGGTGGAGCGCAGCAGCAGACGGCCCTCGGCGTCGAACACCCCGCAGGCGTAGTCGGCCACGTCGCGCACCACCGTGGAGAACGAGGTGCGCACCAGCGCGGCAGCGACCTCGTCCACGCTGGAAGTCAGCCGGCGCCAGAGCATCTCCAGGCTCACTGCGTCGAGTTCGCCCGCGGCCTCGCGGCTGCGCGCCGCGGCTTCCTCGGGCAACTGCACGACCAAGCTTCCCGAGGCGTCGACTGTCAGGCTGGCGCCCGCGCCCACGATGGTGGTGGACTCGGGTTCCTCGACGATGGCCGGGCCGACGATGCGGTGGCCGAGAAGGATGTCGCCGCGTTTATACACCGCATGCTGTACGAACTTGCCGGCGACCGGGCAATAGGCCTCGCGCTGCGTCGAATCAGGCGCCGCCTTGCCGGCCTTCTTCCCGGTGGAGAACTCGTCGGCGAACTGCTTGCCCGGCGCATAGGCGGTGACGCGCAGGCTCATGATCTCGAGTTCGAGCTCGTCGAACACGCGCCCGTAGAGCAAGAAATACGATTTGTTGAAGGCCGTGCGCAGCGCCTGCGCGAAGCTGCAGGAGCTCAGCATGGCCGGCTCCACCGGCACCGCGATGTCGTAACCCTGGCCCACGTAGCGCACATCGGACGCGCGCTCGAACCAGACTTCCGCGGGCCGTGTGCCGCGCGGCAGCCCGGCGCGTGCCTCAGCTTCCATCGCACGGTACAGGGCGTCAAGTTCGGCCGAGTCGGCGCGGGCGAGGCGCGTGCGGTGCGTCTGGACAGTGTCGAAGGAAGCCGGGGCGATCAGCATCCCGAAGGCCGAGGCTACGCCGGCACGCGGCGGGATGATCAGCGTGCGCGCGCCGATGCGCCGCGCGAGGTCGTAGGCATGCACCGGGCCCGCGCCGCCGAAGGCGACCACGGCGCAGTTGCTCGGGCTCTCGCCCTTCTCGGCCACGTAAACCTTGGCCGCGCTGGCCATGTTCTCGTTCACGAGGCTGTGGATGCCCCAGGCCGCCTGCGCCATGCTCAGCCCGAGCACATTGGCCAGCTTGGTCTCGATGGCGGCCGCCGCCTTGGCGCGGTCAAGCGACATGCGCCCACCGAGGAAGTAGGCCGGGTTCAGGTAGCCGAGCACCACGTCGGCGTCCGAGACCGTGGGTTCGGTGCCGCCTTGGCCGTAGCAGACCGGGCCGGGATCGGCCGAGGCGCTCTCGGGGCCGACCTCCATGGTGCCCTTGACGCTGACCTTGGCGATGCTGCCGCCGCCGGCGCCGATCTCCATCAGATCCACGACCGGGATGCGCACCGGGATGCCACTGCCGCGCTTGAAGCGGTGCACGCGGTCGACTTCCAACTGGTTCACGCGGGCGACCTTGCCCTCCACCACCAGGCACATCTTGGCCGTGGTGCCGCCCATGTCGAAGGCCAGCACCTTGTCGTGGCCAGCCAGTCGCGCGTAGTGCGCCGCGCCGATGGCCCCGGCCGCGGGGCCGGATTCGATGATCTGCACCGGAAAGCGCCGCGCCATCTCCGAGGAATTCAATCCGCCGCTCGATTGCATCAGCAGCAGCTCGCCTTTGAACCCGATGCTGGCCAGGCGCTGGTCGAGCTTCTGCAGGTATTTCTCCACCACGGGCTTGGCGTAGGCATTGACCACCGAGGTGGTCGAGCGCTCGTACTCCTTCAATTCGCGCAGCACTTCGTGCGAGAGCGTCACAGGGATGCCCGGTGCCACGCGAGCGGCGATCTCCCCGATGCGCTTTTCATGCGCAGCATTGGCGAAGGAATTCAGCAGGCAAACGGCGATGGACTGTACGCCGCGCTCAAGCAGCAGCCTGAGCGCCTTCTCCACCGAAGCTTCATCCAGCGGCGTGAGCACCTCGCCCGAAGTGTGCACGCGTTCCTCGACCTCCAGGCGCAGCGGGCGAGGCGCGAGCGGGTCCGGGAAGGTGATCTGCAGGTCGTTACCGTCGTAGCGCTTCTCGCGGCCGATTTCGAGCACGTCGCGAAAGCCGCGCGTGGTCAGCAGGCCGGTTCGGGCGCCCTTGCGCTCGATCACGGCGTTAATGACCAGGGTGGTGCCGTGCACCAGGGTCAGGGCCTGGGCCACGGCACCGGGCGACTGGCGCTCCAGGCCCAGCAGCCCGGTCTCGATCGCCAACGAGGGGTCGATCGGTGTGGTCAAGATCTTGTCCACAAAGACTTTTCCGGTTTCCTCGTCGATCATCAGAAGGTCCGTGAAAGTCCCGCCTATGTCGCAGCCTATGCCTATGCCCATGCGTACAGCCTCTTTGGTATACCAAACGAGTTATCAGTATACTCTGGTATACCAACAACACCGTGCCGGTTCGATTATGCAAACACCGGCCTCGTAAACACCTCTATGTCAGTGAGCCCCACACTCAGCGACCGCCCCGCCCATGCCGATTCCTACTGGGCGGCCACCACACGCCACTCCCCGCTGTTTGCCCCGCTCCAAGGCGACCTCGAGACCGAAGTTGCCATCATCGGCGCCGGCTTCACCGGGCTTTCCGCCGCCTGGCACATCATGAAGGCTGGGCGCAGCTGCGTGATCCTCGAAGCCCACGATGTCGGCTGGGGCGCCAGCGGACGCAACGGCGGCATGGCCGTGCCGCGGTTCAAGCTCACCTTTCCCGAGCTCGAGCGCAAGTACGGGCGCGACACCGCGCTGCTGATGTATCACATCGCACATGAAGGCATTGACACGCTGGAGCGCATCGTCCTCGACAGCCGCCTGGCCTGCAGCTTCATGCGTCACGGCCACCTGACCCCAATACAGAACGCCATCGACGTCGCACGCTTCGAGGCCGATGCGCGCTGGCTGGCCGAACACGCCGACGACCAGGCCCCGCGCCTGCTCGACGCCGGCGAGACCGCCGCGCGCCTGGGTACCGACTTCTACCGCGCCGCCTACCTCGAGCCGCGCGGCGGCGGCCTCCATCCGCTGGAGTACTGCCAGGCCCTGGCCGCCGAGTTGGCCGTACGCGGCGTGCACGTCCATTGCGCCACCGCGGTGCTGTCGTGGCGCGCCACGCAGGACGAAGTTGTGCTGCAGACGCCGCACGCACGTGTGAAGGTGCGCGAGCTGATCATCGCCACCAACGCCTACAGCGACCTCACCGCCTCGGGCTCGGCACTCAAGCGCCGCACCGTGCCGGTCGCCTCGGCCCTGATCGCTACCGCCCCGCTGCCCGAACCGGTGCGCGCGCGCCTGATGCCGCAAGGCAACCTCGCCACTGATGCCAAGCGCCTGACCAACTACTACCGCCTGATGCCCGACGGGCGCTTCGTGTTCGGCGGGCGCGGCGGCGCCTCGACACGCGCGGGCGCGGGCGTGTACCGCAGGCTGGCGCGCGACATGGCAACAATCTTCCCCGTACTGGCGGAAGCGCCGATCGAGTACCGCTGGTACGGGCTCGTGGCCGCCACGCTGGATTTCCTGCCGCGCATCGGAAGGCTGCAGACGCGCGTGGCCTATGCCATGGGCTACAACGGCCGCGGCGTGGCTCTGGCCGCGCTGCTGGGCGGCAAACTCGCTGCGCTGGCCATGCAGCAAAGCGTGAGCCTGGGGCCTATCAGCGAGGGCGCATTCGCGCCCATCCCCTTCCACGCGCTGCGCGTGCCAGCCAAGCAGGTCGCGATCAGCTGGATGCAGCTGCGCGACAAGCTCGGCTTCTAGGCTGAAGGACCTACTGCTCGCGGGTCTCGACCCTGCGAAAGCGGATCGCACAGAAACAGAGGCTACTAGGAAGTATCAGCCTATGGAGCCGGATTGGAGCCGGGCTGGGACGCCTCAAGAAGTCGTTGCACATACCGTGCAAGCAGGTCGATTTCAAGGTTTACTTTCGCCCCCGGCGCAAGCCTCGACAGCGTGGTCACCTGCAGCGTATGCGGGATCAGGTTCACATCGAACGTGGTGCCCAAAGCCTCATCCTCGACCCGATTCACCGTCAGGCTGACACCGTCGACCGTAATCGAACCCTTTTTCGCGATGAACCGCCCGAGCTCCTTCGGCGCGCGCACGGCGAGGCGCCAGGATTCCCCCAGGCGCTCGAACGTGACCACTTCGCCAACGCCATCGACGTGCCCGGTTACGAGGTGCCCGTCGATCCGGTCACCGAGCGCCATCGACTTCTCGAGGTTCACTTTTCCCGGCGCGTCGAGCCCGGCGGTCGTATCCAGCGATTCACGCGAGACATCGACAGTGAAGCGATTGCCAAGAATCGTGGTGGCCGTCATGCACGCCCCGTTCATTGCGATGGAATCCCCGACGCCGGTATCGGACATGCCGAGGGTTCCCGCATCGATGGTCAGCCTTACGCCCTTCTCAAGGGGCTCTACCTTTTCGATGGTCCCGATCGCCTGCACAATCCCGCAAAACATCAGTGCCCTCCCCTGACCCGGGCGAGGATGCGCAGATCCCCGCCAATGCGCTCAACGGACCGGAACTCGAGCGCCACCCGCTCGTCGAGCGAAGTCAGCCCCGCCAGTGCCGCCATCCCCTGCGCCGTATCGCCCAGCAACGAAGGTGCGAGATACACCAGCAACTCGTCCACGCAGCCTTCGCGCAGCAGCGACCCGTTGAGTTTGACTCCGGCTTCGACATGCAGTTCATTGATGCCGCGCGCAGCCAGCGCAGCGAGCATCGCGGGGAGGTCGACCTTGCCCTGGGCGTTGGCGAGCCGCACCACCTCGGCACCGCGGGCCTCGAGCGCGGCCCGCTCGGCTTCCTTTTCTTCCGCGCAAAACAGCACTACGTTGCCGCCTTGCAGGATCCGCGCCGACTGCGGCGTGTCGAGCCGGCTGTCAACGATCACGCGCAAGGGCTGGCGCGCAACCGGCACGTCGCGCACGTTGAGCTGTGGGTCGTCCGCTGTGACCGTGCCGATGCCGGTCAGCAGCGCGCAGGCGCGCGCGCGCCAGGTGTGGCCGTCCCGGCGCGCCTCGCTGCCGGTGATCCATTGCGACTGCCCATTGGCAAGCGCGGTGCGCCCGTCCAGGCTCGCGGCGATCTTCATGCGCACCCAGGGCCGGCCGCGAGTCATGCGCGAGACGAAGCCGATGTTCAGCTCGCGGGCCTCATCCTCCATCAGGCCGCACTCGAACCGGATGCCAGCCGCTTCTAGCGCTTTCCCGCCACCCGCGCCGAGTGGGTTCGGGTCACGCATCGCCGCAACCACGCGCCCGACGTCGGTGCGGATCAGCGCATCGGCACAGGGCGGCGTGCGGCCGGTATGGTTGCAGGGTTCGAGCGTGACGTAGACCGTCGCCCCACGCGCCTTGTCGCCTGCGGCTGCGAGGGCGTTTGCCTCCGCATGCGGTTCGCCCGCCCGGCGATGCCAACCCTCGCCGACCACGACGCCGTCGCGCACGATCACGCAACCCACCCGCGGGTTCGGCGTGGCGGTGTTCATGCCGAGCGCCGCCAGTTCCAGCGCCCGCGCCATGTGCCTGCGATCGGCGTCGCTGAACACGCTTACTTCCTGCGGGGCTTCTTGACTTCGAGCACGGCTTCGCGGAAATCGTCCGGCGTATCGAAGCTGCGATAGACGGAGGCGAAGCGGATATAGGCGACCTTGTCCAGCCGGGCCAGCTCGCGCATCACGAGCTCACCGACTTTTGCGGTGGGCAGTTCGCGTTCGCCCGAGGCGCGCAGCTTTTCCTCGATCCGGTCGACCGCGGAGTCGACCTTGTCGGTGGCCACCTCGCGCTTTCTCAGCGCGAGCATCATGCTGCCCAGGACCTTGTCCCGGTCGAAGTCCATGCGGCTGCCGTCTTTTTTCACCAGCCGCGGCATGCGCAGCTCGACCTTTTCGTAGGTGGTGAAGCGCTTGTCGCAGTCCGTGCATTTGCGCCTGCGGCGGATTGAATTCGTGTCCGGGTTCGAGCGTGTGTCGAGAACCTGGGTGTTCTCCGAATCGCAGAACGGGCAGCGCACGGGGTTCGCCTAGGCGTAGACCGGGAACGCGGAACACAACTCACCGACCGCCCCGCGCACCCGCGCGAGGTTCGCTTCGTCGGCGGGCGCTTCGAGCACGTCGGCAATCAGCCCGGCGAGGATCTTCGCTTCGTTGGTGCCGAAGCCACGGGTGGTCATCGCGGGTGTGCCGACGCGGATGCCGCTGGTCACCATCGGCTTTTCCGGGTCGTTGGGAATCGCGTTCTTGTTGACCGTGATGTGCGCGCGGCCGAGCGCGTTCTCGGCGTCCTTGCCGGTGATTTTCTTGGCGCGCAGGTCAAGCAGCATCATGTGCGATTCGGTGCGCCCGGAAACCACGCGCACGTTGCGCTCGGTGAGCGCCGTGGCCATGACGCGCGCGTTGTCGAGCGTGCGCTGCTGGTAGACCTTGAACTCGGGCTTGAGCGCCTCACCGAAGGCCACGGCCTTCGCGGCGATCACGTGCATCAGCGGGCCGCCCTGCAGCCCCGGGAAGATCGCCGAGTTGATGCCCTTGGCCCGATTGTCTTTTGACCCGTCCCCCATGCCAAGCACCAAGCCACCGCGCGGCCCGCGCAGGGTCTTGTGCGTGGTGGTCGTCACGTAATCGGCGATCCCGATGGGCGAGGGGTACAGGCCCACCGCGATCATCCCGGCGTAGTGCGCGATGTCGGCCATCAGCAGCGCGCCGACCTTGTCGGCGATCGCGCGGAACCGCTTCCAGTCGATCGCCAGCGAATACGCCGAGGCGCCGGTGACGATCATCTTCGGCTTTGTCTCAAGCGCGGTTTTTTCCGCCGCGTCGTAATCGATTTCTTCCTTCGCGTTGAGGCCGTAGGACACGAAGTTGTACAGCTTGCCCGACAGGTTGACGGGCGAGCCGTGCGTCAGGTGCCCGCCATGTGCCAGCGACATGCCGAGCACCGTGTCGCCAGGCTTGAGGTTGGCAACGTAGACCGCCTGGTTGGCCTGCGATCCCGAATGCGGCTGCACATTCGCCCAGTCGGCGCCGAAGAGTTTTTTCGCGCGTTCGATGGCGAGGGTCTCGGCGATGTCGACGAATTCGCAGCCGCCGTAGTAGCGCTTGCCCGGGTAGCCTTCGGCGTACTTGTTGGTGAGCTGGCTGCCCTGCGCAATCAGGACGGCCTGGCTGACGTAGTTTTCCGAGGCGATCAGCTCGACGTGGTCTTCCTGGCGGCCGTTCTCCAGGCGGATCACGTTCCAGAGTTCGGGGTCGGACTGGGCGAGCAGGTTGGCGGCGAACATGGTTTGGGGGGGAAGGTGGGAGGGGGATTCGGGGAGCCCGGATTCTACCAGCGGGGGGAGACCGGGCCGCGCGCCAACACGTCCTGCAGAGGAAATTATTATTGTTGTTATATACGAATTGCCCTGAAGGCAGCCACCAGAGCGGTTCTTCCCGCATCAATGTCAAGGATTTTTCCGTCCAGATTGACCCGAAGTCGGGGGTCAAAAGTAAGGCAGGCCCGGACTCGGTACACTGGCGCCATGCACACCTGACCGAGGCGAACGCGTGGCAGCCAAGCCGGCAAGGAAGAAAAACAAGGCAACCCCGCCGCCGGTGCGGAAAAAGGCGGTCGCCCCGGCCTCGGCCGGGGCCCGCAAAAAGGCGGTTGCACTGAAAAAAAAGACGTCGACCGCCAAGCCTGCGGCCCGGAAACGACCTGAATCCCCGGGGAGCGCGGAAGTGCGTGCCGCCGAAATCCGGCGATTCGAACTCGCGATGCGCGCCCTCAACGAGGGGGTATACGACTGGGATGTCGCCCGGGGCACGATCTATTATTCCGAAGGCGTGTTTCGTGCCGTCGGCGTCTCGTACAACGCAGTCAGCACGCCGGAGGATTGGCGCAACCGCATCCACCCGGACGACCTTCCCAAATACGATGCCGCGCTGCGGGCACACTTCAAGGGCGACGCCGAGCGCTTCGAATGCGACTATCGCTTCCGTGCCGACGACGGGAGCTGGCATTGGGCGCGCCAGCACGGCGTCGCCACCCGCGACGCACGCGGCCGCGCGGTGCGCCTGGTGGGTTCCACGGGTGATATCAGCGAACTCAAGCGCATCGAACTGGCGCTGGAAGAAAGCGAGGCGCGTTACGCGCTCGCCACGCAGGCAGCGACCGAGGGCATCTACGACTGGAATCTCGATACCGGATTGCTATACCTGTCGGAGCGCGCCAAAAGCTATTTCGCGGTGCAGGGGGAAGAACTCACCCCCGCCAGTTGGAACGCGCTGGTGCTGGCGGAGGACTTCGCCAACTACCAGGTGGCGCTCGGCCGCTATTTCAAACAAGAGTCGCCGCAGTTCGAGCACGAGTACCGCATCCGCAATGCCGAAGACAAGCTGTCCTGGATCCTCGACCGGGCCGTGGCGGAACGCGACCAGGCGGGACGCGTAACCCGGCTCGTCGGGGCCATTACCGACGTCACCGAGCGCAAGCGGGCCGAGACCGAACTGCGGCGCGCGCGCGATGAGGCAGCCGAGGCGCTGGAACGCCAGACCGCGACTGCGGAGATTCTCAAGGTCATTGCCAGCTCGCCGTCGGACGTGCAGCCGGTGTTCGACGCGATCGTCGACAGCGCCATGCACCTGCTGAATGGGGCGACGGCACACGCCACGCGCCTCGAGGGCGGCAGCTTGCACCTGGTTGCTTTCAGCAAAACCGATGCCGCGGGCGAGGCGGCCTTGCGCCGGATCTACCCAATGGCCGTTGCAGGAACGCCAGTGGCCGAGGTGCTTGAAACGAAGCGACCGCTGGTGGTAACAGACTCCGAAAGCGATGCGCACCTATATG
>JBBQVP010000083.1:0-17661 GCA_038211455.1 Burkholderiales bacterium
CGAGGACCTGGTCATCACCGACGTGCCCCACGGCCGCATCGTCCATGGCGAGCGCGCGACGACGGTCGGGCACCAGATGAACCGCGAAATGCTGCGCCTGCGCCCGGACGTGCATTGCGTGATCCACCTGCACCACGACGAGACGATTGCCTACCTCGCCGCAGGGCGGGAGGAGATCCGTCCGGTGGGGCTCACGTTCTCATACCTGATGCAAAAGCCGGTGCACTACCTGCCGGCGCACATCAACGTCGAGGACGACGTCGCGCCGATCAAGACCTTCATCAAGGACACCAACTGTGTGCTGATGAAACGCCATGGCATCACGGTGCTCGGGCGCACGGTGTCCGAATGCTACGGGCGGGTCAACATCCTTGCCGCGGAAGTCAAACGCAACATCCTTGCCGAGCAACTTGCCGCGCTCAGCGGCACGAAGGTAGACCGGATTTCAACCGCGGAGATGGAAGAAATGTACCGACACGGAGATGCAGTCATGTACCCCAAGGTGACCAAATGAGCGCGCTCGACAAGGCGCTGCGTTCGGGCCTGCGTGCGGGCCTGCTTGCCGCACTGTTCATGGCAGGCAACGCCCTTGCACAGGCCTGGCCTACCCATGCGATCAAGTTCATCGTGCCCTTTCCTCCGGGTGGCGGCACGGACATCACGGCGCGGCTGGTAGCCAGCAACCTGGCCGAGGTGCTCGGCCAGCCGGTGGTTGTGGAGAACCGCGGCGGCGCCGGCGGGATGATCGGCTCCGAAGCCATCGCCAAGGCCGACCCCGACGGCTATACGATCGGCATCGCGACCTCGAGCACGCATCCGGGCGCACTCGTGCTGCAGAAGAACGTGCCCTACGATCCGCTCAAGAGCTTCGCGCCGATCACGATGATCGGCAACACCTCCTACGTGCTGATCGGCAGCGCCGCCCTGCCGGCAAACACGCTCGCCGAACTGATTGCTTACGCGAAGGCCAATCCGGGCAAGCTGAATGTCGCCAACGTCGGCGCCTCGACGCTTGGATTCCTCCTCACCCAGCAGTTGAAGGCCATGAGCGGAACGCAGATGGTCGACATCGGCTACAAGGGGTCCGCGCAGGTCTACCCGGACCTGTTCGGTAACCAGGTGTCGCTGCTGCTCGACAATCCCGGCGCGTCCACCCCGCTGGTGGCCTCCGGACGGCTGAAGGCCTTCGCCGTGACCTCGGCGACCCCGTCGATGCCCTCGGTGCCGCTGTTCAGCGAAGCCGGCGCCTCGGTCGGCCTGCGCGATTTCGACACCAACTTCTGGTACGGCCTGGTCGCTCCGGCCGGCACGCCAAAGGCGATCGTGGACCGCATCCAGGCGGAAACCGCAAAGTACGTGCACGGCGAGGCGGGCAAGAAGGCCTTCGCCGCGCGCAGCCTGCAGGCGGTGGGGGGCACGCCCGAGGCGTTCGCCGCCGCGATCCAGAAGGACATCACGAACTTCAGCGCACTGGCAAAGCAACTGGGCCTTCAGGCGAAGTGAGTTCGCCGCCCAGCTCCGCCGGTTCGACGACGGCAACCGGCGGAGATACGCTGTTTGAGGCGCGCAACCTGGCCCTCACGTACTCATCCTCCCGCGGCCCGATCAAGGCTCTCGAGAGCCTCGATGCAAGGCTGGGCGAAGGCGAGTTCCTCTCGGTGCTCGGCCCTTCGGGCTGTGGAAAATCGACGCTGCTGAAAGTCGCCGCGGGCCTGCTCAAGCCCACCTCCGGCAGCGTCTTTCTGGGCGGCGTGCCGATCAACGGACCACGCGCCGATGTCGGCATCGTGTTCCAGCAGCCGACCCTGCTGCCCTGGCAGACGGCACTCGACAACGTGCTGCTGCCTATCAGGACATTGGGCATGAACCTGGGCGAAGGGCGCGACCGGGCACACGCCATGCTGAAGCTGGTCGGCCTGGACAAGTTTGCCAACCACTACCCGGGCGAACTTTCCGGCGGGATGCAGCAGCGGGTCGGCATCGCCCGGGGCTTGATCCACGATCCGGCCCTGCTCTTGATGGACGAGCCCTTCGCGGCGCTCGACGCGATGACGCGCGAGCACATGATGCTGGAACTGCAGCGCATCTGGATGGCAGCGGGGAAGTCGGTGATCTTCATCACCCACTCGATTCCGGAGGCTGTGTTCCTGTCCGACCGGATCGTGGTCCTGTCGGCGCGACCGGGACGCACGATCCGCGAGGTCGATGTGGACCTGCCGCGCCCGAGGACGCTGGACACCATGGCCGACAAGGCGTTCGCGGAACACTGCAACTCCCTGCGCGCGCTGTTCAGCGAACTGGTCAAATTCAACTGAGCCCGGCACGAGGAGCGGCAAATGAACGAAAAAATCCGTAGCGTCGTATATCCGCTGGTGGCATTCGTGCTGCTGATTGCAACATGGCATATCTTGATCCGGGCGCTCAAAGTCCCCAATTTCATCCTGCCGACGCCATACGCGGTTCTCGAGGCCCTGCAGCGCGGCTACATCGAGGGACTGTTCTGGCAGCACTTCGTGTTCACGCTGCAATCCATGGTGCTCGGCTACCTGCTCGGCTGCACGCTGGCGTTCATCCTGGGCTGCCTGTTTGCCGAACTGCGCGCAGTCGAGCAGACCCTGCTGCCCTTCGTCGTCGCGCTGCAGTCGATGCCGAAAGTCGCCCTCGCGCCGCTGATCATCGTCTGGTTCGGCTTCGGCATGGAGTCCAAGATCGTGATGGTCGCGCTGGTGTGCTTCTTCCCGATGTTCATCAACACCGCGGTGGGACTCAAGCAGACCAATCCGGCGCTGATCGACCTGATGCGCGCGTTCTCGGCCTCGCGCTGGCATGTCCTCACGCGCATCAAGATCCCCTCGGCGGCGGGGCATATCTTCGCGGGGCTGCAGATTGCGATCGTGCTCGGCCTGATCGGCGCCGTGGTTGCCGAGTTCGTCTCCTCGACGCGCGGGCTGGGGTACCTGATCAGCGCGGCTGCCGTCAACCTCGAGACCAACACCATGTTCGCGGCCCTGATCAGCCTGGCGGCCATGGGGGTCGCGGGTAGCGCTGCGATCCGGCTGCTGCACAGCCGCATCGTCTTCTGGGACAAGGGTTCCGCAGCGCAAACCGCAGCGACCGAATAAGGCAGATTGACGCGACGGGGCTCTAGAATGCGCGCGTGAGATCCTCCGCCGCAACGCTTCCCCTGCCCGCCCGCCTGCTCGGCGTTGTCTTCGTCCCGTTCGCTGCGGGCTTTTTCCTTTCGTTCCTGCTGCGCAACGCCAACGCGGTCATCTCCAAGGACCTCGCGGCCGAGTTCTCGCTGTCGTCCTCGGAACTCGGCATGCTGACCGGCGCGTATCTGCTCGCGTTTGCCGCGATGCAGATGCCGGTGGGCGTGTTTCTCGACCGCTACGGCCCGCGACGCGTGACTGCGGGACTGCTGGTCCTTGCGGCGGCCGGCGTGGGAACCTTCGCCCTCGCGGACGGCCTGACCAGCCTCACGCTCGGACGCGCGCTAATCGGCGCCGGAGTTTCGGCCTGCCTGATGGGCTCGATGAAGGCCTACACGCTCTGGTTCCCGCTTGAGCGGCTTGCAACGCTCAACGGCTGGACACTTGCCGCCGGCGCGTTCGGCGCGGTTGTGGCCACGGCGCCGATGGAGTTCGCCGTGAGCCAGATCGGCTGGCGCGCGATGTTCGGCATCCTTGCCATGCTGACCCTGTGTGCGGGCGCGGCAATCTTTTTTCTCGTTCCTGAAAAGCCCGTGCCTGGAGCTACAGAGCGCTGGGATGAGCAACTCGGCAAGATCGCAGCCATTTTCTGCGTCGCCGCGTTCTGGCGCCTCGGCCTGCCGATGATCGTCCTGCAGGGCGTCTACCAGGGCCTCTTCGGCCTGTGGCTGATCCCTTGGCTGATCGACACTCAGGGACTGGAACGTGGCGAGGCCGCACGCTGGCTGATGTGGACGGCGGTGACCTACGGACTCGCGTCATTGTTCTTCGGCCAGGGCGCGGATGCGCTCGCGCGTCGCGGCCTGCCGCGCATCCGGCTGCTGCAGTGGGGAAGCACGCTCGGCGTCGCCGTGTTCTTCGCGCTCGCGTTCGTCCCCGGCCTGCCCAAGCTCTCGCTGCTGCTCGCCTATGCAGTCGGCGTGGTGGCGCCGGTCCTCTGTTACCCCATCCTAGCGCGGCATTTCTCGCTGGCGGTCACCGGTCGCCTGAACACCGCGCTGAATGTATCCATGTTCATTTGCGCCTTCGCTGTCCAGATCGGCACCGGCATGCTGTTGAAACTCTACCCTGCGGTCGAGGGCCGCTATCCTGCCGCCGGATACTCTGCAGCGTTCGTGGTCCTCGGGATCGCCCAGCTTCTCGCCTGGGCATCGGTGGTGACAATGAAACACGAGCCGGCCGCGGGACAGGCTTCGGTCTGAGCAGCCCGGGATCGAAACAGCCTCTTTCGCCGACCCGCTGCCCGGCGTACTCTCGGACTCGTACTAAACGCGCAACCGCGCAGCCACCCTACAGGAACCCACCATGCGCATGAATCGCATCAAACAGCTCTGGCGTGAGAACAAGCCGGCCATCGGTGCCTTTGTCTCGATCCCCCACAGCCTCGCCGCCGAGCAGATGGCGCATACCGGGATCGACTGGCTGTGTGTGGATATGCAGCACGGCTGCATCGATTACTCCGACGTGGTGACCATGCTCACCGCAATCTCCACCACCGCCGTCACGCCGATCGTGCGCGTACCGTGGAACGAACCCTCGATGATCATGAAGGTGCTCGACGCCGGCGCCTATGGCGTGATCGTGCCGATGGTGAGCAACCGCGCGGAAGCCGAGCGCGCGGTGTCGGCCTGCCGCTATCCCCCGGTGGGCATCCGCAGCAACGGCCCGAACCGCGCCCTGCTCTACGGCGGCCCCGACTACCAGAAGAACGCGGACCGGGAAATGCTCTGCATCGCGATGATCGAGACCACCGAGGGCATCGAAAAGATGGACGAGATCATCTCCACCCCCGGGCTGGATGCCGTCTACATCGGCCCGACCGACCTTGCGCTCGCGCTCGGCCTGCCCCCGGTGATGGACAACGACGACCCGAAGCACGTCGCCACGGTGAACAAGATTCTCGAAACCTGCCGCAAGCACAAGGTGATGGCCGCGATGCACACAATGAGCTCTAAGTACACGCAGCGCTATATCGACCAGGGCTTCAACATGGTCATGCTGACCTCCGACCGGATTGCGATCACCAATTACATCAAGGGCGAGGTCGGCAAGCTCACCGGATGGACGCCGCTTAACCCTAACGAGGCGCCGGTGAGGAGCTGAAACCCGGCCGCAGCATGCGGTGGGCGAAAGCCCGAATGTCAGCAAGTCGCCCGCTCTGCCACTAGGAGAGCGGGCTTTCCCGAAAAAATGTCAGTAAGTGCATGATGACAGCAGAAGGAGGCACCATGTTCGAAACCACCATCGCAGGCAGCCTGCCCAAACCCGAATGGCTGGCCGAGACGCAGAAGCTCTGGCCGCAATGGAAGTCAAAAGGCGACGAACTGGTTCACGCCAAGCGCGACGCGACGCTGCTCTGGCTCAAGGAACTCGAGGATGCAGGGATCGATATCGTCACCGAGGGTGAGCAGTCGCGCCAGCATTTCGTGCACGGCTTCCTCGAATTCGTCGATGGCATCGATTTCGAGCACAAGGTGAAAATGGGCATCCGCAACAACCGCTACGACGCAATGGTGCCGAAGGTGGTGGGCCCGCTCAAGCTGCGCGGCCGGGTCCACAAGACCGAGGCGCTGATCGCGCGCATGCACACGAAAAAGAAGCTCAAGATCACCATGCCCGGCCCGATGACCATCGTCGACACCATCGCGGATGCGTACTACGGAGACAAGGTGAAGCTGGCGATGGCGTTCGCCGCACTGCTGAACCAGGAGGCGCGCGCGCTGGAAAAGGACGGTGTCGACGTGATCCAGTTCGACGAACCGGCATTCAACGTCTACATGTCGGAGGTCAAGACCTGGGGCGTGAAGGCGCTCGAGCGCGCGGCGAAGGGCCTCAAGTGCAAGACCGCCGTGCACATCTGCTACGGCTACGGCATCAAGGCGAACACGGACTGGAAGCAGACCCTCGGCACGGAATGGCGGCAGTACGCAGAGATCTTCCCGGTGCTTGCGAAGTCGAGCATCGACCAGGTCTCGCTCGAATGCATCCATTCGAAGGTCCCGATCGAACTGATGGCCCTCTTGAAGGGCAAGGACGTCCTGGTTGGCGTGATCGATGTCGCCTCCGACCGCGTGGAGACGCCCGCGGAAGTCGCCGCCACCATCGGACGCGCGCTGAAGTACGTGCCGAAAAATCGCCTGTTTCCCTGCACCAACTGCGGCATGGCGCCGATGGACAGGGAAATCGCAATCGCGAAGCTCAGGGCTCTCGCCGCCGGCGCGGCGATCGCGCGCAAACGCTACAAGTAGCTCACCAGGCGTAGGCGAACGCCGGGAACACCTCGGATTTGGACCCGCGCGGATCGCAGCCCGCCTCCATCACGCCAGTCTGCGGGTTGACCTCGGTCCCCGATAGGAATCCTTCGCTCCAGTCGGGCGCGACATCGACGAGATGGCCTCGGCGGCGCAATTCGTCAAACACCTTCTTTCCCACCCGCTCTTCGATCCGCACGTGTTGCGGGAAGTGGTTATGCGGTGCGAAGAATCCGGGAAAATGATCCGAAGAGAGTTTTGGCGCTTCGATCGCCTCCTGCAGTGACATGCCAAATGCCACCCGATTCAGGAAGAACTGCAGCGACCACTGTTCCTGCTGGTCGCCACCCATGGTGCCGAAGGTCATCCACGGTTTGCCGTCCCGGAACGCAAGCGATGGCGTCAGCGTGGTCCGCGGGCGTTTGTACGGCGCCACCACGTTCGGATGGTTCGCAGGTGCGAGATAAAACGTCATCATGCGGGAAGAGAGAGGAAACCCGAGCGCAGGCATCACCGGCGCCGAGGCGAGCCACGCGCCGCTCGGCGTGAACGAGGCCATGTTGCCAGCCGCGTCCATTGCGTCGACGTGCACCGTGCCAGCGCCCCAGGGCTGGGGCGTGAAGCGCTCCTCGGCAGGCAGCAAACCCGCGTTCTTCCATGCATCCCCCGGCCTGAGTTCATCGTTCGCACGGCGCAGGTCGATCAGTGCCGCGCGCTGCCTGCCGTATTCTGCGGAGAGCAGCACCTCTCCAGGCACCAGCGCCTGGCCGGGATCTCCGTAGTACTGTTCTCGGTCGGCAAAGGCCAGCTTGATCGCCTCGATCAAGTGGTGCAGGTATTCCGCGCTGTTATGACCCATCGGCCCGACGTCGAAATGCGAGAGGATGGACAGCGCCTGCAGCATCGCCGGCCCCTGCGTCCAGAATCCGCACTTGTAGATCGTGGCGTTGCCGTACTCGAGGCGGACGGGCTCCTCAAGGAGCGTGCGAAAGCGCTCGAAGTCGCTGCGCTCGAGCAACCCGTCGTGTTCCTTCGAGTATTTGACAATCTCCTCCGCAACCTCACCGAGGTAGAAGGCGTCGTGCGCTGCCTGCAGTTTTGCAGCGCGATCACCGCCCGCGCTTCGCTCCGCATTGGCAAGATGGTCGTACACGCGCGCCAGTGCCTGGTTCTTCATCAGCGCACCGGGCTCCGGAACCTGACCGCCCGGCAGGTACAGCGCGCGGCTGCCGTGCCAGCCTTCAAATTTTCCGGCCAGCGCCTTCAGGCCGAATTTGTGCTGGTTCACCAGCCCGTGTGACACCGGAAACCCGTTTGTTGCCAGCGCCAGCGCCGGCGCCACTGCATCGGCAAAACTCAGCGTGCCGTAGCGGCTCAGCGCCGTGATCAGCGCGCTGAACGTCGCCGGCACGCCGGCGGCAAGGATGTCTTCGTCCGGCACATGGTCAAGTCCACGGCGGCGGAATTCCTCCGGCGTGGCGCGCCCCGGCGCGGCCATGTTGCCGTTGACCGAAATCACACGGTCACTCCCCGCCAGGCGGATCAGCATCGGGCATTCGCCACCGATGCTGTTCATCTGCGGGTCGACCAGGCCTTCCACAAGGCTCGCCGCGACTGCCGCATCGATGGCGTTGCCGCCGGACTTGAGGATGTCCACGCCAGCGTTGACGGCAAGATGGTGGCTCGCCGCGACCGCACCGTGCGTGCCGAACAATCGCGGCAGGAACGTGGTGTGTTCGGTCGAGGTGACGCGATACGCGCGGTTGCTTCCCTGGGTGTTCATCGGTCGATTTTCCACATATCTGGTTACCTGGAGCTAACGCAGTTCAGCTGGGGTGGGCCAGGTCGGCCCGCGTGTAGGGGATCGAGAATTTCGCGTCCTCCGGGATCGGCGGGATGCTGCGCTCCCAGGCTTCGAACTTGCGACGCATCACCTCCAGTTGCGCTGCATCGCGCCTGGCAAGGTTTGCGCGCTCGCGCTGATCCTTCGACAGGTCGAGCAGGAACTCCCCGTCGTCATTGACGAAGTATTTCCAGTCGCCCGAGCGCGCCGCCTTCTGGCCGCGGAATTTCATGCGCCAGAAGAGGTCCCGTGCGATCTTGCTCTTTGGGTCGCGCAGGACAGGCAACAAGCTGATGCCGTCGAGCGGGTAGTCAGGGTGCGGCGTCACGCCGGCCGCCTCCAGGAAAGTTGGCATCCAGTCCATCGTGATCGCCATCTGCGCGCTCTGGCTGCCCGCGGGCACGGTGGCCGGCCAGCGAACGATGTACGGCACCCGGATGCCGCCCTCGAGCAAATCCATCTTCTTTCCGACCAGCGGCCAGGTATCGGAAAACCTCTCACCTCCGTTGTCGCTGGTGAACACCACGACGGTATTGTCCGCCGCACCGGTAGTTTCGAGCGCCGCGAGGATCCGTCCGATGCCCTCGTCCATGTGCTGGATCATCCTGAGGTAGGTCGGCACGGAACCGCCATCGGTGTGGATGATCTTCTCGATCGCGCGAGCCTCCGCCTCGTCGTCCCGGGTCTCCCATGGCCAGTGCGGGGCGGTGTAGTGCACAGAAAGCAGGAACGGCGCCTTGCCTTTCTGCCGCCCCAGAAAATCGACCGCGCGCTCAGAGATCAGGTCGGTCAGGTAGCCCGGCTTGTCAACTTCCGCCTCGCCCTCGCACAGGTCGTGCACGCCAGCCGAATCGCAATGGGTGAAGTAATCGACCCCGCCGCTCATGACTCCGAAAAACTCCTGGTAGCCGCTCTGCAGCGGGCCGAAGTGCGGCGGGAACCCGAGGTGCCACTTGCCGACCAGCGCGGTCGAATAGCCCGCTCCAGCCAGCAGCGAAGGCAGGGTCGGATGTGCGGGCGGCAGGCCAAGCACGGGATTGCCGCGCACGCGGGTCGCCACGGGTTCGTCCGCCCCGCCGCGCAGGCGGTACTGCCATCGCCCGGTGATCAACGCAAAGCGCGAAGGCGAGCAGACCGCGGAGTTGGCATAGCCGTCAGTGAAGCGCAGTCCCTCCGCCGCCATTCGGTCGAGATGCGGCGAGCAGGACGGCTCCGCGCGGCCGCCGTAACAGCCGAGGTCGGCGTAGCCGAGATCATCGGCGAGGATGAAAATGAAGTTGGGTTTCATGCAACGATAGTATAGGAATCACGCCCTCGCCCCGCCATGGAGAATCGCGCGTTCATGCGAAACCTATGGCCCACCGCCGCGAACCAACCCCGGCGCCTCCCCGGCCCCGCAATTCGGGGCTTCCCGCGCCTACTTCCTGCGTGCCTCGTATGCGGCCACGGCATCTTTCAGTTTCGAGTACTCTTCGCAGCCCAGGATACACAGCCGATCCAGCGTGGCGAGATGCGCCTTCGCCTTGGCAAGGTCCCCGGTCATCAGGTAAGCCTCGCCGATGTACTCGTGCGCTCCGCGATGCTTCGGTTCGAGCCGCAGCGCTTCGCCGTACTCCCTGAACACGAGGGCCATGTCCGGATTGGGGCCTTTGCGAGTCGCATAGGCATAGAGGTTGTGGTAGTCGGCGTTCGTCGGCGCCTTGGCGATCGCCTCCTTCATCAGAGCCGCCGCGCCGCGCCAGTCGCCCTTGTCTGAGAGTTGCTTGAACTGTTCGCTCTGGGCGTCCTTCGGCCAGGCCTCAGTGTTGCCCGAATCACCTCCAGCCGCGACCGCTCCCGCCACCGCCGAGAAAAACAGCGCTACCATCACTGCCAATCTGGAGAAAATCTTCATGTGGAACCCCCTCGTTGATTTCCGGAAATCGCGCCTGACAGCCACGCTGGCCGGGTTGCTTGCCGCCCTGTTTGTACTAACAGGGATCGCGCAAACCTTATTCCCTGCGTTCGACACGCGCAAGGAGGCGCTCGCCGCGCTGGAGGACGCGGACGCGCGCCAACGCGCTGCGGCGGTGCACTACCTTGGCCGCACAGGCCTCGCCGCGGATGGGCCCCTGCTGATCGAACGCCTCAGTGACGAAAACCCGCTGGTACGCGAACTGGCGGAGCAGAACGTGTGGCTGGTCTGGAGCCGTTCGGGCGACAAGCGGGTCGACAGGCTGCTGGCCGAAGGTTCGGCCTTGATGGGAGCCGGCGACCTCGAACGCGCTATCGAGACGTTCACACGCGTGATCAGGCGCAAACCCGGTTTTGCAGAGGGCTGGAACAAGCGTGCGACCGCCTACTTCCTGGCTGGCGAACTGAAGAAATCCCTCACCGACTGCGACGAGGTGATGAAGCGCAACCCGCAGCATTTCGGCGCGCTTTCGGGCTACGGCCAGATTTACCTTCGCCTTGAAGAACTGGACAGATCGTTGGCCTACTTTCGCCGCGCGCTGGCGGTGAACCCGAACATGGAAGGCGTCGAGGCCAGCATCCGCGCGATCGAGGAACTCCAGCGGGCCCGGCTGAGGCGGACTATCTGAGCAGTAGCCAGTAAAGTCCGACGCCCGCAACCACGGTGCCGATCAGGCTGCGCGTGAACCCGGCCACCGCGAGGGCCGGAACGATCGCCAGCAGCGCCGGATTGGCGGGCGAGAAATCGGGCTTCCCGTCGTTCATGCTTACCTCGATGGCGAGCAGCGCCGCCAGCACGGCGACCGGCACATAGGACAGCCAGTCGAGCAGCCATGCCGGGAGCCTGATCCGCGACAGGAGCAGCAGCGGCAGCACGCGCGGCACCGCCGTCACCGCAGCGCAGGCGAGGATCAACGCGAGGATTTCGGGCCGGAGTTCCATCGATCCAGGAAGACGCCAAGTGTCGCGCCCAGCAGCGTGGCGACGATTACGGCCCATGGGCCGGGACGGGTGGACTGCGCCACCACGCCAAGTGCCGCGGTAAAGCCGGCTACGCACAGGCCGACGCCGAGGCGCGGCCGCACCGCCAGCTGCAGGACAAGCAACCCTGCAAACATGCACGGAAGTGCGAAGCCGAGGACTTTCGTGGCGAGCGCCGAGCCCGCAAACTGCGCCGAGAAGAGCGCCCCTGTGAAGTTCGCCGCGGCCCAGGTCGAATAAGCGGAAAGATTGAGACCAGCCATCCATCCCGCGCCCGTCGGCGGCTGTCCGGCGAAACGCGCGGCCGCGACGACAAAGGTTTCGTCGGTCAGTTGCAGCCCGAGCAGGAAATTCTTCCAGGCCGGAAGCGCGCGAAAATACGGCGCCAGCGCAGCGGAGAGCAGCAGGTGGCGCAGATTGACGAAGAAGACCGTCAGCACCACCGCCGACAGGGGGCTGGACAGCGCCACCATGCTGGT
Organism: Burkholderiales bacterium; assembly: GCA_038211455.1. GTDB lineage: Bacteria > Pseudomonadota > Gammaproteobacteria > Burkholderiales > SG8-39 > SZAS-79. The sequence continues at coordinate 11,720 of JBBQVP010000083.1, forward strand.
TACGACGAACTGCGCTGAGCCTGCATAAAGCACCATCGAGAGCAGCAGGATCTCTACATACGACAATCCCGCGGCCCGTTCCACCACGCCGGCGGCAAGGCCGATGCCGAGGTAGCCAAGTACGACCGGCAGGCCAGCGCGTACCCCGGATGCGAACGAATCATCGTCGGCGACGTTGCGTGCAGGGCTGCGGCGAAGCATCGACTCATTGTATGCTGACACCCTTTCTTCGCAGGGAAACGCCAGTGAAACTTGCCAGCTATGTGCATCAGAACGCCGCCGGTTACGGCATCGTGGAAGGCGACGGCATCGTCGACCTCTCGCGCCGCATCGGCGCGCGCTATCCCGACATCCGTACGTTGCTTGCGCACGATGGCCTCGCCGAAGCGAGGAAGGCCGCCACCGGCCAGTCCGCAGACCTTGATATCTCGGCTGTCAGGCTCCTGCCACCGATCCCCAACCCCGGAAAGATTTTCTGCATCGGCCTAAACTACGAGGACCACCGCAAGGAGACCAAGCGCGAGAAGACCGAGGCGCCCGCGGTGTTCGTTCGCTTTCCGGAATCACAAGTGGGCCACGACCAGCCGATCCTGCGGCCGCGTGAATCGACCAAACTCGATTTCGAAGGCGAAATTGCGGTGATCATCGGCAAACCCGGGCGCAGAATCGCCGAAAAGGACGCTTGGGACCACATCGCCGGATACAGTTGCTACAACGACGGCTCGGTGCGCGACTGGCAATGGGCCACCACGCAGTGGACCGCCGGCAAGAATTTCGTGGCCACCGGCGGGTTCGGGCCGTGGATCGTGACGGCGGACGAAATCCCCGGCGGCACAGAACTCAGCCTCGTCACGCGGCTCAACGGTGTCGAGATGCAGCGCACGACCACCGCGCTGATGGTGCACAACATTCCGCAACTGATTGCGCACCTGTCGATCTGGGTGCCGCTGGAACCGGGCGACGTGATCGTCAGCGGCACGCCCGCGGGCGTGGGCGGGCGGCGCGAACCGCCGGTATGGATGAAGCCCGGGGACGTGGTCGAGGTTGAGGTAAGCCGCGTTGGCACGCTGAGCAATACGATCGCTGACGACTGAAAGGGCATACGACATGGACATGCGCGACATTCCCTTCGGCACCACGGACTGGTCGGGCGTCGAACGCACGGAGCACAAGGGCGACAGCGGGATCGCGTACTGGCGCACGAAGGATTTCGCCGGGATCCGTGTGCGCATGGTCGAGTACACAGCCGGCTATGTGGCCGATCACTGGTGTTCCAAGGGGCACATCCTTCTCTGCATTGAGGGCGAGCTCGAGACAGAACTCGCCGACGGCAGGAAGTTTGTGCTGAAGCCCGGCACCAGCTACCAGGTCGCGGACGGTGCCGAGCCGCACCGCTCGCGCACGGCGAGCGGTGCGAAGCTGTTCATAGTGGATTGAACACAGGGGAACCGGCGGTTCCCCCGTACCCCCCTCCCTGGACGGCTCTAAACAACGCCGGCGAGTTTATTGATTTCGGCCGGGCTCACTTTCAGCCGCTCGGCCGCCTTCAGTATGTCGCCCCAGGTGATTTCGTCCACCGGGATGCCATCGGCGAGGCGCTTTGCGCGCGTTTCGCGCTCTGGCTCCCCGGCCAGGCGCACATGGTCAAAACCAGGCTGCGGCGGCGAAGCCTTGACCCAGTCGAGGAAGCCCTTCATCTCGTTGCCGAACATCGCCCCTTCCGAAAGTTTGGCCGGATCGAACAGGATCGTCAGCATGCCGTTCAACACCCGTTTGGCGCCTGTCGCAGGCTCGTGGCAGGCCATGCCAGCCGCCAGCGCACCGCCCAGCAACTCACAGACGACCGCCAGCCCGTAGCCTTTGTGCTCACCGAAGGTCACGATCGCGCCGTGCGGCTCGACCACGGCGAATTTCGGGTCGGTGGTCGGCTGGCCCTTGTTATCGATCAGGCGCCCGGCCGGCATCTGCTCACCCTTGTTGTAGGCCACCCGCGCTTTGCCTTGCGCCATTACCGAGGTGGCGAAATCGAGCAGGATCGGCTCGCCGCCCGGCACCGGGATGCCGACCGTGAACGGGTTCGTTCCGAAGCGCGCATCGCCACCGCCAAACGGCGCGACGATCGGGCGCGAGATCACGTTGACGAAATGCACCGACACCAGGCCGGCGGCAACCGCCATTTCAGCCCAGGCACCGATCCGGCACAGGTGGTGCGCGTTGCCCAGCGCCACAATGCAGCTGCCGAACTGTTTTGCGCGCGCGATCCCCAGTTCCATGGTCTCGTGTCCGACGACCTGTCCGAAGCCCGCCTGCCCGTCTATCCGCAGCATCGCCCCGCCGTCCATCAGCGTCCGGATATGCGCGTTGGACTTGAGTCCGCCTTCGACGTACGCCTCCGAGTAGCGTGGCAGCATGCCTATGCCGTGGGAGTCGTGGCCCGTGAGGTTCGCCTGGATGAGGTTTTCGGTCACCAGTTCGACTTCGCGCGCTTCGCTGCCGAAGCCGCGCACGAGCGTTTTGATCGCCGCCCGGAGCGGGTCGACACGGATGATGTGCATCTTTGCCATTGCGGATCCTCGTAATGTTGCAGGTGGAAAACAGCGGCAGCCAGCTTAGCAGGCGTCGAGCCGGGCGGTCATCTCCAGGATCGCATCCGCCGCAGCCTGCGGATGCTCGAACGGAAAAAGGTGCCCCCCGGGTACGCGGCGCAGCGCGAAACCGGCCCGCCGCATCGTCGAAAGCCCGACGCGCCGGACCACGTCGGAACCCGCGCCACCGATGAACCCGGCCGGCACCCCCAGCATCGGCAGCTGTCGGTGCAGGTCGTGTGGCACGGTACGGTAGATCTGGTACTCGATCGCCGGATCGATCATCAGGCGCAGGCCCGGACCGTCGTCCACCATGCCGTAGCGAACGTAATCGCGCAGGGCACCCGGGGCGAAATCCCGGAACAGTTTCTTCGCCCTGAAATGACGTTCTGCCTCGGCGAGGCTCCCCCACACTGCGCGCCTCTCGCGGGTCGCCCCGGCCGGCGTGACCCGGTCCACGATTCCGAACCGCTTGGTCGCGCCGAGCAGGCGACCCTTGATTGCGCCGATGATCGGCGCATCGAGCAGGACGATCGAACGGAACAACTCGGGGCGCCGTACCGCGGCCATGAAGGTGAGGTAGCCGCCAAGCGAATGCCCGACGCCGATCACCGGCGCGGCACGGCCGCGCTCGACGGCCTGAATGACCTGATCAACCAGATGGGGCCAGCCATCCGTTGGCGGATGACGCGGGTCCATGCCCAGCGCCGGCACGCTGCTGACCCTGAACTCGCGCTCCAGCCGCCCGAGCATCGCTCGGTAGGCTGGCGCGGGAAAGCCGTTGGCGTGAGAGAAGTGGAGCACCGGGCGGCGCATGGGGGAAGTCTAGCAGGGGTGGTCCCTCCAGGGCTCCCATGATGTAAAATGGCGGGTTTTCCAGACGCCCTGCCACCATACCGGTGGGCAGGATCGACATCGAATGCCTTCTGGCCGCACGGCGGCAGCCCCGCGGCCGGAGTTACAAGTTCACTTTCACCCGCACTATCTCAACAGGAAAGCAACATCATGGCCAGGCTGAAACCGCTCAAACTCTATCGCAACATCGGCATCATCGCCCATATCGACGCGGGCAAGACCACCACGACGGAGCGGGTGCTTTACTACACCGGCAAGAAGCACCAGATCATCGACGTCCATGACACCAAGGACGGCAAGTCCAGCACCACCACCGACTACCTCGAGCAGGAAAAGAAGCGCGGCATCACGATCCAGTCCGCGGCCGTCTCGACCGAGTGGAAGGGGCACCAGGTCAACATCATCGACACCCCGGGCCACGTGGACTTCACCATCGAGGTGAACCGTTCCTTGCGCGTGCTTGACGGCGCGGTCGTCGTATTCGACGGTGTGGCCGGCGTGGAGCCGCAGACCGAGACCAACTGGCGCCTGGCCAACCAGTACAACGTGCCGCGCATGTGCTACATCAACAAGATGGACCGCATGGGCGCCAATTTCGAGAAATCGATCACCGGCATCAAGGAACGCCTCGGCGCGACCGTGGTGCTCTGCCAGATCCCCATTGGCAGCCACGACGAGTTCAAGGGCATGGTCGATCTGATCGCCGGCTGTGGCTATGTATGGAAGGAAGAGGACAAGGACTCCCCCTGGGAGACCATCCCCATTGAGGAAATGAAGGGGCGCTTCACCTTTGCCAGCACGCGCGACAACCAGTGGATGGATCAGCTGTTGGATCTCCGCCGTGAAGCCATCGAAACCGCACTCGCGCTGGACGACGACGCCTTCATGGAGTTCGTCGAAAACGGCAAGTTCGACGTCGCCAAGGTGAAGGAATGCATCCGCAAGGGCACCGTGCAGGGTAAGCTTGTCCCGGTATTCTGCGGCTCGTCGTTCAAGAACAAGGGCGTCCAGCAACTGCTCGACGGCGTGATCGACTACATGCCCTACCCCGGCGAAAACGGCGGGATCTCGATGGTGGACCCCGACGGCAAGATCATCGGCGAGCAGGAGGTCACCGACGACGCCCCGGCCCGCGCGCTGGCCTTCAAGGTCATCAACGACCAATTCGGCACGCTCACCTTCGTACGCGTCTACTCGGGCGTGATCAAGAAGGGCGACACGCTGGTGAACGTCACGCGCGACAAGAAGGAGCGCATCGGGCGCATGGTCGAAGTGCAGGCCGACGAGACCAGGGACATCAGCGAAGTCCGCGCCGGCGACATCTGCGCGTTCGTCTCGATGAAGGACACCGAGACAGGCGATTCGCTTTCCGACCCCGCCCACCCTGCGCTGCTCGAGCGCATGCGCTTCCCGGACCCGGTCATCAGCGTTTCGGTCGAGCCCAAGACCCGCGCCGACATCGATAAGATGTCTACCGCGCTTTACAAGATGGTGCGTGCCGACCCGTCGCTTCGACTTTCGGTTGACCAGGAGACCGGGCAGACCGTGCTGAAGGGCATGGGCGAACTGCATCTCGAGATCACGATCGACCGCATGCGCTCCGAACTGGGCGTCGAAGCCGTGATGGGCAAGCCCAAGGTCAGCTTCCGCGAGGCATTCGGCGGCAGCATCGAACACATCTATACTCACAAGAAGCAGTCCGGCGGCTCCGGGCAGTTCGCCGAAGTGAAGATGGTCTTCGAGCCGCTCCCGCAGGGCAGCGGCATCGAGTGGTCGGACGAAGTCACCGGCGGTCGCATTCCGCGCGAGTTCATCCCGGCGGTGCAGCATGCGATCATGACCGAGAGCAAGAAGGGTCAGATCGCCGGCTACGAGGTGGTCGACTTCAAGGCACGCCTGCTCGACGGCAAATACCACGACGTCGACTCCTCGGCGCTCGCGTTCGAGATCGCCGGGCGCTCGTGCTTTCGCGAGTCGCACAAGGCGAGCCGGCCGAAACTCCTCGAGCCGATCATGGGCGTCGAGGTCGTGACCGAAGCGGACTATCTCGGCGACGTCATCGGCGACATGAACCGGCGCCGTGGCCAGGTAACCGACCAGGGCCAGAAGGGGCCGAGCGCCTTCATCCAGGGCTTCGTCCCGCTCGCGGAAATGTTCGGCTACATCAACTTCCTGCGTTCGGCGACCAGCGGTCGCGGAACCTTCACCATGGAATTCGCCCACTACGCCGAAGTGCCAGCCGGGCTCGTGGAGAAGCTGATGGAGAAGGAAGACAAGTAGGCTAGACGAAAAGAGGGGGCTCTGGCCCCCTCCTTAGACCTCCCCTGGACGAAAAGAGGGGGCTCTGGCCCCCTCCTTAGACCTCCCCTGGACGAAAAGAGGGGGCCTCGCCCCCCCTAAATCCTCCCCTGGACGAGGTCTACCCTGCCTTCGGGGTGGCTTTGCCGGGGTCGATCAGCCGGCCGGCGAGGGGTCCCTGCATCAGGTCGCAGCCGGCATCGG
>JBBQVP010000084.1:0-17557 GCA_038211455.1 Burkholderiales bacterium
GCGTCTAGCATGGACGTGATTCCATAGTGATGATTCAGATACGGGAGCCGCGATTCTAGCGACGGTCGGCGGGGGGCCGGTGCAGTTTTGCGAAACGGCCCGCAGCCCTGAGTATAATCGCCGTGAAACATAAAAACATAACGAGACCAGCCGGACCGGATTGCCGGATTCCTGCCAGGAGGGCCCGTGCCGTAGTGCACCGCGAGAGACGCGTCACAAATTACGCGCTACACTCAAACGGCAGGACGTTTGGCGAATCACGCAGGCAGGAGCGCGCAGGCGCGCCCCTGCATCCCCGGCCTGGCATGACCGAAGGGAGGTACGCAATGAAATACCAGAAGATTCTCCTTGCCTACAACGGCTCGCAGGAAGGCAAGCGCGCCCTGTTCGAATGCGCCGAGCTGGCTGAATTTCACCATGCCGAAACGCACCTGCTTGCCGTGGCGAGCATGCCGCCGAGCCTGTTCCTGACCGAAGGCTTCGTTCCGGAAGAGTTGCTGGAAGAAGAAAAGAAGCGCACCCAGGTGATCCTCGACGAGGGCATCAATTCGTTGACGGAAAAGGGTTTCAAGGCCGCCGGCCACCTTGCGGTCGGCGAACCGGTGGAGGAGATCTGCCGGCTGGCCAAGGAACTCTCGGTCGACCTGATCGTGCTGGGCCACAACCAGAACACCTCGTTCGCGGCACGCTGGTGGAAGGGCTCTGTCGGGGCCTCGCTGCTCGACTACTCGCCCTGCAGCCTGCTGATCGCGCTGTCCAAGCCGAAGTGATCCTGCCTCGGGCATCCGCCGACTGAGGGGAGCGCGTCCCCGGGGAGCGAAGTCATTCAGCCGGCTTCGCGCTCGAACTGGCGCCTCGGCGCCTTGTTTGGCGGTCCCTTGGGATTGACCGTACCCAGCCCCTCGGTCGGGTCAGGTGTGTACTCTTCGTCGACGTTGATCGGAATGTCGCCCGCGACGGTCACCCGTTCCATGGTGCGCCGCTGAGGGTAGTAATCGTGAGGCGCATAGTGGTGCACCGAGCGGTTGTCCCACATGACGACGGTGTCGACTTCCCATTTCACGCGCAGCTGGTACTCCGGAATGCTCGCCTGCGCGTAGAGAAACTCCAGCAGCGTCCGGCTTTCATCCTCCTTCAGGTCGCGTATGCGCAGCGTGAACTGGCGGTTGACGTAAATCGCGCGCCGGCCGGACACCGGATGCACGCGCACCACCGGATGCCATGGATTGGGAAACTGGTCCTCGATCTCGCGCAGGCGCCGGCGCTGCTCGGGGGAGTCATCGAACAGCGAGCGGAAGGGCTTGAAATCGTGCAGGGCCGTCAGACCGTGGATGTGGCGCTTCATCCGCTCCGATAAGCCGCGATACGCGGCCGTCATGCTGGAAAAGCAGGTATCGCCGCCCCGGTCGGGCAACACCCGCGCGCGCAGCATGGTCGCCATCGGCGGGTTTGGCCGGTACGTCTCGTCCGCGTGCCAGATGTCGGTGCGCGCCGCAGGATGGTCGGCCGAATAGTCGAGCACGATCACCTGCGGCTTGTCCTCCATGTTGAAGGAGAACGGGTGGATCACCAGCTCGCCGAAGCGCGCGCCGAACGCCATCTGGTCCTCAAGCGTGATGCGCTGCCCGCGCATCACGATGACTTCGTACTTCACCAGCGCATCGTGGAGCAGCTTGAATGTGGGTTCATCCAGCCGCGCGAGGTCGACGCCATGGATCTCGGCGCCGATGAACCCATTGATGGGAACGATTTCCATGCTCATGGCGGGGCGTCTCCTCTCAATCAATCTTGGCGCCGGACTTGCGAACCGCCTCGGCCCATAGTGGAGCTTCGCGCTTGACCAGATCGCTGAACTCGGCCGGCGTGATCGGCGCGGAGGGTTCCATGCCGACCCTGGCCAGGAACTCGCGGAATTCCGTGGTGTTCTGAAATTTCTGCATCTCGCCGGACAGGCGCGACACGATCGCGGCCGGGGTGGCCGCCGGGACGGACACGCCCTGCCACGCCTGCCAGTCGAACCCGGGTACGCTATTCGCGATCGGTTGCACCGCCGGGATCAACAGGTTCTGCTTGGCGGCGGAGGTGCCGTAAGCGATCAGCTTGCCGCTCTTGATCTGCGGCACCGCCACCGCGGCGTCCGAGAACATGATCTGCACCTTGCCCGGAATGAGATCCACGAGTGCTGCCGGTGTGCCCTTGTACGGCACGTGCTGGATTTCCAGCCCGAGGCGGCGCTTGAGGTCCTCCATGAACAACTGGTGCGCGCTGCCGTTGCCAACCGAGGCGTAGTTGTACTTTCCGGGATTCGCCTTGATCTGGCTGACCATCTCCTCCAGGGTCCTTGGTGCGAACGCAGGCGAGCCGACGAGGAAGAAGTTGACCGTGCCGATTAGCGAGACCGGCTTGAGATCGCGAATCGGGTCGATCGCCAGGTTCTTGTAGAGCGCGGGGGCGATGCCGAACGTGGTGCTGGTCGTGATGAGCAGCGTGTAGCCGTCGGGCGCGGACTTGGCGACCGATTCCGCCCCAAGCATGGTGCCGGCGCCGGGCTTGGTCTCGACGATCACCGTCTGGCCCAGGGCCTTGCCCAGGCGCTCGGCGACCGCGCGGCCGAGCACGTCGGTCAGTCCGCCTGGCGGAAACGGCACCACCAGGTGCAGTGGCTTGCTCGGGTAGGCATCCTGGGCAAAGACGCTGGCAGGCTGCCCGAAGAGCAATGCGACCGCACCTATGATGCCGACGATATATCCGCTCGCGATTCTCCTGGATAGATTCATCCCAGCTCCTTTGCAGTTGGCCTTGCAAACCGGCGCACATGACACCCGACGTGATCGGAACTGTCAATCGTGTCGCAAGCGATCGTTGTGGGTGTTTCACACGTCATGGGCTGCAGCATGGTCCAGCATCAGTTTGCCGTGCATCATTCCGATTGGACGAACCAGGGTCACTCGGGCATTCTTCGACGACGATCAAAACTCATTCGGGACTTCACGGCCAGCCATGCAGAATTTCGGACACCAGCAGCGCAAGGGACGGCTCGAGGACGCGCGCATGCTTACGGGCAGCGGGCGCTATGTGCAGGACTGGAATCTGCCGCAGCAGGCGCACGGCGCGTTCCTGCGCTCGGACCGGCCGCATGCGCGGATCGTCTCGGTCGATGCTACCGCGGCGCGCGCCATGCCCGGGGTGCTTGCGGTCCTGACGGGCGAGGACGTCAAGGCGGCCGGTTACAAGCCCCTGCCGGCGTTCGCGCCGATGAAGGGCAGGAACGGGATGGATCTCATCATTCCGCCGCGGCCCACGCTGGCGCTTGGCCGGGTGCGTTTTGTCGGTGAGCCGGTTGCGCTGGTGGTGGCCGAGACCGCGATGCAGGCCCAGGATGCGGCCGAAGCGGTCATGGTCGACTACGAGGACCTGCCCGCTGTGTTCGAGTCCAGGGATGCGCTGGGCGCCGGCGCGCCGTTGATCCACAACGAGGTCCCCGGGAACATGGCCCTCGATTTCGAGGGCGGCAACCAGGCGGCGACCGATGCCGCGTTCGCCTCCGCTGCAAAGGTCGTGCGACTCGATGCCTACCACACGCGCGTGGTCGGCAATCCCATGGAGCCGCGCACCTGCATCGGCAGCTACGACCCGGCCACCGAAATGTACTACCTGCACACCTGCACCCAGGGCGCCTCGGTGATGCGCGGGCAGTTGTCCACGGTGCTCGGCGTGCCGCCGGAGAAGATCCGCGTGGTCGCCGAGGAAGTCGGCGGCGGGTTCGGGGTGCGATTCAACCTGTACCCGGAATACTGTGCGGCGCTGCTCGCGGCAAAGACGCTCGGGCGGCCCGTGAAGTGGGTCGGCAGCCGCTCGGAAGTATTTCTCTCCGACGAACAGGCGCGCGATGTCGTGCATCGCAGCGAGATGGCGCTGGACGCCAACGGCCGCATCCTCGGCATGCGCTTCGATTACGCCTGCAACCTGGGCGCATACATCGCCCCCACCGGCGCCTTCGTCAATACCCTGAACCTCGTCAACGTGATCAGCGGTGTCTATGACGTGCAGGCGGTCTACGTGCATGCGCGCCTTGCCTTCACCAACACGATCCCCACGGCGGCGTATCGCGGCGCCGGCAGGCCGGTGGCCTCCTACGCGGTGGAGCGACTCGTGGATGAAGCCGCGCGCCAGAGCGGCATCGACCCGGCCGAGTTCCGCCGCCGCAACCTCGTGCCGAAGGCGAAGTTTCCCTACAAGATCGTCAGCGGGTTCGAATACGACTGCGGCGATTTCGAAGGCGTGCTCGACGAGGCGCTGGCGGCGGCCGACTGGCGGGGCTTCGACAAGCGGCGCGCGGAATCGGTCGCGCGCGGCCGCCTGCGCGGACGCGGCATCGCCAACTACATCGAAGCGACAGGCGGGGGCGGCATGGCGCCGCATGACGAGGTGCGCGTTCGCTTTGGAGCGAATGCGTCGATCACACTCGAGGCCACCTCGCACTCGCACGGCCAGGGTCATGAGACCGTGTTCGCGCAGATCGTGGGCGCGGAGCTCGGCGTGCCGATGGAATCGATCCGCCTGCGCACGGCGGACGCGGACCAGCACCTGATCGGCAATCCTACGGGCGGCTCGCGCTCGCTGCACGGCGTGGGCAGCGTGATGCAGCTGGCGGCAAGGGAGGTCGTGAAGAAGGGCATGGATCTCGCCGCCGAGGAACTCGAAACCGCGGTGGCGGACCTTGAGTTTTCCGCAGGCGAGTACCGTGTCAAGGGCACCGACCGGAAGATTTCCATGGTCGCGCTCGCCAACAAGCATGCGGGCGCAAAGCCGCATCCGCTCGACACCGATTTTGCCACCCGCTTCGGCTCGACCTTCCCGAACGGCTGCCATATCGCCGAAGTCGAGATCGAACCCGAGACCGGGGAGATCGAGATCGTCTCCTATGTGGCCTGCGACGACGCCGGCAACATCATCAACCACCAGCTGGTCGAGGGGCAGATGCAGGGCGGCATCACGCAGGGCGCGGGCCACATCCTCGGCGAGCAGGCGGTCTACGATCGCGACACCGGGCAGCTGCTGACGGGCAGCTTCATGGACTACACGATGCCGCGCGCAGTGCTGGTGAATGGCCTGCGCGTGCTCCACCATCCGGTGCCGACCGCGTCCAATCCCCTGGGCGCGAAGGGCGTGGGTGAAGCTGGCGTCACGGGCTCGATGCCCTGCCTGATGAACGCGATCCTCGATGCTTTGCGCTGCGCGGGTGTCACCCATTTCGACATGCCCGCGACGCAGGCGCGCGTGTGGGAGGCGCTGCAGGCGGCGAAGTCGGGCAAGGGGAACGCACACTCGGTGACATTTGCCTGATCCGCTGGCCGCGCGGATGCAGGGGGCGTTCGCCCTGCACCAGCAGGGCCGCCTGGAGGAGGCAAGGGCCGGTTACCTTGAAGTGATCCGGCTGCAGCCGCGGCATTTCGACGCGCTGCACCTGCTTGGCGCGCTGGCGATGCAGGCCGGGCAGTACGAGGAGGCCGTCGGGCTGCTAAACAGCGCGATCGGGGTGGATCCGCGCCAGGCTGCGGCGCACGCGAACCTCGCCCATGCGCAGCGCGTGCTCAACCGGCCGCAGCAGGCGATCGAAAGCTGCGACCAGGCGCTCAGGCTCGATCCCGGCAACGTCGCCGCGTGCGTCAACCGCGGCCTTGCGCTGCGCGACATGGAACGCAACACCGATGCACTTGCCGAGTTTGATCGGGCGCTTGCCTTGCAGCCCGGAGCGGCTGCGACGCTTGAGCACCGCGGCCATGCGTTGCGCAAGCTCGCCCGCTTCGGTGAGGCGGCCGAGTGCTTCGCGCAACTGCTGGTGGTCGCGCCGGAGCACGACTATGCGCGGGGTGCGCTGCTCCACATGCGCCTGCAGGGCTGCGACTGGACGGATTACGCGCGCCTGGCCGACGATGTACTCGCGTCCGTCCGCGCAGGCAGGCGGGCCGACTACCCGTTCTCCTTTCTTGCGATTGCGCCCACGGTTGCGGACCAGCGGCGCTGCGGCGAAAGTTTCGCCGCGCAGATCCGGCCCGCCTCCATGCCGCTGCTGAGCGTTCAGCAAGACCCGGAGGCGCGCATTCGCGTGGCCTATGTATCGGGAGATTTCCGCGAGCACGCCACCAGTTACCTGATGGCGGGCGTGTTCGAACAGCACGACCGCGCGCGCTTCGAGGTGATCGGGGTTTCTTTCCGGCCCGCGGCCACCGACCCCACGGGCCTGCGCGTCAGCGCGGCGTTCGACCGGTTCATCGACGTCTCGCAGATGAACGATCGCGAAGTCGCCATGCTGCTGCGGGACATGAACGTGGATATCGCGGTGGACCTGATGGGATTCACCAACGGCAGCCGGTCGGCGGTCTTCGCGCATCGCGCGGCGCCGGTGCAGGTGAACTACCTCGGTTTTCCCGGCACGCTGGGCGCGGGATACATGGATTACATCCTCGCAGACCGGTTTGTGATTCCCGAAGCGCAGCGCGGCGCGTACGCGGAGAAGGTCGTCTGGCTTCCGGACTGTTTCCAGGCCAACGACGACCGGCGCGCGATCTCCGCGCAGGCACCTTCGAGACGGGAGGCGGGACTTCCGGCGACGGGCTTCGTGTTCTGCTCGTTCAACAACGGCTACAAGATCAACCCGGAAATCTTCGCCGTCTGGATGCGGCTGCTGGCCGCCGTGCCGGGAAGCGTGCTCTGGCTGGTCGCCGATGGCGCGTCCGCCCGGGCCAACCTGGGTCGCGAGGCAGTTGCGCGCGGTGTCGACCCGGCCCGCCTGGTGTTCGCCCCGCGGCTCGACTACCCGCGCCACCTTGCGCGTCTCGGGCTGGCGGACCTGTTCCTCGATACGCTGCCGTTCAATGCGGGCACCACGGCGAGCGACGCCTTGTGGGCCGGGGTGCCGGTGCTGACCTGCACCGGGGAGGCGTTCGCGTCGCGGATGTCGGGTTCGCTCCTGGGCGCAGCCGGCCTGCCTGAACTGGTGACCCACAGCCTCGCTGAATACGAGGCCAGGGCAATGGACCTCGCGAGGCATCCGGACCGCCTTGCCGCACTGCGCGCGCGACTCCAGCGCAATCGCGGCAGCTGCGCGTTGTTCGATACGCGGCGCTTCTGCCGCAACCTTGAGCGCGCCTATGCAGCGATGTGGGAACGCCATTGCAGCGGTGAACCGCCGGGCGCGATTGCGCTGCCCGCTTCCGCGCCGGCGCGACGCTCGCTATGGTCCGTCCTGCGGGGGCGGGTCTTCGGGAGTCCCTGAGCTGCCGGAGCGGCTGTTCCGGCTATCCGGGCATCACCGCGATCAGCAGGGCGGCGACCGGCACCATCCTGCCGATCGCGTGCTCGATGAAATCGGTCGCGGCGCTGCGTACGGCGTCGGCCGTTGCCGGCAGAGGGAGTTCCTCCAGTTCCGGCTGCAGGCGCGCGCCTGCCGCGCCACCGAGCGAGACGGTCGCGCGAATCATTTTTTCCAGGCGGCCATCGGCCGCGATCGGGGCCAGATGCGCGTGGCAGAGCGCAAGGTACCCGGGCCAGTGCGCGAGGTGGCGGTACATGCTCGCGATGATCCGGCCGTCGATGCGGTCACCAAGCAGGTTGATGCGACGGATCAGTTCGGCCGTATCGGTGCCGACTTCGTCCAGCGCGAGCAGTTTCGGGAGCGCGCCTTCGATCGATGCGGCCTGCACGCTCCGGTCCGAGGCGGAAGCGACGATCGACACTACCGGGGCACCGTCGATCCGGCGCACCAGCGCCGACAGCGCGGCGAGATTGAGCGCATTGGAACGGTTGTAGGACGCGAGGATCCTGCGAATGGAGGCTTCCCCGTCCGCATCGATACCCGCGCAGGCGAGCACGGCGCGCGGCCAGGCTGGCACGCGGGGCAAGACCAGTCCGGCCTTGATCCGCTCTGCTTCGTGCGCGACCCGGCCCGAGACATACACCGGCTTGACCGTGGCCCATGCCCACGGCAGGGCGCCCGGCAACGTGGCGAAATGCCGCCAGATCAGGTTAACGACATTGACGCCAAGCGTGGCGCGCAGGTCGGCGAAGATCTCGGCCGTTTCGCCTGTGGCTGCCGCTTCGGTGACTGCGGGAACGGGGTCGCTATTCATCACGCCATTCTACGCAGGCCGGTTTCGTCGTCTTGGCCAATGTCAAGAAGTCTGCCTGCAGCCCGCGCCAGGAAAGGACTTCGGTCATAAAATGTCAGCAAGTGCCATGGCCATCGCGGCTTCGATCCGCGCGTGGTTGATCTGCCCGGCAAGGCCGATGCAGACCAGTCCGGCGGCGTGGTTGCCCTCCGCGGCGGTCACTTCGCAGCGCGCACCGACGACGTGCAGCGTCCGCAGCGTGCCGTCCGTGTCGCGCAGCACGCCCTTGGCGCGCACCAGCCCGCACGCAGGCTGCGCAAGCGCGCGGGCGAGCGTCTCGACCGACAGGGGACGCCCGGGTTCGTAGTGCGCGCTGGCATAGCCCAGGCTGCCGACGCGCGTGTTTCGTTCGATGTCTTCCACGTGGTTGCGGATCCGGCCGCCCGACAGGAGACCGGTCGCACCGCCCGTAGTGAAACCGCCGTGGCCGAACATGATCTCGGGCGGCACCTCGGCGCGTATGGCCTCGATCAGGCGGGCGCGCGGTGCCGCGTCGGCGAGCCACTGGCGCAGCGTATTCAGTTCGCCGGCCTCCACAAGGTCGGCCTTATTGAGGATGACGAGATCCGCGTCCTCGAGCTGCCGCGTGATCGTGTCGCCCATGTAGCGGTCGGCGGCGCGCGCGCGCACCGTTTCCGCATCGGCAAGGACGACCACCCCATCGATCGAGAAAGAGGGGAGCAGCGCTGCAGACCGCGCGACAATGCCGGGCAGGGCGACGCCGCTGGTCTCGATCAGCACGTGCGCAGGTGCCGGGTCGCGTTGCGCGAGCTTCATCAGGGCGCCCATGAGGTCGCTGCCGAACGAGCAGCAGATGCAGCCCCCGGCGATGCTGATCAGATCGTCGGCCTGGGCTTCGATCAGGTCGGCGTCGATCGGGATCGCGCCGAAGTCGTTGACGAGAATCGCGAGGCGCAGGCCGCGCGCGTTGCGCAGCAGGTGATTGACCAGCGTGGTCTTGCCCGCCCCCAGGTAACCGCCGACGACGCTCACAGGGATGCGCCACGGCGCAGGCGGCGTGCGCCGCGTTGCGGGTGCGCTCAAGGCGCGGGTGGTGCCGGGAAAACGCGCCCGCCCTGCACGGTGCCCCAGACGCGCACGTCTTTCAGGCGCTCCGCGCCGATCTCCGTCGGATCGTCCTCAAGCACGGCGAAGTCCGCGCGCTTGCCGCATTCGATCGAGCCGACCTCCGCGTCGAGCTTCAGCGTGTAGGCTGCGCCCAGCGTGATCGTGCGCAGGGCCTCGGCGACGCTTATCCGTTCGTGCTCACCGAGAATGCGTCCGCTGGCGGTGCGCCGGTTGACGGCGCACCAGGCGGTGAACAGCGGGCCGAGCGGGGTGACGGGCGCATCGGAGTGAATCGCCAGCGGCACGCCGGCAGCCAGTGCCGTGGCGCAGGCGTTCATGCGCTCGGCGCGCTCGGGCCCCACGGTGGTCGCGTAGTGCTGGTCTCCCCAGTAGAAATGGTGGTTCGGGAAGAGATTGGCGCACATGCCCAGGGATTTCATCCGGCGGAACTGCGCCGCCGTGGCGAGCTGCCCGTGCTGGATGGTGAAGCGGTGGTCGCGCGCCGGATGCTTTTTCAGCGCGTCCTCGAGGCAGTCGAGCACGAGTTCCGTGGCCTCATCGCCGTTGGTGTGGGTGTGGATCTGCACGCCGTGCTCGAGCGCGAGCGCGAGTGTTGCGCGCAGTTCCTCCGGGGTGACGTACCACAGGCCGTTCGGCGCGCCGTTGTAGTAGCCCGGCCAGGAAAGGCGCGCGGAGAAACCCTGGATCGACCCATCGACCACGATCTTGACGATGCCCATGCGCAGCCGGTCGCTGCTGGCGGTGGCGAGTTCGTGCGCGCGCGCGACCAGGTCGCGTGGGGCGATGTTCAGCAGGCGCCGCAGCGAAACCACGCGCACCGGGAAGTCCGCCTCGCTGGTGACCCGCTGCATCATCTGGACCGCGTCCGGGGGCAGCAGGCTCGCGAGGTCGGCCGCCGTGGTGACCCCCTTTCTCACGCAGAGGCGCGCAAAGTAGCGCAGCCCCAGTTCGTCGCAGGCAAGGATGTCGCGATCGAATCCCACGTGCGGGCCGGCGGGCATCATCGCCTCCGGACCCTTGAGCTCGCCCGTGGGCAGGCCGTCTTCGCCAAGCGGGATGCCGGGATGGTCGATGCCCGTGCGCAGCAGGCCGGCCAGTTCGAGCGCCCTGGTATTCACGTTCAGGATATGCGCGCTCGCGTGCAGCACGCCGATCGGCCGGGTCGAGGACACGCGATCGAGGTCGTGCCGCGTGCAGCGCCGGCCGCCGAAGTAGATCGGGTCGAGCGACCATCCTGCGATCGGCGTGGCGGGGTCGGTCAGCTTTGCACCAGCTTCCTGCAAGCGGGCGACGACGGCGTCGATCGAACCGACACCGGGCCATATGCGTCCGTCCGGGTCGGTGCGCTCGAAATAGCCCACATAGGCATAGCGCCAGAACGTGCCTTCCATCGTGTGGCTGTGGCCCTCCACCAGGCCGGGCATCAGCACCTTGTCCGCAAAACGCGTATCAAGCGTGTGCGCGCCCCAGCCGCGCAGTTCCTCGAGTGTTCCGGCGCCGAGGATGCGACCGTCGCGCACGGCGACGTGGCTCGCCTCCGGCCTCGCCGGGTTCATGGTCAGGATGCGATGCGCAGGATAGATGGTGATCATTTGGAAAACATCATACCGGAGCGCAAAACCGCAGCCTCAGGCGTACTGACCCGCGACCCAGCCGGAGGACCAAGCCCACTGGAAGTTGTACCCGCCGAGCCAGCCGGTGACATCGACCACTTCGCCAATGAAGTACAGGCCCGGCACCGCCTTGGCCTCCATGGTCTTCGAGGACAGTTCGTTCGTATCGATGCCGCCCAGCGTAACCTCGGCCTTCGCGTAGCCAAGCGTTCCCGAAGGCGAGAGCGCCCATCCCTTGAGCTTCTGCGCAATCGCCTCGAGTTCGCGCGACGCCAATTCGTTCAGCGGCTTTTGCCAGCCATACAGTGCGACCCATTCGTGCGCAAAGCGTCGCGGCAGTTTTTCGGCGAGCAGGTTGGCCAGCAGCACCTTCGACTGGCGGTGGTCCGCAAGCCAGGCCGCGGCGTCAAGGTCTGGCAGCAGATCGATGCTGACGGGTCGTTTCGCGCCGTCCTGCGCCTGCCAGTAGCTCGAGACCTGCAGGATGGCCGGCCCCGACAGGCCGCGATGCGTGACGAGGATGCGTTCGCGGAAATGCGGCTGCCCCCTTACGCAATGCGTCGCCGCGTCGATCGATACGCCCGAGAGCGGCTTCATCGAATCAAGAATTTCCGGGGGCAGCGCCAGCGGAACCAGTGCGGGACGGGGTGCGACGATGCCAAGGCCGAACTGCTCCGCGAGCTTGTAGCCGAACGCGCTCGCGCCGATCTGCGGCAGTGCCAGCCCGCCACTGGCGACCACCAGCGAGTGGCATTGAAATCCGCCCTGGCTGGTGGCAAGCGAGAACGTTCCATCCGCGCCGCGCGCGATCGAATCCACGCTGCACGGATGTGCCCATTTCACCCCGCCGCGCTCACATTCGGAAGTCAGCAGGTCGATGATTTCCTGCGACGAGCCGTCGCAGAACAGCTGGCCCAGTGTCTTCTCGTGGTAACGGATGCCGTGCCGTTCGACCAGATCGATGAACTGCCGCGCGCCGAACCGGGCCAGGGCGGAGCGGCAGAAATGCGGGTTGCTCGAGAGGAAGTTCGCGGCGTTGGTGTGCAGGTTGGTGAAGTTGCAGCGTCCGCCGCCGGAAATCCGGATGCGCTCCCCGAGTTTTTCGGCGTGCTCGACGAGCAGCACACCGCGCCCGCGCGTGGCCGCCTGTGCGGCGCACATCATGCCGGCCGCACCGGCGCCGATTACGATGACATCGAAGCGCAAGAGGGTATTCTACGCGCGGAATCTGAACCAACTGTTGTTGCGGAGTGGCCATGCCCCGGTCGTGGGACATCTTTTGCAAGGTGATCGACAACTACGGCGATGCCGCGGTGTGCTGGCGGCTGGCGCAGCAGCTGGCCAACGAGCACCACGGGCAGGTGCGGCTGTGGATCGATGTGCTGGCGCCACTGCATGCCCTGTGTCCTGAGGTGTCGGCCGGGCTCGCGCGCCAGCGCGTTCGTGGGGTCGAGGTCTGCCGCTGGGAAGCCTCTGCTGAAGCGGGCCTGCCCGCGGATATCGTGGTGGATGCGTTCGGCGCGGGCCTGCCGGACGACTACGTCGCAGCAATGGCGCAACGCGCACCAGCCTCGCTGTGGATCATCCTCGAATACCTCAGTGCCGAGGCCTGGGTTCCGGCGCATCACAGGATGCCTTCGCCGCATCCGCGCCTGCCGCTCGAGCGGCAGTTCTTCTTCCCGGGATTCGTGCCCGGAACGGGCGGCGTGCTACGCGAGGCCGGCTACGCGGCGCGCCGCGCGGCGTTCGAGGCCGATGCGTCGGCCACACGGGAATTCTGGCGGGCGCTGGGCTTTGGCGCACCGGCCGCGCAGGCGACGGTCGTCTCCCTGTTCGGCTACGAGAATCCGGCGCTTCCCGCGCTGCTTGAGGTCTGGGCGCAGGGCGGGCAGCCGGTGGTGGTCGCAGTACCGCAGAGCAGCCTGAGGTCCGGGGTGGACGCGTTTTTTGGAAAATCCGGGGCTGACGGCACCAGCTTCAGGCGCGGCAGCCTGGAGGCGTGGTTCCTGCCGTTTCTCCGTCAGGAGCGCTATGACGAACTGCTCTGGGCAAGCGATTGGAATTTCGTGCGTGGCGAAGACTCGTTCGTGCGGGGCCAATGGGCTGCACGGCCGATCGTATGGCAGATTTATCCACAGGCCGGGCGCGCCCACGAGGCCAAGCTCGAGGCTTTCCTCGATCTGTACTGCGCGGGGCTGGGGGGTGCCGAGGCTGGGGCGCTGCGCGGCCTGTGGCGCACCTGGAACGGATTCACCGTTCCTGACGGGTCCCTGGACCGCGCCTGGGCGGCCTTGGGCGGCATTGCGGGCCCGGTGCGCGGGCATGCCGAGGCGTGGTCCGGGAGGCTGGAAAAGCCGGGCGAACTCGCCGCAAATCTGGCCCAATACTGCGCGGACAGACTAACGCGGAAAGATTAAAATATCGGGTTTGCTTATGTCGAAACTGGAACGCACATGAAGATCGCACAGGAAATCCGCTCGGGCAACGTGATCATGGTCGGCAACGACCCGCTGGTGGTGCAGAAGGCGGAATTCAGCAAGTCCGGCCGGAACGCCTCCGTGGTCAAGATGAAACTCAAGAACCTCCTGTCAGGGGCGGCGACAGAGACGGTCTACCGCGCGGACGAGAAGTTCGAGCTGGTGAACCTCGAGCGCAAGGAGGTCACGTACTCTTACTACGCCGAACCTTCCTACGTGTTCATGGATGAGGAGTTCAACCAGTACGAAATCGACACCGAGGCCATGGGCGACGCGCTGCACTACCTGGAAGACGGCATGCCTGCAGAGGTGACGCTGTACCAATCGCGTCCGATTTCGGTCGACATTCCGCAGACCTTGGCGCGCGAGATCATCCATACCGAGCCTGCGGTGCGCGGTGACACCTCGGGCAAGGTGCTGAAGCCCGCGAAGCTCAAGACGGGCTACGAAATAAGGGTCCCGCTCTTCTGCGGTACCGGGGACATGATCGAAATCGACACCCGTACCGGCGAATACCGGAGCCGCGTCAAGGCCTGAGATCGTGCAGCGGTCTGCGATAGTGTCGATGCGCGAACGTGTGGGATCCGCGCCCGTGCGCGTGTTCTCGGCGCTGCTTGCTGCATTCCTGTTGCTGGCCTCGTTTGCACTCCGTGCGGACGAGGCAACCTGGGTACGCTACCTTGACGCAGGCACCGCCGCCTACAACCGGCGCGACCCGGCGGAGGCGACACGCCAGTTCGAGCTGGCGCTGAAAGAAGCCGAGTCCTTCGGGGAGTCCGACACGCGGCTCGCCACCAGCCTGGCCTGGCTCGCCGAAATGTATCGGCTGCAGCGTCGTTTCGACGAAGCCGAACGGCTGATCCGGCGCACGATAGCGCTGGACGAAAAGTATCGCGGTCCAAACCATACCGACCTGGCGATGAGCCTCGAGAGCCTCGCTCTGCTGTTCCATACACAGAACCGCCAGCGGGAGATGGAGCCGCTGCTTGCGCGTGCACTGACAATCTATGAGCGCGCGCTCGGTCCGATGCATCTGCGCGTGGCATCGAGCCTGAATAACCTGGCGTCGCTGTATCGCAGCCTCGGCCGCCTCGAAGAGGCCGAGCCCCTGGTCAGCCGCGCGCTTGCGATCCGCGAGAGGGCGCTTGGCCCGGAGCACCCCGACACGGTGCAGAGCAGGGGCTACCTCGCACAGTTACACCGCGATCTCGCACGCAACGGCCGGTCTGTATCGCGCCGGCAGGAAGCCAGGCCTGCCGAAGTGTTGCCCGCAAGAGAGGCCGTTGCGCCTGGACCCGCGCCGACGCCTGCGCCGAAAGCAGAAATCCAGGCGCAGCCAAAGCCGCTGCTCGTGCCGAATTCGGCGCCCGAGGCCAAACCTGTCGCGCCTGTGGCGGTCGCTCCGATGGTTGTCATGCCGGCCCCCGTCGCGAAGCCGGCGGCACTGCCGCCCGTGGCGCGCGCCGAGCCGGCGCCTGCGAGGGTACCTTCGGCAGCGTCTGCGGCCGCAGCCGCCGCGCCGCTGGTGCTGGCGCCGCCGGTTGCGGTGGTACCCAAGCCGGTCGAGGCGCCACCTGCAAGACGCGAGCCGATCGTTTCACCCCAGGCGGCAGTCCAACCGCGTCCGGTCGAGCCGGCGCAGCCGGCGCGTGCGCCGTACCGTTCCAGCCTCGCCTTGCAGATGGTGTCGCTGGGCGCATCGGCAGCGCGAAACTCACCGGCCGCAGCGGCCCAGGCATTCGAAGTCATGCAGCTTGCGCGCGAACGCGAAGACGGCGGCGGCGTGGCACGTATCGTGGCTGGATTCGGTCGCGACGACCAGGCGGTGGCAAAGCTGGTTTCAGCGCGCGAGGACCTGCTCGACCGCTGGCACGGGATCGACAAGGCTATCGTCGCTGCGGCGGGAAGGACAGGCGAGGGCCCGTTGCGCGCGGAACTCGCCGGCGTCGACCAGCGGCTTGCGCAGCAGGACGCGCTGATCGAGCAGCGGGTGCCGGGCTATCGGAACTACATCAGCCCGCCGCCGGTATCGCTGCGGGCGGCCCAGGGCATGCTGGCAGGCGACGAGGCGCTGCTGAGTTACCTGGTCGATGAAGGTTCAAGTTATCTGATGGTGGTGCGGCACGACCGATTCATGTTTCTGAACCTCGACATCGGCCGCCAGGAACTGGTGTCGATCGTCCGGCGCCTTCGCCAGGAACTCGATCACCCCACGGGTGACGACGTGGAGCGCAACGCCTTTCGCGCGTTTCCCGTGGCACAGGCCAACCAGTTGTACCGGCGGATCCTTGCCGGTGCCGAGCCCGCGTTGCAAGGTGCCGCGCACCTCATGATCGTTGGCGATGCTGCCCTCAACGGGCTGCCGTTTGCGGCACTGGTCACGACACCGATCACGGAGCCGCTCAAGGCGTTCGAAGACCATGCAAAGGTGGCCTGGATGGGCCGGCGCTACGCGCTGACCATGCTGCCCTCGGAAGGCTCGCTGCGCGCGTTGCGCAGCGTCGCGCCCAGGGCGCCCGGCAGCCGTCCTTTCATCGGCTACGGCGACCCGGTGCTTGCGGGAGAGGAGCGTGGACCGCGTTCTTCCGGCGGCTCGGGCCTGCGCTCGAGCACGCGCGCGTATTCGCGGGACGCGCTTGGCAGTGCGAACCAGGTCTGGAGCTTCGCTCCCCTGCCTGAGACGCGCTACGCGCTGTATGCGATGGCCGACATCCTGCGTGCCGACCAGAACGAAGTTCATCTCCAGGCCGAGGCAACCGAATCGATCGTCAAGCGACAGGACCTTTCCGACTACCGCGTAATCGCCTTTGCAACGCATGGATTCATGGCGGACGATTTCAAGGGGCTCTCGGAATCGGCGCTGGTGTTCACGCCCCCGACGCTGGCGAGCAATCGCGACGACGGCCTGCTCACGGCAAGCGAGATCGCACACCTGAAGCTGGGCGCGGACCTCGTGATCCTTTCTGCGATCAGCACTGCGACCGCAAACGGAACCCCTGACGAAGAAGGCGCAAACGGGCTTGCACGTGCGTTCCTGCACGCCGGGGCGCGCGCGGTTCTGGCCACGCACTGGGCGGTCCCCTCGGATGCGACGCTGAAGCTGGTCACACGGACGCTGCGTGAGCGCAATCGCGGCATCGGCAATGCGGAAGCCTTGCGGCGCGCGATGCTTCCGCTGATGAACGGCGAGGATCGCCTTGCATTCACCCACCCGAGCTACTGGGCGCCCTTCATGGTGATCGGTGGCGACGACCCGCGGACCACCGGCACGCCGTCGCGCGCCGCCGCCGCGCCGGCTCGGAGCCAGCCGGCGCCGCAGGACGATCAGCCCAGGGAAGACTCCGGAGGCGGCGGACTGGGCGGGCTGCTGAAGGGAATTTTCGGCGGCAAGTAGGTGCCGCCTTTCCGGCGCGCTAGCGCGGCGCCGGGATCAGGCCAAGGTTCTCGAAGCGCAAATACAATTCCCGGCACGCCCAGGCGTCGGTCGCCGCATAGTTGATCTGCGCCGGACTCAGGCGCGCCGCCGCCCAGTTCGAGGTTCGCGCGCCCTTCGGGATCCTGAAGCCAAGGAATATGCCGGCCAGGTTGCGCAGGCCTGTCTGCTCCAGTCCATGGCCGCGGGCGATCACGCCGGGATCAACGACGCGATTTGCCTCGAACGCGAACATTTGCCGCAATGCGCGCAAATCCCCCGCCAG
This sequence comes from Burkholderiales bacterium, assembly GCA_038211455.1. GTDB lineage: Bacteria > Pseudomonadota > Gammaproteobacteria > Burkholderiales > SG8-39 > SZAS-79. Next base: position 17,049 of record JBBQVP010000084.1, read on the forward strand.
CGCGACACCGACTTTTGCGGTGTGGTGGGCGACGAGAAGCTCGCGAAGGTGGGCCGAGGCATCCATGTGCTGCAGGCGAAAAAGATACACCGCCCGGGCAGTTGCCACTTGCGCCAGGCAGGGCAGATAGGACTGCCCTTTGACGAAAGCGGGGCGGGTCTCGGTATCGAATCCGACAACGGCCTCGCTGCGGATGTCCTGCATCGCATGCTCCGCGGCGTCGGGCGTGCTGACGAGCACGACATCGCCTTCATAGCGCCGGATCGGCAGGTCGGCAATCTCCTGTCTGGAAATCGCCTGAAGCATTTCCGCGGGAAGTTCCTGGAGGTCTGGATTCGGCAATGCAGGTGGACCGCAGCGGCTGGCAACCCTGGCCGGTCTTGGCGCCGGCTCGCGGAGTTTCGTGATGCTCAATTGGTGGAGGCGGGGGGAATCGAACCCCCGTCCAGTGGCACTCTACATACAGTTCTACATACTTAGCCTGTCTTCTTTACTGATTTAGCAAGTCA
>JBBQVP010000085.1:0-17245 GCA_038211455.1 Burkholderiales bacterium
CGGCTCGCTGACCTTGATGAACTTGTTGTACATCTTGAAGTAGTCCCACTCGATGTCGGTGACCCGCCAGCGCGTCTTGGGATCCTTCTCGAGCTCCTTGAGGCGCTTTTTCTGCTGATCCTTCGACAGGTGGAACCAGTACTTGAGCAGCAGCACCCCCTCGTCGGCCAGCATCTTCTCCAGGCGCAGGATTTCCGAGATGTGCTGAGAGAACTCCGCCTCGCCGATCTTGCCGATGACTCGATCCACGATCGGCTGGGTATGCCAGGCGCCGAAGAACACGCCGATCTTTCCCCTCGGCGGGAGTGCGCGCCAGTAACGCCAAAGCGGCGGCCGTTCGCGCTCCTCATCCGAGGGCGCCGGGAACGCGTGCGTCAGGATATGCCGCGGGTCCATCCACTCGTTGAGCAGGTTCACCGTCTCGCCTTTGCCCGCGCCCTCGACCCCGGCGATCAGGATCAGGACCGGAAAGCGCCCGTTCTCTTTCAGTGCGTACTGGGTATCAAGGAGTGCCTGGCGGAGTTTGGGCTCCTCGCGGGCATAGGCGACTTTGTCGAAGCGGTGGTTCAGGTTTGCGGAGTCGAACATCGGGTTTCTCCCATCGGGGCGGCGCCGGCACGCGCCGGCGCGGATACGCCCCTTTTCCTGCATGGTCGCTCCCGGAAATTCGGGAGGTTCTGATCCGGATCAAACCTGGCGCGAATAGCCTGCGCACAACAACGCGCCGGGCGGATGGTTCTCAGCGCTCGCCGCGGATGCGACGGACCTCGGCAAGGTAGGCCGCCTGCACATCGGGTCCGAACGCGCGGTTGAAACTCTCGCCGATGTCGAGGGTCACTTTTTCATGGTGCGCGACGACCAGATCCCAGAGTTTCGACTTTCGCGTCATGCTCAGACCGCCCAGGTTGCCGCCCTGCTCGCGCTCCACGAGCCTGGGGTCGACGCTTTGCAGCGCGCTCAGCACGACCGCCTGCATGGCTGCCATAAGGGCGATCTGGTGGACGCGCAGATCGCTGCAGACATCGTCCAGCGCTTCTACCGGCGTGGGGCCGAAGGCCGGGCGTTTCGTGGCGTCGAAAAGATACGCGACCGCCTTGGCGGGGTCCGAGATGGACTTGAGCGGGTTGTCAGAGCCGTTCACGTCGTCGCCTGTACCGGCGCCGAGGCTTTTCTTCACCGCAGTGCTGGCGAGCATGAGCATCGTGATGCCCTGGATGGCCGCGCGCATGGTTTCGCCGCTTTCGCGCAGGAACGCCTCCGGGTCTGCGATGTCCAGGTGCCCGAGCCTCGCGCCTTCCAGAAAAGCCTGTAGCGCTCGCTCGCTTCTTCCAGTTTCGCCAGCGGCCGGCGGCGCGAAGCTGCGCGCAGGCGCAGGCGCGGAGGCCTGCGCCGCAGGCCGATACTGGGTGAGTTCTTCGGAGAGGTCGGCATCCAGCGCCTGTGCGGGCGCGGCGGGCGGTACTGCAGGCCGGTATTGGGTCAGATCTTCGGATAGGTCGGCGTCCAGCGCCTGGCCGGGACGATACATTGTCATCTCTTCGGACAGGTCGGTGCCTTCCGGAAGATCGAAGTCGAGTTCGATGTCGAGTTCTTCGGCCGGCGCGGCGGCAGCCTGCGGAGTGGGTGCAGGCGCGGGTACTGGCGCAGAAGGACGGCGCACGTAAGTTGCGTCTTCCGAGAAATCCTCTTCCTGCTCCTTCGCTGCCGGCGGCTGCGCAACCGGGGCCGGGGCGGGCGGCGCGACAGGCGCCGGGCGCCGCACATAGGTCGCATCTTCCGAGAAATCCTCTTCTGCCTCTTCTGCCGCCGGAGGTGGTGGCGCTACCGGGACCGGGGCGGGCGGCGCCAGGGGAGCCGGACGCCGCACATAGGTCGCATCCTCCGAGAAATCTTCCTCGTCTTCCGGCGGTGGCGCGGCCGGCTTTGACGCCCGACCCAGGGGGTTGGTCATCTCTGAAGCTGCCGGTCGAACGAACGTGATTTCGTCGTCCGCAGGAGGCTCGCCGGGCGCGGGGGGGATATATGTGGAATCTGCATCGGCTCCGACGCCGATCGGCAGGCCGCGCGCCTGCGGCGCTGGAGGTGTCGCAGGCGCAGGCGCGCGTGAACGCGCCGGCGGCATATAGGTCATGTCTTCCGAGAAGTCATCCGGGATGGCCGATGCCGCCGGGGTCGGGTCCTCAGCCTGGGCGGGCGGGATGTAGGTCATGTCCTCCGCGAAAGCGGCCGGGGGCGGGGCAGCGGGCCTGGGTGGTGGCGGGGGGGCGGTTTTCGCAGGTACCGGGGGTATGAGGATTTCGAGCTTGTACAGCCCGATCGTCAGGATGTCCCCATCGGTCAGCGCGACGCGTTCCTCGTACATATGGCGCTTGCCGTTCACCATGACCGGATTCACCTTTGAAACTACGGTCATCAGGTAAATGCCCGCTTCGGCATCCAGCTTTGCGTGCACGCGTGACACGTGCTTTTGGGCATCCTCGAGCGTCAGCGAGCACTCCTTGTCGCGCCCGATGGTGATGTGCGCCTCGTCCAGCGTGCGGCTGGAGACCGGCTTGAGCTGGCCACCGGCGGTAAGCGAGACGTTGACTTTGATCGGCATGACGTTCTTCTGTTCGGGCTCGTTTTCGTGTCTGCGCGCGTTGCCGGTGAGCGCGGAGCGCGACCCTGCATCGACGCATAAGCAGCAAGTGTAGCGCTACTGGGCCGGCGCGCGCTTGGCGGCCGGTGCGGATACACGGCAATTCCGGGCGGCCTCGCCTTGTCTAGCCCGAAACCAGGCTGAAGCTGATGATTTCCGCAGGCGAAGTTATCTGGCCGAATCGGCTGCAAAGGGCGATTTCACCGCTGCCCTCGAGCAGGACTTTGGTCATGCAGGTCTGTTCCCGCCCGGTCCCCGCCTGACGCACGCAGGCGCCGTTCTGGCTTAGATTGACAAGGTGCGGGTAGCCCCCCTCCTCCCAGACGATTTTCGCGTGCTTTCTTGACACGTGAATTTCCGGAACGGTGATGTGCACGTCCTTGCCGCGCCCCATAAATATTTCGCCATCACCGGGTGAAAAACGGCGCTCCACCCCGGAAAATTTGAGGACCAGTCCGGTGGCCCCGACGCCGCGCGCGATGGATGCGGGCGCTGCAGGCACAGGCGCGGCCGAGGCCGGTTTTGGCTGAGGAATTGGCGTCGCTTGCGCGGCTGCGACCGGTGGCCTTGGCTGGGTGCGGGTGGTGTCCTGGGCAGTCGACGCCGCCGAGGATTGCGATACCACCCGATGTGCGGCTACACCCTCCACCAGTCCGCAGCTCTCGAAGCGGACCCCCTGGATGGCTGAGCCAGCGGCATCCTTCATCGCCTGGTCCGCAAGAATTTCGCCGGGCTGCGCCTTTTCAAGCAGCATGCCTGCGGCCGTGACTGAGTCGCCGGAGACCTTTCCCGCATAAACCCGGACCGGCCCGTACGCCAGTCCTATCCGCACCTTGACGATGGTCCCGCTGGACGGATTCTGTGCCTTGGTGACCTTCTGCTGGATTACCAGAGCGGCGTTCAGCGCAGACTGCGCGTCGGCGAAACTGCTGAGGACGGAATCCCCGACAGTGTGGGTGACGACACCTTTCTGCTCGTTCACCGTATTCGTGATCAGTGACTTGATCTGACCGATCTGCTGCGCGCCGAACCAGCCTTTCAGTGTGGTGACCGGCGCGCTCTCCATGCGCAGTTCTTCCGTAGAGATCTCGGCGAAAAGCAGCCCCTGTGCGTTGCTCAAACGTGCCATTTCATGCGTCCAGGCTGAGGGCGCCGCTGGGCACTGCGACGCAGGCCAGGCAGCTGCCTTTTTCAATATCGAAGTCGGGATTTCCGCCCAGGTAGGTCACCTTTCCATCGCGGACGGCCGTAACGCAGGTCCCACAACTGCCCGCGCGGCAACCGGAGTCTATCCGGATACCGTGCGCTTCGGCCAACTCAAGCAGCGAGCCGGAGTCCCCGGACCACTTCACGGTCTTGCCCGAGCGGACAAAGCTGACCTCGACACCTTCCGAATCCACGCCTCTCGCAGGTTCCTGCCGCGCGACTTTCTTGACTGACGCTGGACCGAATGCCTCGAAATGGATCTTGTCCTCGGGAACGCCCCACTCCGATAGCCCCTTGGTGAGCGATTCCATCATCGGCGGTGGCCCGCAGACGTAGAAATCGAAATTGTTTACCTCAAGCAGGCGCTTGAACAGGTCGACGCTGACGCGTTCCCTGAACTGGAAATCTTCGCCGACTTTTTCATCCGGCAGCGGATCTGAGTAGCAGGCAACGATGCGCACGTTCGGGTGCTGCGCGCCGATTTCCGCCAGGTACTCCTTCAGCATATGCTCGCGCCCATTGCGTACGCCGTAGAAAAACCATACGTCGCGCTTGCCAGGCGCCGTGACAAGGTAGTTGAGCATGCTGAGCGCAGGCGTGACGCCGATCCCGCCGCCGACCAGGACAACTGGCGTGCGGCTTTCCACGTCCAGGTGGAAATGGCCACTGGGCGCCTTGACATCAAGGATGTCGCCTACCTGGATCCGGTCATGGAAATGGCTCGACACGACGCCAGAGGGTAACTCCGGGGTGTTCGGAGGAGGCGGTATGCGCTTGATCGTCACACGGTAGTAATCTGTGTGTTCCGGGCTGTCCGAGAGCGAATAGCAACGCGTTAATTCGCGCGGCTGTCCGGGGACCTGGAGACGGAAAGTGAGGTACTGCCCAGGAAGGTACGCCGGCAGCGGGCGGCCGTCGTGCGGCGCGAGGTAGAAGGAGCAGCACGACTCGGCTTCGAGGACTTTGCCCTCGACGCGGAATTTGCGGAACCCGGACCACGCCACCTGCGCCTTGTCGCTGGCGACTTTTGCCAGCGGCGTCGCGATCATTTCAAGGCGGGCACGCAGCAGATTCCTTTCCTCGTTGTGCAGGCGCGCCATCTGCGCCTGGCGCCGGTATACGCCCTGCATGAGCAAGCCCAGGTATGCCAGCGCCAGGATGGCCGCCAGTAGCGCGATCGAGTGGATTACGGTGGCCATTTAGGCGATGCCGTCCTCAGAATTTGCGGCGCAGTTCGAATCGCACGCCAGCCAGGTCCTTGGCGTTGGCGCGATTCGCGATCATCGCATCGACGCGGAATAACCACGCTTTGTCGATGGGCCGCTGATAGCGGACACCCAGGCCGACCTCGCGGCCGACAAGCGTACGGCTCGCCGGGTCCTTGCGCGGTTGGGTTGTCGCCAGTTCGAACACCAGTTGCTGGTCGAGGGCGAACAAATATTGCATGCCGAGGGCGCCGCCATAGGTGTTGTTTCCCGTGTCGTTCAGCTTGGGGTAGCCTGTCAGCCCGTCGGTCTCAAAATTGATCCCGGTGTTCTTGAGGATTCCGCCCGCGTCGACCGCCCGCGCCACCGACTGAGGATTTCCGGCGCCCACAAACAGGTTGAGATAGGGAACCAGCGTCGAAGGCTTGCTTGTAACGAACGAGTTCTCTATCAGGAGGAGCGTTCCGTTCGCGCTTGGCAGGGTGGGGGCATTGGGCTTCTGGCCGAAGGTGTGGATCACACGCACACTGTTGGAGAGCCAGCCGCCGTAGCGGCGCGTGAACGCAAGGCCCACGTTGTGGTAATGCTGGTCCGAAAGTTCGTTGCGTGGGTCCGTGTAGGCATAGCCGGCTTCCCAGAAGCCCTGGTTCGCCTCGATGAACGCGGTCGCGCCGTATACCTTCACATGGTTTTTCGCGAGCGCGCCAAACCGGTCGCGCACGCCGCCCGCGTTGACGTCGTTCTGCCCGGTGAAGAAGGTGACGTCCATGTTCGAGATGCCAAGTGCCGCGCTGTTCTTTCCGGGCAGAGACACTGCGAGTCCCGTGATTGCATCCTCCAGCCAGATGCCATTCTGGAACAGCAACGGCATCTTGCCTGCCGCAAAGGCGAGGTCGAATTTCTGGTTCTTGCCGGTCCATCCCGCCATCATCGCTGCCAGGTCGCCTTCAAAAAACAGGGCGTCGGCCTTCATGTCCAGCTTTGCGGTGCAATTGCTTGAGCGGTTGTTCTGGAACTCGCAGCGCGTGAATTCGGTGCCGTTGTCAAGAGGACGAAAGAACGCATGTACACGTTCTGTCGCCGTGAAGCGATAGTCGATGTCCAGGTTCAGCCGGGTGGCAAGCACGCTGGTGCGCGTTCCCCCGTTGACGTTGCGCGCAACCGCCGTGCGCCAGTCACCGTAGATCGAGAATGCGTTGGAGGTCGGGTTCTTTGCCCCCATCCCGGTGCCTGACTTCTGCAGCGGACCGCTCTGGTAAATCGGGCGGCCAAGCTCGAGCATCGGCCGCGGGGTCTGCACCTGGAATTTTCCGCCGTAGATCTTTATCTGGTCTTCATCGCTGTAGGGCCTGGATTCATAGGCGGGATCCGGGCCGAACGCGTCGGAGCCGTGGCCGGCGGGTGTCGCCTCAGGGGACATTTCCGGCTTGCCGCCCTCGCCCGCCGCGAAGGCGGGCGAAATGAACGCCACGCCGTAAGCGAGCGCCACGGCAACGCAGGCGCTTCGCCAGCCGGCTATCGGACGATACAAGGAGCGCGGCAACGCAGACGGGGCGTTCATTTTTTCACCTCGAATTCCACGCTGTAGGGATGGATGTCGAGCATCCATTCGTTCATCGACCGCTCCATGTCGGTGGTGGCGCCGACGAAGCGCATGAAGTAGATCGGTTCCGCTCGGCTGCGCATGCGCACGGCGAGGCGGTACTTGCCCGGCGTCGAGACCAGCCCGGCCGGCACCTTGTAACTCGCGACCTTGCTGCCCAGTGGCGGGATGGAGCGTTGTTCCATCCGCACGAAGGGAGGGTGATTCATCACCGACACCGGTTGCGAGGGCGGGCGCAGGAACGGTATCTGGTCGATGTCGAAATTCACCGGGAGGTACATTTCGCGCTCTGTTCCCTTTACGTTGGTCGTCAGGAACTTGGTCTGCAGGTTGAACAGCTGGTCGTCATGCGCAATCTTGCCGGCGCGGACATCGAGCGAGTGCAGGTCCGCCATGTCGCCGTTGGAGTCCAGATATCCGCTTTCCCAGACCCGGTTTCCGTCGGGGCCGATCAGCGCGACGTTGAGCCAGATCTCCGGCTGCGCGCCTAGCGATCCCGAGGGCAGGTTGTGGCCGGGATCCGTGTTGGAGATCTTGTACGAGAAGCGCAGCGGCTCGCCGGATTTCAGCTCGGATACGAAGAACGGACCATCGATGCGCGAGCCGTTCTCCATGACCTGCTTGCGTTGCCCCTTCTTCTTTTCGATGGCCTCCAGATTTTCCTGCACTACCTCCCACGCGCTCGCGCGGTCTGCTGAATCGGCCCACTCTTTCGGGAAATTTGCCTTGAGCTTGCCGGACTTCAGCGCGGTCTCGAACTCCTCGCTGCCCCACTTTGCGCGATAGTCGAACTTGAGCCAGTCCTCCATGCCCCATTTTTCCGCATTCTCGTTGTGCGGAAACACCCCGGGGTGGGCGATCGGGTAGCCGGGGCCGTAGAAGGCGTGGTTGGCATGCTTGCGGCCGCTGTTGACGACCTGGCTGCCGATTTTCGCCGCGGCGCCGGTCGCGTAGCCATCGGGCTTGCCCGGCGTCTTGCCCATATGGCAGTCCTGGCACGTGATGCCCTGTTCCCTGGCGGGCGAGGAGCGGTACTGGTCCCATACCACTTCCAGCTTGATGCCGACGTTGACCGCGACCTGGTGGCAGGAGACGCAGAATTCGGAGGTCGAAATCTGCTCGAACTTGATTGCACTGTTGTGGATCCTGGTGCCGCGTGCCGAACTGTTCGTCGCGACGCGGTACTTGCCGGGATTTTTGACTACTTCCGCGACACCATCGCCATCGAAGGGGCCGTAGACCGGGTCATGGATCGATCCGGGCTCGATGCGACGCTCGCCGTTTTCCTTGGAGTACTCCTCGTTCACACGGTGGCAGCTGATGCAGGTAACGCCCTCGCGCGACACCTGGCTGCGTTTCCACAGTGGCATGGCGCGATCTTCGCCCTGCGCCGTGCCCACGCTCATGTGGCAGCGCACACAGAACGAGCCGATGGTCGGCGCAAGTTCGCTGATCTTTTGTTCGAACTTGTGGAACATCGGCGAGATGCCGGCGTAGGCGTGATTGGAACTGCGCCATTCGTCGTAGATCTGCGCATGGCAGGCCTTGCACTTGCCCGCGCTGGGGTATTGGTCCTCGGCCATCACCTTGGCGTGGGGGTCTGCGGCGGGCGCCCGGGCGGGCGCCACAGCGGGCGCCTGGGCCGGCGCCTTGTCCGATGCCTCACTGGGTGCCGAGGCGGGTGCCGAGGCGGGTGTCGGGGCGGGCGTTTCGGCAGGGGCGGGTGCCCCGCGTGCCCGGCGCTGCGCGTGGGCGTCTCCGGGCAAGGCGATCGACAGACAGAGAAACAAACCCAGTGCGTGCGTCAGCACCGTACGCAGGGAACCGCCCCAGCGCGGCCCTGCCAGATCGAGCGCGGTCATTTTGGTGCTGCCCCCTTTTGTCTGAAGCCTAGATTGAAGCGATGCGGAAGATGATACGCGTGGCACACCTGGCATGCCGAGTTTACCTGCCCCTCTTTGTGGCACTCAATGCAGGTTTCCTTGCGGATTCCGGAGAAACCGCTCTCGTATTGCGCTGGCGCCGATGCCTTACCGGTGAAGTATTTCGCATACTTCGAGTCCTTGTTGAGGGCGTGACAGTTTGTGCAGCCGGCGTCCGGATCGACCAGACCCAGATGGGGGGCATGCATGTAGCGCGTTGATGAAGGCGCAGAGGAACTCGCGTATCCCCAGGCTGCCCCGGTCGCGCCGGCAGTCACCGAGCGCAGCGCCGACGAATGGCATTTTCCGCAGGCGCCGGGTCCGGTCTGGCTGTCGAGGAAGTCGTTCATCGCCTCCTTGGCCAGGGCCCGTTTCTTTGCGTCCTTTTGCTGCAGTCCGGCGCGCAATGTCTCTATCCACTCTTTCAGCACCGGGTCGGCATGGCCAGAAGGCCGGTAGAACAGCGACGGGTTGCCTTCGCTGTTTTCGCCGGTCGCCCAGCCCGGCGCGTCAGGCTTGCCGATGGCGGCGAGTTCGCGCCCGGTTGACCATGCCGCGCCGGCTTCGCGAGAAACCTCGCTACGCATTCCGGCATAGAGCGCATCTGCCGGCGCCTTGCGTGCCGGGTCCGGCGGCGGCACCATGCCCGCCAGTGCCTCGCTGCCGGAGCGCGACAGCGAACCCCACAGTTTGGAGAGGGCCTGCTTGGCCTCCTTCTCGTCGCCGTCCTTTTCAATGCCGAGCAGGATCGATGCTGCCGCCGTCATCCGAGACGGCTCGAACAGCACCAGTTCGCGCTTGGTGATCTGGCCATCGTGGCAACCCGCGCATATCTGCGCATAGGTCTTAGGCTTGACCTCGCGTGCCGCGTTCTCTACCGAATGGCAGGTCGTGCACTTTGTCCTTGCCTCCGCCGCGAACTTCGCATCGCGGTCAGGGCCTTTGGTACGTTTCGGGTCGGTGAAATAGTCCTTGATGTGCTTGGTGTGGTCGAAGTAGATCGTGCCGGGCTGCGTATAGGGGTACTGCGAAGGGAATGCGGGATGGCTGGAGGCGAAGTTGTCGAACGACTTCTGGTGGCAGTTGGCGCAGGCAAAGTCGGGCACTTGCGCGATTTTTTCCGCGGCTCCGCGATGCTCCGTGTGGCAGCTGACGCAGGAAATCGCTCCCAGATCCGCCCGTTTCGGGTGCGCCTTGTTATGCGCAAGCTTGGCCGGGCCGGCGAAGTCGTGACAGTCGACGCAGCGTTCGCTCGGATCGTTGTTGCGAAAAGCAGCCAGCAGCCAGCTTCCGGCGTTCCGGGTATGGCTGGTGTGGCAGGCGGCGCATCCCTGGTCGCGGGTAAACCCGGCGTGCATGCTGGAAAGATTGCCGGCGTCGATTGCTGCCGGGGCGACCACGCTATCCGTGCGTGGGTCAATTCCGATGATGAGCAGTACGAACAACGCGAGGACAGCAATCACCGAAACGTGGGCGCGCATGGAGCGGACGTTCCTGCGCGGTGCGCACGGTGGGCGGCGGTGCGCGCAGGTGCCGTCCGGGCTCGGGCCGTCCTTGCAGGTTCCGCCGGCACGCCTGGGCCGGCGGCACTCCCAGCGGTCACCGATTCGCGCCGGATTGCATTCCGCTACCCCGCCGCAGTGCCCTTCAACCCCCGGTCCCTGCCAGCAGACTTTCTTCCACATGCCGCCACGGCCGCAGCGGTACGGTTGGTCCGGCCTCTCGTAGGCGCTTACCTTGTGTCCGAAACGGCTGCGGTCAATCATCGATCGGTCAGCGCGCGTAGATGTTGACGACGAGCAGATGCCAGCAGGCCAGCAGGACAACCAGGACCGCGGCCGGAACGTGGATGAACAGCCAGAGTTTAAGCACGCTCTGCAACGCGTAATGCGCATCGACCCGGCTCTTGCGCAGAGCGATCTTCTCAACCTGCTCGAGGTATTCGCGCTCCCGATCGCTCAGGTATCGGCGCAGGGCGGTGATGCGGCCGCGGATCCAGCCCGAGCTGCGCCCGCTTCCCACGATGTGTCCCAGCAGAAAGCGGGGTCGCAGGAAGAACCACTCGAGCGATTCCGTGTAGTACCTGCCCAGCGTGTCGGAACCAAGCTCCTTGACCGCCTTCAGGACGAGTTCCTCGACTTCCTCGCGCAGCGAGGCGAGTTCGCTGGGGATTCGCTCATAGATGAATTCGTCCTCCAGGTCGGTCAGCCGGCGGGGAAGCAGGCGCTGCAGGACGTAACCGGCGATGCCCGAGAGCGTCACGAAATAGAAGGCCAGCGCCAGCGCCTGCTCATAGCGCCCGCCTGGCCATAGACTGCCCGTGTGCTGGAAATACAGGGGGATGCTGATCGCTCCGAGCACGAGATGCGCGAGCATCCACTCGCGCACGGTGCCCAGCGGCAGCACCAGAAGGCGCTTGCGCACCTTGAACAAACCCAGCGAGAGGATCACCGCGAACAATGCGTAGCCGGTGACAACCGAAGCCTTGCCCAGACTGCGCTCGGCATGCCATGCCAGCGCGCTGACCAGCAGCCATCCGAGCAGGGCGATGCCCCAGAACACGCCGAGTGTCCGCCATGTCCGGCGCATTTGCGCGCGATGAACGGTCGCCGGGTCGATCCCGGCGAGTATGCGAAGTTCGCGCACGGGCGACGCCATTCAGTCGCCTGCCTGCGCTGTCAGCCGGATGAGCGACTGGATGTCGACACGTTTCAGCGCGTCGTGCGCGCAGGCGCGCTCGCAGGACGGCCCACTGGGCAGCGAGGAGCACAGGTCACACTTGGTGGCCTTCAGGATCGACTCGCGTGAGATTGGGTCGATCACAGGTTGGCCGTTCTTTTCGCGGATCGGCACGAGCCGGATATTGTCGTACGGGCACGCGCTGGCGCAGGTTCCGCAACCGATGCACGTCAGGTCGTTGATCAGGACCACGCCGCCATCCAGGGAGCGGTGAATCGCGCCCGTGGGACAGCCGATCATGCAGACTGGATCGATACACTGCATGCAGGCGTTCGCGACCATCCAGTTGCCCAGCTCCTGGCCGTGGCGTAAGAACTTGGGATTGCCATCGTGCGTGTCCGCGCACGCGCGGACGCAGTCGTCGCAGCGCACGCATTTGTCCAGATCGATGAGCATGGTCTGGGTGCCATTGATGAAGCGCTGCTCGACCGCCCACTCGAGGAACGCGTCCTCCGCGATCGGCCGCGAGGCCGCATCGATCAGCCTGCCGCCGCGCGCAGGAAGGTTCGGGAAAACCAGCTCCGCAAGTACCGAATAGGGGATGCGCAGCACGTGCAGGTAGCCGAGTGCGGTCAGGCTTGTTTCGTACGGCGTGTCGTTCCCTGATCCCCACGCCTCGACGAGCTCGTCCAGCCCGAAATGGTCGCCTTCGCGCAGGTAGGTGAGTGTCCTTGCACCATGCCCCAGCCCGATTGATACCCGCCCGAAGCCGCCGATGACCAGCAGCAACCCGTCCGGATAATCACCTTCCAGGGCGACCGGCGGCTCGGTTCCGGGCGCAGGGCGCTCACCGCGCTTGCAGGCGTTGAAACCGACGTTCCATTCGAACGAGCCGTAGGTCTCGAACAACGTCTGATCTGCGATCTTCTGCAATGCTGTTGCCGTGATCCCGGCAAGCAGGGGGTGTTCCGCAAGATGGGTCTTGAGCTGGTTCGCCCGGTACCCTTGCTCAATTCGATCTCGCCATGTGTCATCGCGGTTCTTGATGTCGCGCAGGGCCTGCCAGCGCATCTCGACCACTTGGCAGGTCGTTTCCGCGTACACCGTAGCCGAGCGCTGTACGCGGCCTAGCGCCGCCACCTCGCCGAACAGGGACCCGGGCGGCAGCACCGCGGTCTTGAACTGTGTGGCGAGCGTGGGAAGCCGGGCTGGATCGGCGCGCGGGTCAACCCCGGACCCAAACAGGCCTGCCGGATCGCGTACATTGCACAGCGAGTCGCGCTTCTCGCCCGAACCGCCGGAGCGCGCAGCCGCCGATCTGTACTGGCTGGTATCCCTGACCTCCGGGATCCGCGTGTGGGTCAGCATGCTGCGCAGCACGCTGAAGGTGTTTCGCTTCCTGTCGGCTGCGCGACCGAGAACCTGGCGCGGCAGTCCGGGCGGCAGAACTACGCGCATGGTTCCCGACAACACCAGAAACGCAGAATTGCCGTAGTCACCTTCGCGCACCACGATGTCGCCGGGCTGGTAAAAACCGATCCTGCAGTCGTTTTGCAGAATCCCGCGCAGCGGCGCCGCGCCAGGAAACCGGCTCGCGTCAATCGAGGAAAATTCAGGGCGCTCCAGCAGCGCGTCTACGACACTGTCGGACATGGCCGGGTCGAACGGCGCGTCCCAGCGCCGTGGACGCTCCATCAGCTGCGCATCACTCATCGGCAGGGTCCCGGTTGGGTTCGAATCCAACTTGCCCGTCGAAAATCATTGCGCAACGAGGTCGCGCGGTCGTCCGGTCACTTGTAGGTGTTCTTGGCGGGCAGCAGCGACTTGACCTTGGCTGACATGTCTTTGCCTTTCAGGGCATCGGCGAGCTTGCGCGCGGTGTCAGCGGTTGGTTTGTCCAGCACCGCCTTGGTTTCCGGAAGGTCGGCCACGGTCTGCAGGGCTGCACGGGCGTCCTGCCCCCGCTTTTTCTGCAAGGCAACATATTTGGGTGCGCTGGATTTGCCGGCCGCGGACGTGGCGGACACCAGCTTGGCGGCCTGGCCGACGATGAACAGACGCGCGAGTTCGGCGGGATTCATTTCCGCGTTGACGTCCACCTTCGGCGGGTAGTAGCGATGCCGCACCGACCCTTGCGAATAGCGGACCAGCTCGAATTCGGGTTCCCCGGGGTGCCCGGCCTCCAGCATTTTGGCCAGCACGTCGCCCTTCAGGTTGGGTTGGGCAAGTCCGTGGCAGCCCATGCAGTTGGCTGCGATGTCATAGGTCATGAACGACCAGATCATGCCGGCCTTGGTGGCAGCAGCGAGGCGCTTTGTCTTGTTGGCCGGCGCTTCCTTGCTGGGGTCGGCGACCCCGTCCCCGTAAAAGTTGTGGACGTCACGAAATTCCGAAGACGCGCCGTGGCAGCTTTCGCACGACGGTCCCGATGCAACCTTCGGCTTTGCGGACTCGGAGTCTTTGGTTTCAGTGTAGTGGCACATGACGCAGTTACTGTTCTGCCGCATGCTGGCGCCGCCGCCCGCTGCGGCAAGTATCTTGGCCGCCGACTCTTTCTTGTGAATTTCGTTGTAAGACTTGAAATGAGCCGTCTTTTTCCAGACCTCGACCTCCGGCTCATGACATTCCTGGCACTTGCGGAAGCCCTCGCTGAAGGGCGTGGCGATGGCGTTCCCGGCAGAAATCCCCAGGAAAATGACGCCGAGCAGAAAGGCATGTTTGAGCATGGGAATCTCTTGTCTGGTTAAAAAAACAGCGTCGCGATGGGTGCGATTGTTCAATTGCACCGTCGAAATGACAATACACCAAATTGGGTGAGGCAATTGATGAAACCACTTCGCCCGGAACTGGTCGAAGTTGCCGGTATGTGTGCCGCGATCCGTCCGGCGCTGCGCGCTGTAGCGTAAAATGATTTCCGTATCCGGGTCGCATGCAATTAACGGTCCTCCAAGGGCAAACTTCCCTTCCTTCACATGAAACCTCGTCATAAGAAACTGGCGCTCATCGCCGCCGGCCTGGCCGTGATCGGCATTGCCGCCGCGCTGGTGCTGAATGCGTTCCAGAGCAACCTCGTGTTTTTCTTCAGCCCGAGCCAGGTGATTGCCAAGGAGGCCCCGATCGAGCGGTCGTTCCGGATCGGCGGCATGGTGGAGACTGGCAGCCTGAAACGGCAGAGCGACGGCCTGACCGTAAAGTTCAACGTTACGGATACCGCCAAGACGATCCCGGTGGTGTTCACGGGCATCCTTCCCGACCTGTTCAAGGAAGGCAAGGGGGTGGTTGCCCAGGGAAAACTCGACGCCGACGGGGTGTTTCGCGCGACCGACGTGCTGGCCAAACACGACGAGAATTACATGCCGCCTGAGGCGGGTCACGCGATCGAGCAGGCGCAGAAGGCGCAGAAGAGCGTTTCAGCTCAATAGGCCGCACTCCAAAAGGCGATAACACGTGATTCCAGAGATAGGCCAGTTTTCGCTCATTCTCGCACTGACCCTGGCGTTGGCGCAGGGCGTGCTTCCCATCGTTGGCGCCGCGCGCGGGAACACCGCGTGGATGGCGGTGGCGCGCCCGGCGGCCCAGGGGCAGTTTCTCTTCGTGGCTATTGCGTTTGTTTGCCTCGCCTGGTCGTTCGCGAGCAACGATTTTTCGGTCCTGAACGTGGCGACCAATTCGAACTCCCAGCTGCCGCTGCAGTACCGCATCGCCGCTACCTGGGGCTCGCACGAAGGGTCGATGCTGTTGTGGGTGCTGATGCTGGGCGTGTGGACTGCGGCCGTGACGCTGTACAGCCGGCACCTTCCCGAGGAGATGGTGGCACGCGTGATCGGGGTCATGGGGCTGGTGAGTTCTGGGTTCCTCCTTTTCCTCCTGCTTACGTCGAATCCCTTCGCGCGGCTGCTGCCAGCGGCTGAGGATGGCCGAGACCTGAACCCGCTGTTGCAGGACCCGGGCATGGTGATTCATCCGCCGATGCTTTACATGGGCTACGTGGGGTTCTCGGTGGCGTTCGCGTTTGCCATTGCCGCGCTTCTCGGCGGCCGGCTGGATGCGACCTGGGCGCGCTGGTCGCGCCCCTGGACCATCCTCGCCTGGTGCTTCCTGACCTGCGGCATTGCCCTTGGCAGCGGCTGGGCCTACTACGAACTTGGCTGGGGCGGCTGGTGGTTCTGGGACCCGGTCGAGAACGCCTCCTTCATGCCCTGGCTGGTCGGCACGGCGCTGCTGCATTCGCTGGCGGTGACCGAAAAGCGAGGGGGGTTCCGCAGCTGGACCGTGCTCCTGGCGATCTCGGCTTTCAGCCTGAGCCTGCTCGGGACCTTCCTCGTGCGCTCCGGCGTGCTGACCTCGGTGCATGCGTTCGCCACCGACCCGAGGCGCGGGATCTTTATCCTGGCGTTCCTGGTGCTGGTTATCGGCGGGTCGCTCGCGCTGTTCGCCTGGCGGGCGCCGAAGGTGGGGCTGGGTGGGACGTTCGAGCCGGTGTCGCGAGAGTCGATGCTGCTGACCAACAATGTGTTCCTGGTGGTGGCGGCGGGCTCGGTGCTGCTGGGCACGCTGTACCCGTTGTTCCTGGATGCGCTCGGACTGGGCAAGATTTCGGTCGGGCCACCGTATTTCGACGCCGTGTTCGTGCCGCTGATGACGCCTGCCCTGTTCCTGATGGGCGTGGGGCCGATCACGCGCTGGAAGCAGGCTGACCCCGCCGAGCTGGTCCGCCGCCTGCGCTGGGCGCTGGCAGTGAGCGTGGTCACGGCGCTGCTCGTTCCCCTGGGGCTGGCCGGCTGGAGCTTTGCGCTCTGGAGCCCGATGGTGAGCTTCGGGCTGGCGCTCGCGTTCTGGATCTCGGCAGCAAGCTTCGTGAACCTGCGCGAGCGGCTCTCCAGGATGCCGGGCAGCCTGGGCGCGAAGCTCGCATCGCAATCGAGCGGCTACTACGGCATGCTGCTCGCGCATCTGGGCGTGGCCGTGTTCATCATCGGCGTGACGCTGGTCAAGGGCTACGAGATCGAGCGCGATGTGCGCATGGATGTCGGCGACACGGTGACGGTGGGCGGGTATGTGTTCCGTTTCGACGGTGCGAAGAGCGCGAAAGGGCCCAACTACCGCGCCTCGCGCGGGACGGTGACAGTCAGCCGCGACGGCAAGCAGGTCGTGGTGCTGCACCCCGAAAAGCGCGCCTATAACGTAAGCAACATGCCGATGACCGAGGCGGACATCGAAACCGGCTTGTTTGGCGACCTGTACGTGTCGCTGGGGGAGCCCGTCGATGCAGGAGCCTGGAGCGTGCGCATCTACTACAAGCCGTTCGTGACCTGGATCTGGGGCGGCTGCACGATCATGGCGCTGGGCGGCCTGCTTGCGCTGATGGATCGGCGCTACCGGATGGTCGTGCGGCGCGAGGAGCGGGTCGACGGGGCAAATGCGCAGGTGCGCGTCGACGGTCCGGCGAAGGGGCGACGCAGGGCGCTGGGCACGTGAACCGGTTCCTGCTTCCGCTAGGCCTCTTCGCGGTGCTGGTGGCGTTTCTCGGCATCGGCCTGACGCTGAATCCGCGTGAAGTGCCCTCGCCCCTGATCGACAAGCCGGTGCCGGCGTTCAAGCTCGCGCAGCTGGAACAGCCGGGCCTCGAGTTTTCGCAGAAGGACATGCTCGGCCAGGTGTGGCTGCTGAACGTCTGGGCTTCGTGGTGCGTCTCCTGCCGCGAAGAGCATCCGGTGCTGATCGAGCTCTCGCGCAAGCGCGTGGTGCCCCTGGTCGGGCTCAACTACAAGGACAAGTCGCCGGAGGCGAAAGCCTGGCTGAAGCAGTTCGGCGACCCGTACGTGCTGAGCGTGACCGATCTCGATGGCCGCGTGGGAATCGATTTCGGCGTGTACGGCGTGCCGGAGACATTCGTGATCGATCGCGCCGGGATTATTCGCTACAAGCAGATCGGGCCGGTGACGCCGGAGGCGCTGGAGAAGAAGATCCTCCCGCTGGTCAGGCAGCTGCA
>JBBQVP010000086.1:0-17176 GCA_038211455.1 Burkholderiales bacterium
CGGCCGAGGTAATACGCGGAGGAAACGCCGAGCAGGCCGGAGCCGAGAACGATGACACGCATGGGACACCTTCAGGAAAGGCCGCGCGGGCGGGCTTGCCGCCGCGCATTTGCCGCTCCCCCTGTCCGTGTTACCTGAGAGATTCACCCACAGCGCCCGCTGCGGCCTTGCTCCTTCGGTGCGTCACCCGGGGTGACGGCTCTCCAGACGGCGATTCAACATATGCAGTACGGGACCTGAGCGTGCATGGGAGTTTGCGCCTTCGGTGACCGGACGGATCCGGTGCTCTCCTGCATGCGGACAATATAGCCGACACGCCGCCGCGCAGCAATAGCGGACCCCGGTCTCCCGGCTCACGCGCGGGCTCGCGTCACCGCACACCTTCCGGCGGAGGCTGGCATTTCGCGCGGATTGGCGGCAGTATGTTTCGCAATCGCGCAGGAGCTCTCGATCCGTGTTCTTCGCCACCCAGTGCAACTGAATCTCGCGGCGGTTTCGTGAAACGAGCGAACCGGTTCGGGCAGCCTGTTTCCGCGGCCGTGGCGGGATTGTTGGCGTGCGTATGGTGCTTCGCGCAGGAAGCGCCAGATCTGGGCTTTACCACCCGGGTCAGTGCGGCGCTGATCTCGCAGTACACGCTGCGCTTCGGACCGCCCACGCCCGGGCGCCTGACATCATGGATAGCGTATGCCAGGGCACAGAAGGCGGCCGATTTCCTGCGTCGCATGGAGGCCGCCCCGGGACTCGAGGCCGGTTCCCTGCAGGGCGTCAACGATGCGATCAACACGCGCGTGAGGTTTCTCGATGACAAGGTGCACTGGGGCGAGGACGATTACTGGGCCACCCCGGCGGAGTCGATCGGAAGCGCGGGCGGCGACTGCGAGGATTACGCCATCGCCAAGTACTATCTTCTCAAGGAACTAGGGGTGCCGATATCACGCCTGAGGATCACCTATGTGCGCGCCCTGCGCCTCCAGGGCCAGGCCCACATGGTGCTGGCGTACTACGCGAGGCCGGACGCCGAGCCGCTGATCCTCGATAACCTGGATCCGAAGGTGCGTCCCGCCGGGGAACGCGCCGACTTGGAACCAGTCTACAGTTTCAATGACGATGAAGTGGAACTCGTGCAGGGCAAGCGTCGCGCAAATCCGTCGCAGATCCGCGCCTGGCTCGCAGTGCAGAACCGCTTGATCGCCGAAAGCAGGACCTAGCCCCAAGCACCGGAGCGCATGCATGACACTCAGCCGCCAATTGTTCGCAGGCATCACCGCCGCCTTCCTCGCGCTGTTGCTGGGCATCGAGACCATCTATGTTTCCAAGGCCCGCGTTTCGCTCGAGCAGCAGCTCGATTCGCACGCCAACGAGACCGCGACATCGCTCGCGCTGTCGATCGGCTCGCGCTTGAGCACGCTGGACGCCTCCAAAGTGAACATTCTCGTCAACCCGGTGTTCGACCGCGGCCACTTTGAATCGATCGCCGTGCTGGCGCCCGACGGGACTCGGGTGTTCGGCCGCGAGATCGGCGAGCGCGGGGTCGACGTGCCGCGCTGGTTCGCGGCACTGATTCCGCTGCAGGGACCGCGCGGGGACGCCCTGATCAGCTCGGGCTGGCGGCAGCTTGGCCGCGTGGTGGTGCAGGTCCACCCGGGTTACGCCTACCGCCAGCTGTTCGACACCGCGACCGCGACCCTGGCCTGGCTCGCCGTGCTGTTCGCGCTCGCGCTGGCGGGCGTGCGTTACTACCTCGCGGGCATACTCAGGCCGCTGCGCGATATCGAACGGGCCGCGACCGCAATCAGCAACCGAAATTTCGTCTCCATCGATGTCACGCCGCGCACCCGCGAACTACAGAGCGTCACGCACGCCATCAACAGCCTGTCGGCGAAGATCCGCGACGCGATAGCGCAGGAGGAGGATCGCGCGGAGCGCCTGCGCAAGGAGGCGTTCGAGGATCCCCTGACCGGACAGCTGAACCGCCGCGGCTTCGAGCAGGCCGTCACCTCCTCGATCGGCGAGGGCGGCGAGATCTATTCCGGCGTGCTGGCGCTTTACTCGCTGAGCGGCCTGGAGGAGATCAACCGCATCTTCGGCCTGTCGCGCGGCAACGAGGTCCTCGCGCGGCTTGCCGAGGCGCTGGCCGCGCCCGGCGACCATGGTGTGCCGATCGTCGGGCGCTGGCAGGGGCCGACGCTTGCGGCGTTCGTGCCCAACGCAACGCCGGATTCGGGCCACGCCTGGGCCGAAGGGATCTGCAAGGCCTTCGCCCTGCGGCTGCAGTCGGAGGAGCTGCCCTCGGGCGCGGCGGCCTTCGTCGGATTAGCCCATTTCAGCGGCGAGGGAAACCTTGCGCACCTGGCCAATGCGGCCGAGGGCGCGCTGGCGCAGGCTGCGCAACGGGGCGGGCATGCCGTCGTTTCGGCGCGCATTGATGCCGGCGACGAACTGGACCTGAAGGCGGAAATCGAGGCGGCAATCGCGGGCAACCGCATCACGCTGCTAGGGCAGAAGGTCGTATCCGTGGCCGACGGCAGCGTCCTGCAACTGGAAATCCTCTCCAGCCTCACCGGCAGCGATGGCAAGCCGATTGCCGCCGCGCTGTTCGTGCCGGCCGCCAACCAGCACGGCTTGCTGGCGGCCCTCGACCGCAAGGTCATCGAACAGACCGTTGCCGCGATGGAGCGCGACGCTTCACTGCCACGGGTAGTAAGCGTCAACGTTTCCATGCAAAGCATCGCGAATGAGGGGTTCCGCGCGGCGATTCGCGCCTTGTTTGCCAACCGCCGGCAGACCGCCACGCGGCTTGTGTTCGAAATCACGGGCTACGCTGCAAGCCGGTCCCCGGAGCTGACCCGGACCTTCGCGGCGGAGGTCCGCGCGCTGGGCGCGCGGGTGGCGCTGGATAACTTCGACATCGACCGCAACTCGATGGCCATCGTGCATGAACTCCTGCCCGCGTACATCAAGCTCGCGGTGGCGTTCACCCGGCAGGTCGGCGTGCGCGAGGATCTGCGTTTCATCGTCGAGGCGATGGTGCGGATGCTGCGTCCTCTGGAGATTCCGCTGATCGCGCAGGGCGTGGAGGATTCCGGCTCCATCGCGTTGCTGGGCGAGCTGGGGCTGGCCGCCTGCCAGGGTTATGCGATCGGGCGACCCGCGCCCCTGCAATAGGCCGATCCTGCGCCGGCCCGGCTGCGCGGCAATTCCTGCTGCCCGGCTTTCAGCCTCGATTCGTGAACTGCTTCACGCCAGCGCGGCGCCGGGCTCACAACTGGTTACACAATTTACGGTCGTTGCGACGAATCCCGAGCCTGGTTCGCGTTCAATACGCACATGGGGACGTCCCATGAATTCAAACAAGGGGAAAACATGAAACTCACCAGACTTGCGGCAATCGTGGCGCTGGGCGCCGTGTTCTCGGCGCAGGCCTTCGCCCAGGGCACCCCGCGCATGGAAAAGCGTGACGCCAACCAGCAACAACGCATCGAGCAGGGCGTGAAATCGGGTGAACTCACCAAGCGCGAGGCCGCGCGCCTCAAGGCGGGGGAAAAGAAGATCGACCGGATGGAAACCCGCGCCGCTGCAGACGGCACCGTGACGGCCAAGGAGAAGGCGCGGATCAACCGCGCGCAGAATGCCGAGAGCCGGGCGATCCATCGCGAGAAACACGACGCGCAGAAGCGCAAGTAACTGAAGCCGGATCGGCGCGCCCCAGGCTGGCGCGCCGCGTTACCATGCGTCCTTTGCCAACAGGCGGGGCGCATGGAAGCAGGCAGCGGGCTGCGGACGGGACTGACCGGCGAATACCGGATCGTGGTGGCCAACGAGCACACCGCGCCTTTCGTCGGCAGCGGCAAGGTGCGCGTGCTGGCCACGCCGGTGATGATCAACCTGTTCGAGGCGGCTGCACTGGCTTGCTGCGAACACCTGCTGGCGCCGGGCCACCAGTCGCTGGGCATCCACCTCGACGTGCGCCATATCGCGGCGACGCCGGTCGGCATGGCGGTGCAGGCCACGGCCGAACTGGTGAAGATCGACGGGCGCACCCTGACCTTCCGTGTCGAAGCGCGCGACGAGCGCGAACTGATCGGCGATGGTACGCACGAGCGGGTGGTGGTCAACGTCGAGCGGTTCGACCTGCGGGTGCAGAAAAAGCTCGCGCTGAAAGTCTGACCTGAATCACTGAAAGGGAGCCATACGATGAAAAATTTTCTTGCCCCACTGATCTCCGCCGGGATTGTCGTGGCGACGGTCGCGGGATGTGCGGCGGTCCAGCAGCGGCCGGTGCTGTATCCGAACGCAAAATTCAAGCAGGTCGGCGACTCCCGTGCCCAGGCCGATGTGGACGATTGCGTTGCGCAGGCCGATCGGGCCGGGGCGAATTCGGGCGGAAGTTCCGCCGCGCGTGGCGGCATGCAGGGAGCGGCGATCGGCGGCGCCGCGGCCGCAGTCGGGAGCCTGATCCGCGGCGGCAGCGTGTTGAACAGCGCGGCGGCGGGTGCCGCGGTGGGCGGAACCGCAGGCGCGGTCGGCGGTGCGTTTCACGACGGCGAGGGCAGCCCGGTGTTCCGCAATTTCGTCAGCCGCTGCCTGTCCGAGCGCGGCTACGACGTGATCGGCTGGAAGTGATGCACTCGATTTCTGTATCGAACTCGATACAGCAACTGGCGTGCAACCAGCGTGGCTACTGGACTTCGCCAACTAAAAGTTTCTAATTCCCGTCGCTCAGGCGAGCGCCTTGCCGATGATTTCCGCCACGTCGCGCGACAGGCCCTCGGTATCACGGATGCCCTCCAGCGCGGCACGGGCCAGCGCCTGGCGGCCGGTGTCGAACCGCTTCCAGCGATCAAAGCAGCGCGCCACACGCGCCGCGACCTGCGGATTGAGCCGGTCGATCGCGACGATCTGTTCGGCCGCGAACGCGTAACCGCCGCCATCGGCCGCGTGGAAGCGCACCTGGTTGGCGGCGACGAACGCGCGGATCAGCGAGTAGATCTTGTTGGGATTCTTCGCGTCGAACGCCGGATGGGCGGTCAGTCGCTTCACTTCGGCCAGGGTTCCGGGCAGTCGCGACGTTGCCTGGACCGCTAGCCATTTGTCCACCACCAGCGGTTCGTGCTTCCACTTTGCATACACCGCGTCGAGCGCCGCGCCGCGCTCCGGGCAGTCGGTGTTTGCAAGCAGCGACAGCGCCGCCATGGCGTCGGTCATGTTGTCGGCGGTTTCAAACTGCCGCGCGCACAGCGCGATGATCTCGGCTTCGCCCAGTTCCATCAGCATGCCCAGGCACAGGTTCCTCAGCGACCGTTTGCCCGCCGACGCCGCATCCGGTGAGTAGAGGCCGTTGACCGCCATCGCCTCGTAGGTCGCGCGCAGTTCCTTGCGCAGCGCCGCGGCGAGCTGTCGGCGCAGTCCGTTGCGCCTGGCGTGCAGCGCGTCCGGGTCGACCACGTCCATCTGCTCGGCAAGCGTCGTTTCCGATGGCAGGCCCAGCGCCTCACTGGCAAACGCCGGGTCGGCGGCCGCATCGCGCAATACACGCGCGTAAGCGTCGATGAAGGCTTGCGGCGCGTCCCCGCTGCCTTCGAGCAACAGGCGCGTCACGAGGCGCTGTCCGGCCTCCCAGCGGTTGAACGCGTCCGAATCGTGCGCCATCAGGTGCGTGAGTTCCGCTTCGGTATACGGATACTTCGCGATCACCGGCGCGGAGAATCCGCGCAGGATCGAGGGCACCGGCTGCGCGGGCACGCCCTCGAACACAAACGTCTCCTCCGGCGCCTTTACCGAAAACATCTGCGCTGCCATGTCGTGGCCGTCCGGGCCCACCAGTCCGACTGCGAACGGGATGTGGAACGGCAGCTTTTCCGTCTGGCCCGGTGTGGGCGGGCATGATTGCTTCACCTGCAGCGTGTAGCGCTGCGCCGCCGCGTCATAGCGCCCGGAAACATCAAGCACCGGTGTGCCCGCCTGGTCGTACCAGCGCTTGAACTGGGTGAGGTCGATCCCCGAGGCATCCTGCATCGCGGCAACGAAATCGTCGGTGGTCACCGCCTGGCCGTCGTGCCGCTCGAAATACAGATCCATGCCCTTGCGGAACAATTCGGGCCCGAGCAGCGTGTGCTGCATGCGCACCACCTCCGCGCCCTTTTCGTACACGGTCATGGTGTAGAAGTTGCGGATCTCCATGTATGACTGCGGCCGGATCGGGTGCGCCATCGGGCCGGCGTCCTCGGGAAACTGGGCGGATCGCAATCCACGGACTTCCTGGATGCGCTGCACCGGGCGCGAATACATGTCGGCGCCGTACTCCTGGTCGCGGAACACCGTCAGACCTTCCTTGAGCGAGAGCTGGAACCAGTCGCGGCAGGTCACGCGGTTGCCGGTCCAGTTGTGGAAGTACTCGTGCGCCACCACCCGGTCGATGTTCTGGTAGTCGAGGTCGGTGGCGACGTCGGGCCGCGCGAGAACGTACTTGGTGTTGAAGATGTTGAGGCCCTTGTTCTCCATTGCGCCGGAGTTGAAGTCGCCCACGGCGACGATCATGTACTGGCCCAGATCCAGTTCCAGGCCGTACACCTCCTCGTCCCACTGCATTGATTTCTTCAGGCATTGCATGGCGAAAGTGCACTGGTCGAGCTTGCCGGGCTCGGCATAGATCGCCAGGCGCGCCTGGCGGCCCGAACGCGTGACGTAGGCGTCCTCGAGCATCTCGAGCTTGGCGGCGACCATCGCGAAAAGATACGCAGGCTTGGGATGCGGATCCTCGAACTTCGCCCAGTGGCGCGCGCCGCGCTGCTCACCCGAGCCGACGAGGTTGCCGTTGGACAGCAGCACCGGGTATTTCTCCTGGTTTGCGCGCAGGGTGACGGTGTATTTCGCCATGACATCGGGGCGGTCGAGGAACCAGGTGATGCGGCGGAATCCCTGCGCCTCGCACTGGGTCACGAAACCGCTCTTGGTCGCGTAGAGCCCCTCGAGCATGGTGTTCTTCTGCGGCACGATGACCACCACGGTCTCGAGCTTGAAGCTGTCCGGGGGGTTCGGGATCGTCAGGCGCTCGGGTTCGACGCGGTAGGCGTCTGCGGCAAGCTTCCTGCCGTCGATCGCGATCGACTCAAGCTTCAGTTCCCCGCCGTCGAGCACGAGCGGCGCCGCCTGGTCGGCGGCCTCCGGATTGCGGCTGAGCGCGAGACGCGCGCGCACGATGGCATCCGCGTCGCGGATCTCGATGTCGAGTTCGACGGTCGAGATCAGGAACGCCGGCGGGGTGTAGTCCTTGAGGAAAATGGTCTTCGGCGTGGGTTCGCGCATGGCTGCTGGCCTTCTTGAATGGAGGCGAATTTTACAGGGTAGTGCGCGCCAACAGTTCCGCCGCCTTGTTCGAAGGCGTCACGCCTACCGGTTGACCCCGCCCCCGGAGCGGGCGCGAGCTGGTCGAGCAGCAGGTCGAGCAGCAGGTCGAGCTATGGGGCCTGATGGCCGTTTCGATCGACCAGCGCGATCTCTGTCTAGACAGGCCGCGACGCCTGCAGCTCGACCTCGCCTGAGACGCCTGGGGCGGTGTGCGCGAGGGGTGCGTTCCTCGCCAGACGCTCGAGTCGCGATGAAGCGATGACCTTGCGTTGCCTGGCATAAGCTTCATGGTTGGCCTCGACTTCGGCCAGTTTGTAGACGTAGTTGACCATCATGCCCGCTGAGCGGGACATGCCGGCCTCCGAGACGTCGCCCATCCAGTTGATGCGTTCGAGACACGCGCCGTTGGCCAGGTGAAACCGCGCCACCGGATCCAGCGGTTCTTCACCCTGCTTGGCGCGCAGCAGATAGTGCGCGCATAACTGGGTGAGAAGCTGGCGCGTTCCGGTATCGGCGCCGTCCTCCTCGCGCCACCCGGCATTCTCGAAGCCCTCGCGCAGCATCCCGATCCGCCGGCCATGGTCATCGCTTGCCAGTCTGAGTGCGTCGGTCGCCAGCCATTTGCGAAAGCCGGGGATAGGCGAAAGGGTGGCGAAGGTCTTGATGCGCGGAAACTCGCGCCCCAGATCTTCGGCAACCTGCTTGATGAGGAAATTGCCGAACGAGATTCCGCGCAGGCCTTCCTGGCAGTTGGTGATCGAATAGAAGATCGCGCAGTCGGCGCGCGCCGCATCCGAAAGCCGCGACCCGGGGTCGAGCAGGGGCTGTACCTTTTCGCTCATGCCATGGGTGAGCGCCACCTCGATGAAGATCACCGGTTCTTCAGGCAGTGCAGGGTGAAAAAAAGCGTAGCAGCGGCGATCCGCCTGCAAGCGACGGCGCAGATCGTCCCAACCCTTGATCTGGTGCACCGCCTCGTACCGAATCAGCTTTTCCAGCACGACAGCCGGAGTACGCCAGTCGATGCGCTGCAACGTGAGGAAACCGCGGTTGAACCACGAAGTAAGCAGGTGCTGGAGGTCGGCATCGTTGGCCGCCCAGTGCGGATTCTTCTTCAACCCGCCAAGCACATGCCGGCGCATCTGGACCAGGCTTGCGGTGCCGCCCGGAGCCATGTTGAGGCGCCGGAACAATTCCTGCCGCGGCGCTTCGGCCACCTTCTGCAGCCGGATGAGGTTCCGCGGAGATGGATCGTTGCGGTATTCCTCGGCCACGCGCCAGACACTCCCGGGCTGCGGTGAAAATTCCTCGCCCAACAGGTCGAAAAACGCGTCGATGCCGGCGCCCGCGAGGGCGTGATAGCAGGCAAGGGCCTCGCGCGCAAGCGAAGCGCCCGAAGACTCGCCGCGTTCCGTGAGCAGCGCATGGCAACGGTCGACGGCCTCGCGCGCCTTGCGCACCCCGTCGGCCGCGACGAGGTTGTCGCGCGTAACCGAGCCGAGGAGGCGCCTGAAAAAGCTGGGTTTGGCAATGTTGCGGATGGCGGACGGGTCGTGCGGAGGCGGGCAGGCACTGATCATTTGAGCGCGAGCGGTTGCGCTTGTGACTTGAGCGCGGCGGAGACTTGCGATTCGGCGTTCTGAAGCGGGGACTGGATTTGTGCGAAGTCCGCAGGCAGGCGGGGCGAGCGGTCGATCGTCAGCCTGAACACGTCGAAGCGGTTGTAGTAGCCGGCGACGTCGTGGAACTGCTTGGGCTCGACGCACAATCCCACGTCGATGTCCGCGTACAGGATGCCCTCCTCATCGCGCAGGGTCTTGCTGACGGGCGTCCCGTCCGGGCCGAGGACGATGGAAACGCTGCGCGGCGTATTGTCGAGGATGGCCGCCACTTTGGCGTCCCCCTGCGCGACCGCGTCGCGCGTGGCCCGGTCGAAATAGGCCGATGCCACGATGTTGAACACCTTGCCCTCGAACGAATGCCCGCCGGCGCGGATGCGGATGGCCGATTCGATATCGTAGGCGCCCGCCTCACCGGGCGGACGGGTCGGCCAGATCGGCGGGTAGGAGGAAATGTGGACCTGCTCGCCTTGCGCGATCAGGGCGTAGCGGGCGAGCGGGTTGGTGTTCTCGCCGCAGATCAGCATGCCGATCCGACCGACGTCCGTGGCGCTCACATTGAGGCCGCGCCCATCGCCCGGCGCCCAGACCAGCTTCTCGTAGAAGGTCGGCACGAGCTTGCGGTGGTGGTTGAGGATGGCGCCATCCTCCCCGATGAGCACGTTGCTGTTCCACACGCAGCCCAGGCTCGCGTCGGTGCCCTCGTTGAACCCGATCGAGACGAACACCCCGTTGGCGCGTGCCGCCTGCGCGACCTGCGCGATCTCCGGGCCCGGCATCCGGATCGCCGACTGCATCAGGCGCCGGAAGAACTCGTGGTTCTCTATCGGGGCGCGCACCGCGGCCCAGATCGGGAACGCCGGGATGTACGTTTCGGGGAAGGCGATCAGGCGGGCGCCGTTGGCCGCCGCCTCTGCAATCAGCGCGCAGGCCTTGTCGACCGTCGCCTGAGTGTCCAGGAACACGGGGGCGACGTGCATTGCTGCGGCCTTGAACTTCGGGAGTGCGGCGGTCATGGATGCGAATCCTCTCTGGTAACGGCGCCCGCGGCGTCAGGCCGGCATCTTCGACAGGTCGTGGCGCACCGGCATGTTCTTCGCCAGGTCCTCCTTCGCGACCTTTTTCTTGACCTCGAAGCGGCCTTTCTCGATCCGGCTGATGTAGCAGTCGAGGATCCCGGCGTGGTCTTCCTTGCGCAGGATCTTGTTGCCCTGCGGATGGCCGACGGAACCCTTCATCTGCAGGCCCTCCAGTGCACGGATCACGCCTTCGGTGTCCTTGCGCGTCTTGTATCCCGAGGTTTCGATGGCGGCCTTCAGCGTGTAGAGGCCCTCCCACGACTGCCAGGCGTGGCTCTTCGCCATCACGCGCTTGCTGCCGTTCTCGCGCGCGTCGACATCGTCGATCTCCATGATCTTGTTGTGTTCGCGGTGGAAGGCGTCGTCCTGGTACTTGAGCACGCGCGGGAAGTTCTCGATGACGTACACGCCCTCGGCGGCGCCCTCGATGTCAGCGGGGGCGATGGCTTCCAGCGTGCCCATCACCGAGTACATCTTCATCCGGTTGCCGATGCCCATCGACTTGGCCTGGGTGTAGAACGCCACCGACAGGGACCCGAAGAAGATCGAGAACACGACCTGCGTTTCGGCGGGGATCTGGGTGAGGTAGGGCACGAAGTCCTTGGCGTCCAGCGGCACCGGGATGTTGCCGACGACCTTGCCGCCGAGTTTTTCGACGATCGCCTTGGTTTCCTGATAATGGCTCTGGCCCCAGGCGTAGTCGGCGTAGACCACCGTCCAGTTCTTGCCGAGGTTCTCCATGCACCAGGGCACCCCCGCCGCCGCGATCGAGTAGGTGTCCATGCCGGTGCGGAAACTGTAGCGCGTGCCCTTGGTGCCGGTCGCCTCGGTCGCCTCGCCCATGGAGAAATAGATCGTCTTCAGTTCGGTAGCGATCGGGATCGACGCGAGCATCACGCCCGAGTGAACCGATCCCAGCACGAACTCGGCGTTCGCGCGCTGGACCAGGTTGCGGAGCTTTCGCGCGCCGGTGGCCGGGTTGGACTCCGTATCCTCGGTCACCAGTTCGACCTTGCGGTTGGCGATGCCGCCCTGCTTGTTCAGCATTTCGACCGCCTTCTTCGCCGCCTTGTCGTGCCAGTAGCCCCACGAAGCGAAGCCGCCCGTCTGCTCGCAGTGGTGGCCGATGACGATCGGCCCGGACGGGGCCTGCGCAAACAGGTCCTTCATGATGGTCAGGTTGGCCACACCGCTGGCCGCGCCCCCGGCCAGTGCGTATTGCAGGAAGCTGCGGCGGTTCACCTTCGGGTCGTTGCTGTTTTCCATGTTCGCTCTCCTGGGTCTGCGTTTACAAAGAAAGCCCGAGGTAGCGATGCACTACCTCCGGGTGGGTCTTGAGTTCGTGGGACGTGTCGCTGTGCACGACGGCGCCCTTTTCCATGATGAACACGCGCTGGCACAACTTGTAGGCGGTCTGCACGTTCTGTTCGACGAGCAGGATCGAGACGCCGGACTGGTTGATCCGGTGGATCTCGCGCCGGATCTCGGACACCAGCAGCGGCGCGATGCCTTCGGTCGGCTCGTCGAGGATGATCAGCTTCGGCTTCATCATCAGGCAGCGCGCGATGGCGAGCATCTGCTGCTCGCCGCCCGAGAGCGTGCCGCCCGCCTGCTTCAGGCGCTCCTTCAGGCGCGGGAACCGCTCGAACACGTAGTTTTCCCGTTCGGCGTCCGACTTGCCCGGCAGGCCGATGCAGAGGTTCTCGTGGACCGACAGGTTGGGGAAGATCCCGCGTCCCTGCGGCACATAGCCTATGCCCTTGCGCGGCACCACGTGCGCCTCGCATCCGCCGAGATCCTCGCCGTCGAACTCGACCTTGCCGCGGCCGCGAATCGCGAGGCCCATGATCGCGCGCAGCGTGGTGGTCTTGCCGACCCCGTTGCGCCCGAGCAACGCGACCGACTCGCCCGTGCCCACCTCGAGCGACACACCCTGCAGGATATGCAGTTTGCCGAAATGGACGTGGACGTCGGTCAGCTTAAGCACCGGCCGCCGCCTCGGTGAAATCCTCATCCTCGGGCCGGCCGAGGTAGGCCTCGCGCACCTTTTCGTCCGCCGCGATCGCCTTCGGGCTGCCGCTGGCAAGGATTGCGCCCTGCGCCATCACCGTGATGTCGTCGGCGATGCCGAAGACGACTTCCATGTCGTGCTCGATGATCACGATGTCGATCGTCTTCGCCAGTTCGCGAATCTTGGCCACGGTGCGCACGGTCTCGGCCGGGCTCATGCCGCAGATCGGCTCGTCGAGCAGCAGCAGCTTCGGCCTGGAGGCGATCGCCATGCCGATTTCGAGCAAAGCGACATCCCCATAGGAGAGCGTTCCCGCCAGCCGGTCCGCGAGGGCGGTCAGTTCCAGTTGCTCGAGCACGCGCTCGACATCCTCGCAAGTCTGGCGATAGCTCGCGGTCGCCCGGAACGGGTTCATCACGCCGCGCCCCGCCTGCGCCGTGATCCACAGGTTGTCGGCGACGCTCAACTGGGTGAAGACGCTCTTCACCTGCAGCGTGCGCGAAACCCCGAGCCGGCTGATCCGGTGGGGTTTGAGCCGGGTGATCTCCTGCCCGGCGAAGAACACGCGCCCTTCGTCCGAGGGCAGGAAGCCTGAGATCAGGTTGAACAGCGTGGTCTTGCCCGCACCGTTCGGGCCGATGATCGCGTGCAGGCGCCCGGGCTCGAACGCGAGCGTGAAGTTGTCTACGGCCGTCAAGCCGCCGAATCGCTTGGACAACCCCTCGATGCGCAGGATCGGCGTGTTGGCAGCGGTCGTGGTCGCGGTCGTGGCCGCAGTCATGGCCGTAGTCATGACCGTAGTCATGGTTTCCGCGCGCCGAAGCGCTCCAGCAGGTCGCGCCAGACTCCGACCACCCCACGCGGCGCGTAGATGACGATCAGGATCGCCATGGCACCGACGATGAGCGAGTGGTGCTGCCAGTGGGTCGACACGACCTCGCGGATCAGAATGAACAGGCTGGTCCCGACCAGCGGGCCGAACAGCGTCCCGGCGCCGCCCACGATGGTCCAGACCACCGCTTCGCCGGACACGTGGTAGAACATGTAGGTCGCCGAGGCATAGCGCCCGAAGAACGCGAACAATGCGCCGGACAACCCGGCGAGGAATCCCGCGATGACGAACGCGACCAGCCTGAGCCAGTACACGTTCAGGCCGATCAGCGAAGCGCGCACATCGTTGTCGCGGATCGCCATGAAGGCCTTGCCCAGCGGGCTCGCCAGCAGGCGCCGCATTGCATAGAGGCATGCAGCCACCGTGAAAAGGATGAAAAAGTACTGGAACGACTCGTTGGCGAAGCCCCATTCCGCGCCGCCAAACCTGAAGGTGGGCGGTAACCCGAAGCTGATCCCGTCGTCGCCGCCGGTCAGCGGCTTCAGGGTCAGCGCAAGGAAGTAGAAGATCAGCGAGAACACCACGGTGATGATCGCGAAGTAGTGCCAGGTCAGCCGGACCGCGAAAATGCCCGCGATGAAGGCCATCGCCACCGGCGCGGCCACGCCCAGCCCCAGCGCCGGCCAGAAGCCCAAGCCGAGTTTTTCTACTCCTATGGCCACGCCGTACATGCCGAACCCGAAGAACAGGGCCTGCCCGAACGACAGCAGGCCCACGTAACCGAACAGCAGGTTTACGCTCGAGGCGAGCAGCGACCAGATGAGGATTTCGGCGATCACGTTGACCCAGAAGCGGTCGGCGAGCGCGGGAATCAGCCACGGGACCGAGAGCATGAACAGCGCCGAGGCCGCGAGCACCACCCGATCGACGGCAGTGCGCGTCATCACTTGGCGAGCCCCTTGAACAACCCCTGCGGCCGCAGCAGCAGCACGGCGCTCATCAGCACGAGCGATGCGATGCGCGCCACCGTAGGCGTGGCGAAACTGGAGAGGATGCCCTCCAGGAACGCGAGCAGCACCGCGGCCGCGGCCGTCCCGGGCAGGTTGCCAAGGCCCCCGATGATCACCGCCATGAAGCAGAACGGGAGCACGTCCACCCCCGCGCGGAAATCCACCGTGGTGATCGGCGAGGCGACCACGCCGCCGAGTGCCGCGAGCGCGAAGCCCAGGCCGAACGTCACCCGGTACACGCGCTGCGCCGGGATGCCCATGGCCGTCGCGATCTCGGGATCGTGCCGGACGGCGCGCATCCACGTGCCCAGCTTGGTCCTGTGCAGGAACAGGAAGAACGCCGCGAGCGCGAGGATCGAAACGCCCGCCGCAAACAGGCGGTAGACCTCGTACTCGACGCCGAACAGGTCGAAGGTGCCGCGGATCGGCGGCAGGATGCGGCGCGGCGTGGGCCCGAAGGTCATGCGGACCGTTTCCTGCAGGATCATCGACAGCCCGAAGGTCGCGACGATGGACAGCGCTGCGGCATTGCGGATCGGCTGCAGCACGATCCGCTGGATGATGGCGCCGAGCACGAAGCCGATCACCGGCGCGAGCAGGAACGCCGGCCAGAAGCTGCCGGTTGTGGTGAGCACGGTCCACGCGACCACCGTGCCCACCATGAAGAAGTCGCCGTGGGCGAGGTTGATGATGTCGAGCAGGCCGAAGATGACCGACAGGCCCAGCGCGATCAGCGCAATGATGAGGCCCCAGACTAGGCCATTGACCGCCAGCGCGACGAGCGTGTTAGTCAACGCCTCACCCCTTCAAGCCCGCAGCCCGAGCCGCGCCGCGACGCGCTTGCAGGTCGCTTCGCGCGCGAGGAACATTTTTTCGGCCCGCCCGGAGACCGCCTGCAACACGGCCGCAGGCGCCTTGCCCGGCGTACCGCTATTGAAGGGGGGCGCCGGCGAGTACTCCATATAGAGCTGGATTTCCTGCGCCGCCTGTTCGCCACGCAGAAGCGCCACGAGCGCCAGCGCGCCGTCGATCCCGGAGGTCACGCCGCCGCAGGTGACCCGGCTGCGGTCGACCACCACCCTCTGGTCGACGTGCGTCGCGCCCAAGTGCCCGAGCAGCGATACCGCAGTCCAGTGCGTGGTGGCGCGATAGCCCTTGAGCAGTCCCGCCGCTCCCAGGACCAGCGCGCCGGTGCATACCGAGACGACGTACCTGGCGCGCTCACCCTGCGCCCTGACGAAATCGATGGTCTCCGCGTCTTCCATCAGCGCCTGCTGGCCGTACCCGCCCGGTACGACGAGCACGTCGAGCGGCGGCGCGTCGGCAAAGGCCATGGTCGGTTGCAGCACGAGCCCCATCATGTCCTTGACCGGCGCGGTGTCCTTCCACAGCAGGTGAAGGGATGTGTCCGACATCCGCGACAGCACTTCGAACGGCCCGGTGAAATCGAGCTGGTCGAGCTGGGGGAACAACAGGAGCCCTACCTGCAGATGCTTGGTTGCGGCGATGGTCGACATTGGAACCCTCCCGTTGGGCTTGCTGCCGTATTTCGGTTTACGCAGCCACGATAGGGCTCCGCGCCCGCGCGCGCAATCCGGAAAAATTGCATCAGCCCGTGCAAAATTGCACAGGCCCGGGGCTAGGTCATGCGCCCCTGCAGGAACGCGCTGTCCGCCTCGATCTCCCGGCGCAGGAACTCCATCAGGGCCACTACCTTCGGGCGCTTGCGTGAGTGCTCGTGGGTCGCCAGCCAGAGGTCGCGCTTCACCTCGACCTGGCCGTGGAGCACCGGACGCAGCCGCGCGTCGCCCAGCGCGGTAAAGGTGGGCAACAGGACAATGCCCAGCCCGCCCGCCGCGGCGCCCTGGTGGGCGGACATGCTGGTGCTGCGGAACACGATGTTGGGTGCCGAGACGGCATCGCGCAGCCAGCGCACCGCCTGGATGGACACCAGCTCGTCGATGTAGTCGACGAAGACGTGCTGCTTAAGGTCCGCAGCAGACGCGGGCACGCCGTGGCTGTCCAGGTACGACGGGCTTGCATAGAGGCGGAGCGAAAACCAGCCGATCTTGCGCACGACCACGCCGGGATTGTCAGGGCGGGTAAAGCTGAGCGTGACATCGGCCTCGCGCCGGGCCAGGTCGCCCAGCTGCGGCGAGGTCACCAGCTCGACCATGAGGTGCGGATGATGCGCCTTGAGCCTGGCCAGCCGCGGCGCGATGTAGAAGCTGCCGATCCCCTCCATGGTCAGCAATCGCACGGTTTCGATGCGCGCGTGGGCGATGCCGGAGGCGTCGGCGATCCCGTACGCACCGACTTCCATTTGCTCCGCGTAGCGCACCAGGTGTTCGCCCACGGGGGTAAGCAAGTAGCCCTTCGGCGTGCGGTCGAACAGCTTCTCCTCGAGCACGCCCTCGAGTTCGGTGATCCGCCGGCTGACCGTTGTGTGCTCGACGCCCAAATTGCGCGCAACGACCGCAAGCCGCCCGTGCCGGGCGAGCTCCAGGAAGTACCTGAGGTCGTCCCAGTTGAAGGCGGAGATCAGGCGTGTCGGGGCGGCAGCATTTTTCAAGGTGAGGATAGGATAACCGCCGAACCCCGTTCCTGCCGAAACGGTGCTGGCAGGAGGCATTCGCCGCGCTACACGCATTGGGCAGCCTTGCCTGAATGACCTGCCGAGCGGTCGCACCGAGAAGCTCAGGCGCGATTCGCCCTGGAGAAGCGTGCTACGTTGGTTAGCGTACCGACGATCGATGACATCCTTTCTATCCTGTCATTTCATCGTCGCTGCATTTGCCGCGTACAGATTTCTCGTGTGTGGCCGATAGGGAACCCAAAATGAAAAAACCATCCGCACTTGGAATGGCACTTCTCGCCGCGGCAGTCCTCGCTACCGGTTGCGCAGATCAGCCCGCCTACCAATATTGGGCAACGCCAGCGCGCTTCCCATGAGTCGTTCCGCGTGACAGTGCGGATGGACAATGGATCGTTTCAGACCATTACCGAGGACAACATTGCGGATTCGCGAACTGGAGACAGGGTTCGCATCGATGGCAACAACATCTCCCGCTATTGACGCAAGGCCCGGGCGCGCGGAGCGCCTGGCATCAAATAAGGGAAACACTTGATTACCACTCCAGCGTGCACGGATTGCATGGATTTGGTCGGTGCGAGCCCGTCGAGAGAACCGCACAGTGCACTGATACCGATGGCAGCGGGCTCGGGACCCAGGGCAGACAACTCCCAACCGGGGGGGGGGGGTGGACCATTCCGGT
>JBBQVP010000087.1:0-16724 GCA_038211455.1 Burkholderiales bacterium
ACCAAGGCCGCCGATACGTACGGGCGCAACCTGCGCATCAAGACGCTCTCCGTGGTTGGTGGCATGCCCTACCCGCTGCAGAACCGCATGCTGAAGAACGGCATCGACATCCTGGTGGCGACGCCGGGCCGGCTGCTCGACCAGATGAATTCCGGGCGCATCGACCTCTCCCGCCTGCAACTGCTGGTGCTCGATGAGGCCGACCGCATGCTCGACATGGGCTTCAAGGACGAGCTGGAAGCCATCGTCGCCAAGGTCCCCAAGGCCCGCCAGACGCTGTTCTTCTCGGCCACGCTCGAGCCCGGCATCGTCCGGCTCGCGGGCGCGATGCTTAAAGATCCGCTGCGCATCGCGGTCGACACCGCGCAGACCCGCCACGAGAACATCTCCCAGCGCCTGCACTTTGCCGACGACATGGGCCACAAGAACCGCATGCTGGAAACCATCCTCAACGACGCCGAGATGCACCAGGCGATCGTTTTCACCTCGACCAAGCGCGCCGCCGACCAGCTCGCGCAGGAACTGCACAAGCAGGGCCACTCGGCTGCGGCGATGCACGGCGACATGAACCAGGGCGCGCGCAACCGCACGCTGCAGGCGCTGCGCCGCGGCGGCCTGAAAGTGCTGGTGGCCACCGACGTGGCCGCGCGCGGCATCGACGTGCAGGGCATCTCGCACGTGATCAACTACGACCTGCCCTCGCAGGCCGAGGACTACGTGCACCGCATCGGCCGCACCGGCCGCGCCGGGAAGAACGGCACCGCGATCAGCTTCGCCAACGTGCGCGACCACCACATGGTGCGCAGCATCGAGCGCTTCACGACCCAGAAGATCGAGGTCGCGGTGATCCTTGGGCTGGAACCCAAGATGCGTGCGTTCTCCAAACCCGCGCCGCGCAACACGCGTCCCGGCGGCGGCAAGAGCTACGGCAAGCCGCGCAGCGGCCCCGGCGGCGCGCCTGGTGGCGCCCCCGGCCGCCGCGAAGGCTTCGGCGGTTACGCCAAGCGCAATGCACGACCGACGGGCCGCTCCCCGGCACGCACCAGCCCCTACAAGTAATCCTGGCCGCGGCTCAGGCCGCGGCAGTCCGCCTGGCGGCGAACTGGGCGACCTTGCCCAGCGCCGGCTTGGACTCGGGCAGCCGCACCATGATCGGCCAGATGTGCGGCAGTCCTGGGGCGAGGTGCAATTCGCTCTCCACGCCCTGCGCCTGCGCCGCCTCGTGCAGTCGCGTCGCATCCGAACACAGGATCTCGTGCTCGCTCGCCCAGAGCATCAGCGGCGGCAAGCCGCGCAGGTCGGCGAACAGCGGCGAGGCCAGCGGATCTTTGGGCGAGTGCTCGCCCAGGTAGGCTGAAACCACCGCGGGGAATTGCTCCGGTCGGAACATCACGTCGCGAGAAGCCATCGTGCGCATCGATTCGCCGGACAGCGTCATGTCGGTCCACGGCGAGAACAGAACCATCCCCGCCGGCATCGGCAGTCCGCGGGTGCGCGCCTCCAGCAGGCACGCGAGCGCCAAGCCCCCGCCCGCCGAGTCTCCGGCAACCACCAGCTTGCCCGGTGGGATCCCGGATTCCAGCAGCCATGCGTAGGCCGCCACCGCATCGTGAATCCCGGCCGGGAACGGATGTTCGGGCGCGAGCCGATACTCCACCGAGAACACCTGCGCCTGCAAACGGCGAGCGAGCTGCGCGCAGGCCGGACGATGCGTCTCCACGCTGCACGAGAAATAGCCGCCGCCGTGCAGGTAGAGCAGCGTGCGCTCGTGCTTCTCCGGGCGCAGCCATTCCCCCGCGGGGAGGCCTTTTTCAGGAACCGATTCCACCGGTGTGCGCGTGATGCCGGGCAACAGCGGCAGGTTCTTCGGCGAGAGCTGCTCGAGCTTCGCGCGCGCGTGCGCCACGTCGAAGGCCTCGCCGCGGCGCGGCTTCACCTTCCAGCGCAGGATGAAGTTGGCGGTGCGTGCGGCGAAGCTCAGGGGCATGGGGATTCCAAGGGTAAGGCGAAAATCCAGCAACTCAGGGAGGGGCCAATCTTACTCACGTTCGGACGACACCCAGCGTCGCAGAATACTCGCCCCCATAGCGGCATGCGATGGATCGCAGCCGGTTCATGCATGGCGAATTCAACGTCCGACCGACCAGACAGTGTGTTCACCGCAGCAAAATCGGCGGAACATCCGCGACTATCTTCGTGCGCTAATACCATGTAATTTTCATACTTGATTGCCGGTAAGGCCATGATCTAAAAAAGAGATTGCAACATCAGTTACAAGTTTGCGGAATGCAAGGTCGTATTCGAGCGAATAACACAAGGATTTCGGAGCAAAAACGGCCCAAGGCATTGAGCCAAATGAGGGATGGCAAAATGAGTTACACCTCTACGGAACGCGTTCCGTTTTTTCGGCAACCCACTTCGTTAGAGGTCATTGGAGCGAATATCGAAGTGACAAAGAAGGGAATCGAAAGAGCTTATTTGGAGCTGGCTCGTACTTGGTACGCCGCTTTCCCGCAGGGGCCGCTTCTGGAAAGCGAGGCACCGGACTTCCTTGTATCAACGCCTGACGGTCAGTTCGGTTTTGAAGTCACGCAGTTGTTTCAGTCGCCATCAAATTCACCTTTTGCTCCGAGGCAAATCGAGTCGTTTCGCGATTGGGTTATCCGTCGCGCGGAGGAGATCTATTCGCTGTCTGGCAATCCCCCGGTTGACGTACATGCCTATTTCTCCGTCCGTCCAGCGGAGAAACAACGGAAAGAGCAGCTTGCTCAGGCATTCTCGGAGTTCGTTCGCGCGAACTACCCTGAGAACGGGAAGGTGTTGAATTTTAGCGAGAGCGAACCTAGGTCTACCTTACCTTCCGGTTTTGGGGCTCTGAGCATCGCGCAGCCTCTAGTTAGTGGCTCTCGTCGATGGTTTGCAGGCGGTGCGGGGGAGACGAAACTGCTGACTTGCAATCTTCTTACCGAAGTGATTTCAGCCAAGAATTCATTGGTCGCAGGCTACCGAGTTCGCGCGACCAAAGTGTGGTTACTCATTGCGGTAGACATCTTTCCGTTCTCAGCGAGCTTTTCTGTTCCAACCGAGGTTAATTCTTGGCGCTTCGACCACAAGTTCGACCAAGTGCTATTACTATCTCGCCAAGAATCCAAGGTGTGGGCTCTTTCATCAGCATGAATATGACCCCTAACAACCCGTTCGAGAACGGACGCGGCATGAAGCCCCCTCGCCGCTCAACGCGAAGGCTAGGTTTCACGGAACCATCGAGCCGCCCATGAATAGCGCCCTTGAGTCACTCTTGAGTCGCGGAGACTACATGTTCCGCGTCGAGCATTTCACCGCTGAGATTTCCTCCTGCCAAGGTAGCGACGGATATCAACCACGCACCGATATCTACCTTGAATGTGAGCGCGTATCGGGTGACTGGCCGGCGAAATTCTGGCCATGTGAGTGTCGAATAGTTGGCGCGAAAATGTCAGTTTTCGACAAGACCGACGACGGTCAGCTCGTCCTTGGGATGGTTCGTCTTGATTCGGAAAAAAAGGCCGGGCTGGGTTTGATTGCTGATGCGGAAGTGGTCCCGGTCCTTCTGGGCGCGCTGAATCAAAATCTTCGGCAGGTCTTTCTAAAGGTTGAAACGACCAAAAAGGTTCAGGATTGGAACGGCGAAGGGTGGGTCCCTGTCGTCTCGTTTTCTCTAGTACTTGGGCGCCGTGTGTCTTGAGGGCATGTGAAACCTAACCGCCCAATCAACACGGACGCGCGCGCCGTGCTTTGCGAAAGTTGGCGGGCGCGCGCCGGTTACTGGGAACTTCGGGACGCAGATGCAAGTCCCTGATGAGCACGCAGCGTTGCGCGATCTCATCCAGTGGATTGACGACCACACAGCAGGTTTGCGCTTGCCCAACGACGAACGCGCTCAGCTGGCCATCGGATGCTTCGATGTCGCACTTGAGCATCAGGCGTCGATTACTCTGCTCCATTCGTCTGAACTCTACGGCTCAATGCTTGCACTTGTTCGTGTCCTGTCAGAAGCGGTGGTACGTGGCCTCTGGCTGCATGCTTGTGCAACGGACGAGGAACTCAAGAAATTCAGGCGCGGCAAGCTGGACAAAACGTTTGCGACGCTTGTGCGGGAGTATGAAGATAAAATTGGAACTCCCAGCGGCGTCCTGTCAGGCTACAAGCTGTCTGCGTGGGCCCAGTTGAACGACTTCACGCACACAGGATTTCTCCAAGGCAGTCGCCGACACAAGCCGGGGCGCGTCGAAGCAAGTTATCCCGATCAAGACTTGAAGAACGCGCTCGGCGCTGCTGGAGCATTGGGCCTCATCGTTGCGGGTCAGCTCATTGCACTGGCTGGGAGAGATGAGCTGCTCCCACTTTTCATGGATAAGATGTCTGCGTATGCCAAACCGACTGCGGCCTAATCCTTCGCTCCAGAAGCGGACTGGCCGGAAGCGGCCAGCCGCGGAGTTCACAGGTTAAGCGGACAACCCAGCACCCAGAGCGACGATGCCGACCGTTCTACAACGCGGACCATACCGCTTTTTCTTCTACGCCAGCGATAGGGATGAACCGTCCCACATTCACGTTGAACGAGACGATAATGTCGCCAAGTTCTGGCTCGACCCGGTACGTCTGCAAAGCAGCGGCGGATTCTCAAGGGTGGAAATTGGCCAGATCCAAAGGCTGGTGACCGAAAACCAGCCCACATTGTTGGAGGATTGGAATGAGTATTTCCGCGGTTGAAATTGAAATCCCCCACGCTCGATCGGTCAACGTCACGAGCGACACTCTGCACGTGGACTTGTCCGATGGCCGTACGATTTCGGTCCCGATCGGTTGGTATCCCAGGCTGGTGCACGCCACAGCCGAAGAGCGAAAGGGATGGCGGCTGATTGCGCAAGGTCGGGGAATTCACTGGGAGTCCATTGACGAAGACATTAGCGTTGAAGGTCTTCTTGCCGGGAGACCCTCTGGAGAAAGCCAGTCGTCGTTCAAGCAATGGTTGGGCTTGCGTCAGCCGCGCCTAACTAAGCGTTCGACGCTGATGCGCAAAGGCGGTGCGCGCCGTCAACGTTGACGTCAGACCGCTATCGACACCGAGCGCGCAATCAGCTCCCAAGCGTAGGTGCCCGCCTGCGGTTGCACATTCCGTTTTGTTCTGATACCGATACACTAACTACCGTAAAACCGGCTCCCAGACTAGGGTTTAGAATTTTAATCTTTTCAATTCGTGCGTTAAAATGGACTCCGACCCCGATATTTGGGTGAGGAGCATCGTAGGGTCGACAAGCAGCTCGCCGGTCCCGTCCCGAAGGAAATACTGAAACGCTACGAAAAGTGGAAGGACATCGCGCGCCTTTCCGGCCCGCCCGGGCTGCGGGCGATCAAGGGATTCCACGACGAGGCTCTTTCGGGAGAGTGGAAGGGCCATCGATCCTCCCGGCTTGGGCTTCAATGGCGGGTGATCTACAGGGTCGTTGCCGGCGTGTTGCTGATCCAGGTGATTCAAGTCACGCCGCACGACTACCGGAGGCCATGGCATGAAAGCGTTTCGTCCCGCAAAGAAGCGAATCGAGGTCTCCGTCGGTGAGTCCGTGCGCATCCTGCGCGAACTCCAGGAACTCAGCCAAACCCAGCTCGCTGCGCTGACTGGAATCCCGCAGGCGACCCTGTCTGCCATCGAGAATGGCCGTGTGAATCTTGGGGTGGAACGCGCAAAAGTGCTTGCTAAAGCCCTCAAATGCCATCCGGCTGTGCTCGTCTTCCCTGGATGGGAGATCTCGCTTGAAACCGCGGCATAGCCGGCCGCTGCAGCCAACGCGCTGAAGCGCGCGGCTGCGCGCAACTTCAGCGGGTTAACTCAAAATTCCCCATGCGCGATCGGTCAGAGTCACGCGCGACACTCTGCATGTCCACACTTCCCGATTTTCACGCTAGTCGATCCGATACCGCGAATCTGCATCAGGCGCTTCGTTAGGCGCCTTCGGCGCGCTTGTGCCACATTGGACGTATGATCAAAGTTCGGTCAACGACACGGGAAAACGAGTGGGAACGTGCGCTTAGGCGATTGCCATAACTTCCACGACTTTCGGGAGTGAAGCGGCCCGGTAATGAAGACGTATACCTCGCAAACACCCACGGTGCGTACGTAGCCAATGCTGAAAACCTTTCGTCCTGGGTTCCTCTATTTCGCGCTTGTGCTCGGGACTGGTTTTCTGCTTGGAATGGTTCGGGTGCCGTTTCTTGTCCCGCGAATTGGTGAGCGCTGGGCGGAACTGGCTGAAATGCCAATCATGGCAATAGTTATCTACTTGTCTGCTGGGTACATATTGCGGCGCTATCCCGAGGTCTGTTCTCATGGAAAATCATTGGCTGTCGGGTTGCTTGCGCTTGTCTTGTCTGTAAGCGCCGAACTGGGGCTTGCGGTTGTTCTTCAGGATCAAACTCTCGCTGAGTTTATTGCAAGCCGAGACAAGGTCTCCGGCTCCGTCTACATTGCCTTGCTAGTGGTCTTCGCGCTCATGCCAAGGCTTCGTCTT
Organism: Burkholderiales bacterium; assembly: GCA_038211455.1. Classification (GTDB taxonomy): domain Bacteria; phylum Pseudomonadota; class Gammaproteobacteria; order Burkholderiales; family SG8-39; genus SZAS-79. Next base: position 6,549 of record JBBQVP010000087.1, read on the forward strand.
TTCAGCCGTGCAAAAACCCAACATTTTCGCAGCGAGGCCTAACTACCGGTGGCAGTGGACGGAGCATGTAGCCGCCCGCCGCCGAACCGAAACCATAAGTACTTTAATCTTTTCAAAGCGTGCTTAAAAGTGGACTCCGACCCCAGTATTCGAACCTGAGGCTCACAACATGCGCAGCGCCGCCTGGTACTCACAGTTCGCAAAGGCAGCCGCACATTTCTGCGGCCGGCCGCGCGTCTTCACGCTCGCGGTCGCGGTCATTGCGGTCTGGCTGATTACCGGACCCATCTTTCACTTCAGCGACACCTGGCAATTGGTCATCAATACCGGCACCACTATCATTACTTTCCTGATGGTCTTCCTGATACAGAACACCCAGAATCGAGACACTGAAGCCATTCAGGTGAAGCTTGATGAACTCATCCGCGCCACCCAGGGTGCGCACAACGCGTTGCTCGACCTTGAGGAGCTCGAAGAAGAGAATCTGGATGCCTTCAAAACAAAGTACCAGGCTCTGGCTGCGGCCGCGCGCGCCGACCTGGGTCGAGGGGATCGCGACACTGGAACCCCCGAGCCTTGATCAGCCAGCCGGCACCGGACCGCCATCGACACGGACGCTTGCAAGGACTCCGAACTAAAGGCAATCCTCGAGCACATGTAAATCCGGCCAGGACCCGGGAGGATGGAATATCCGGGCGCCGGAAAGCGTTTGCATCGCGGTACCATTCGATTCGCAGCTCGACCCACCGGGAGAAACCCCCATGAAAAGCATTCTCCGCGCGGCACTTGCCGCAAGCATTTTCGCCGCATTGCCTGCTTTCGCCCAACCGGCGGCCGAAGTCACCCTGACGCGCCTCGATTGCGGCAACGGCTTCAACGACCAGCGCCGCTTCAGCGACTCCTTCGCCTACACCAACCCGAAAGTGCCGTTCACCTTCAGCTGCTACGTGATCAGGCACGGCGACGACTACATGGTCTGGGACACGGGCTACCTGCCGGGCTCGGTCCCCAACGCGCCGAAGGTGTCACTCGGCGAGCAGCTCGCACAGATGAACGTCCGGCCCGAGCAGGTGAAGTACGTCGGCATCAGCCACTTCCATGCCGACCACACCGGCCAGCTCAACACCGTGCCGGGCGCGACGCTCCTCATCGGTGAAAAGGAATGGGCGGCGATTACGGCACCCAAGCCCATGGCAGGCGCAAACGTCGCCGGGTTCACGCACTGGATCAGCGGCGGCGGGAAGGTCGAGCCGGTGTCGGCCGACAAGGATGTGTTCGGCGATGGCACGGTGATGATCCTGCGCACGCCGGGCCACACGCCGGGCCACCAGTCCCTGCTCGTGCGCCTCAAGGAGAAAGGGCCGGTGGTCCTGGTCGGCGACCTCGCCCATTTCCATGAGAACTACCAGAACAACGGCGTGCCGGGGTTCAACTACGATCGCGCGCAGTCGCTGGCTTCGCTCGACCGGGTCAAGGAAATCGAGAAGAACCTCAAGGCAACGATCATCATCCAGCACGACCCGCGCGACATCGGCAAGCTGCCGGCGTTCCCGCAGGCTGCGAGGTAACCGGCGTGGTATCGTATCGATATCGATACACAAACTACCGTGTGAGCGGCTCTCTGACTGGGATTATATTTTTTAATTTTTCCAATTTATTCGCCGAAAAGCGGCTCTGACTCCGATTTTCGGGATCACGCGGTTGACAACGAACACCACATCCAACTCGAACAGGAGAAAGCAATGTCCAGCGTCGGCTACCACGAACCCATAGAAGAGCTGTCTGCCGAAACACGCGATATGCACCGCGCAATCGTGTCGCTGATGGAAGAACTTGAAGCCGTGGACTGGTACAACCAGCGCGCGGACGCCTGCAAGGATCCGGAACTGAAGGCCATCCTCCAGCACAACAGGGATGAGGAGAAGGAGCACGCCTCGATGGTCCTGGAGTGGATTCGCCGCAAGGATCCAAGGTTCTCCAAAGAGCTGAAGGACTACCTCTTCACCGACAAGTCCATCGCGCACAAGTAAACCCGGCCTGACCCGTCGCGCGCAACGGAACGCAAACGCCGCAAATCGACTCCGACCCCGATTTTCCTAGTAGTGCGGCGGGATCTCGTCGCGCAGCGTGCCCGGCGCGGATGCGGTGTTCATGCCTTCGACCTGGTCCCGCAGCGCCCTGAGTTCGCGTTCCAGCCGGTCGATGTGCTGCTGCTGGCGGTAGACGGTGCGGTTCAGCGCTTCCAGCTGGTCGTCGGCCAGCATGAGCTTGGACTCGAGCTCCGCGAAGCGCGCCTCGGGATCCTCATCGCTTGCCATGTCAGGGCGCCTTCACGGAAATCGTCACGCCTCGACAGGCCACGGTTTGTCCCGCGCGGATCTTGGCGGTCTTGCGGCTCTCGGCCTTGCCGTCGACGCTGACTTCGCCGGCAGCCACCAGGTGCTTGCCGGCACCGCCGCTGTCGGCGACCCCCGCGAGCTTGAGCAGCTGGCAGAGCTCGACATGTTCCTTGCTGAGCACGAAATCGACCGATTCCATCGCCTCACCCCCGCCTTGCATCTGAAAGTGCGCGCCAGACCCGCTCGGGCGTGGCCGGCATGTCGAGCGCCGTCACGCCGCGCGCGGACAGCGCATCGATCACTGCGTTCATCACCGCCGCGAGCGATGCGGTGCAGCCCGACTCGCCGACACCCTTCACGCCGAGCGGGTTGGTCTTGCAGGGAATCTCGTTTCGCGCCCAGCCGAACGCCGGCAGGTCATCGGCGCGCGGGATGCCGTAGTCCATGAAGCTGCCGGTGAGCAGCTGTCCGGACTCGGCGTCGTGCACCAGTTCCTCGAGCAGCGCCTGGCCGATGCCCTGCGCCACGCCGCCGTGCACCTGGCCCTCGAGCAGGGGCGGATTCACCACCACGCCGAAATCGTTGACCGCGGTATAGCCAAGCACGACGACCGCGCCGGTGTCCGGGTCGACCTCGACCTCGCAGACATGGCAGCCCGAGGGGAAACTGTAGGTGGTGGGCTTGTAGAAATCCTCGGCCTCGAGCCCGGGTGCGATCTCAGGCGGCAGGCCGGCTGCGTGCGCGGCGCGCGCGATGTCGACGATACTCACGCGACGGTCGGTACCCGCAATCACGAAGGCACCGCCCGCATCGGTGACCTGGAACTCGACGTCGCTGGCCGGCGCCTCGAGCAGATGCCCGGCGATCAGGCGCCCCTTCTCGATGATGATGCGCGCGCAGTGCACGATGGCCGTGCCGGTCACCGTGGTCTCGCACGAGCCGACCGACCCCAGGCCCACCCCGACACGGTCGCTGTCGCCGGTCACATAGTGGATCTTCTCCTGCGACAGGCCGAGCTGCTGCGACACCACCTGCTTGAACGTGGTCAGATGCCCCTGGCCGTTGGCGGTCGCACTGACCGCGAGCGTGAGATCGCCCGCGGCATCGAACACGGCGCCGACATGGCTTTCATAGTAGCCATCGGGTTCCTGGTAGACCGAGAATCCGTAGCCGCGCAGCCGGCCGCGCGCGGCGGATTGCGCGCGGCGCGCTTCGAACCCGGCGCGGTCGGTGAGCCGGATCGCGTCGTCGAGGTTCCTTTCGAATTCGCCCGAATCGAACACCAGGCCCACCGGCGTGGTCCAGGGCATCTCGCCCGCGCGCACCATGTTCAGGCGCCGCAGTTCAGCACGGTCGCGTCCGGTCTCGCGCGCGGCGGCGTCGACCAGCCGCTCGATCAGGTAGGTGAACTCTGGCTTGCCCGCGCCGCGGTAAGCCACCACCGGCACCGTGTTGGTGAACGCCACCTGGGTTTGCGCGTGATAGCACGGTAGCGCGTAGACCCCGGTGATGCAGCGCGTGCCGCCGGAGGTCGGGATGCTGAACGCGGGCGCGGTCACATAGGCGCCGGTGTTGGCGACGACGCGTGCGCGCACCGCAAGGAAACGCCCTTCGCTGTCGAGCGCGAGTTCGCCCTGCATCACCAGGTCGCGTCCCGCGCCATCGGCAAGGAAGGCTTCCGAGCGATCCGCCATCCATTTCACCGCGACACCGAGCGCCTTCGCGGCAAACAGCACCGCCACCTGCTCGGGATAGGCCGAGATCTTCATGCCAAACGACCCGCCGACGTCCGGCGTCAGCACGCGCAGCGCGCGCGGATCGGCGACGAGACCCGTGGAGGCAATGTCGGTCTGGATGCTCTTGCTGCCCTGTGTCGGCGCGTGCAGCGTATAGCGGCCGGTCTGCGGATCGAATTCTCCCGCAGCCCCGCGCGTCTCGACCGGCGCGGCGGACACGCGGTTGGCGCGCACCTCCAGCCGCGTGACATGCGCGGCGCGCGCGAACGCCGCATCGGCTGTGGCGCGCTCGCCGCCTTCCCAGTCAAGCGCGAGGTTGCCGGGCGCATCCTCACGCACCGTCGGCGCGCCCTTGGCCAGCGCCGCGCGCGGATCGGTCACATGCGCCAGTTCTTCGTATTCGACCACGACGCGCTCAGCAGCATCGCGCGCCGCAACGAGGCTGCGCGCCACCACCATGGCCACCGCCTCGCCGGCAAAATGCACACGTTCATCGCACAGCACGGGCCGCCCCGCGAAGCGCGGCGTGCTGCCGTCGCGGTTCTTCTGCGGCAGCGTGACCTGCATCGGCCCGATCCCTGCTGCGCGCAGGTCGGCGCCCGTGAATACGCCCAGCACCCCGGGCGCGGCGCGTGCCGCAGAAATCTCAACCGACCGCACGCGCGCATGCACATGCGGCGAGCGCACGAACACGGCATGCGCGGCACCCGGCAGGTCGAGGTCGTCGATGAAGTTGCCGCGGCCGGTGAGCAGGGCCTGGTCTTCGAGGCGCAGCACCGGCTGGCCGATGCGCCATTGCCCGGAGGTCAGGGACCGATCGGCGTCGTTCATTTGCGCAGCAGCGCGGAGACGTCCGCACCCGCCTTGAGGTCGCGCGCGCGGCGCCCGTGCCGAAACAGGCGCGAACTGGACAGGAGCAAAAGCTTTTTCACGCCGCCATCTTACAGCGCCCGCCGGCGCGTCCGGATCCGGCAGGGCACATGGAACTCAGCGCTTGATGACCAGCCCCTGCCCCGTGGGCAGAGGCATCACCCTGTAGTGGCGCGCATCGAACCAGACGTCTTCGGCCAGCTTCTGCGGCCGGTAGAACCCGGACCACTCGTAATCGTCGAGAATGAGGATGGCGCCAGGCACCATGCGCTCGAAAAGATGCTCGAGCGCGGCCACTTCGGCCGGCGCCTGGTTCAAATCGATATGCAGATAGGCGATGCGATCGGGGCATTGGTCCGCGAATACCCCCGGGATCAGGCCCTTGACCAGACGGACCTGTGGATAGGCAGCGAACTTGTTCTGCACCCGCTCAAACAGGCCTTTTTGATGCGCGTCCATCGCCGGATTCGGCATCGTCTCATCGTGCTCGAAGATGTCGTAACCCCAGAACGTCTTTGGAAAGGCCGTGCCGCCCAGATAATCCAAGACCGTCTTCATCGCGACGCCGGTGTATGCGCCGCACTCGACGAAGTCCCCGTCGAGCTGGACACAATGGTATGCCGCGCAGGCAAGCACATAACGCCGCCAGACAATCGCATCGTCGGTGCCGTTTTCCGAGTTCGATTTCCAGGCATCGACGAAGGCGGCATCGTCCAGCATCGACATGTTCCTGCCCCAGGTCAGAAAATTATCGGCGAAGTGATAGCCGCCGGGCACAACAGCGGCGATCTGCTCGGCAGAGGACTTCACCAGCGCGGGATTCGTGCTGCCCCAGAACGTAGCGGAGACGTAGTTGAACACCCGCTCGAGCGGCGGGGTGACCAGGGGCGGCAGGATAGCGGTGACCTCCGGGCCTGCTTTCGTCTGTGCGCGCGAGGGCACGGCTGCGCGCGGACGCGGACGGCGTCCGGCGAGCATCTGCCGCAGCATATCGAAAAGAAACATTCAGACTCCTTTGGAAATCTTGACTCGGGGTCGGCGACAATCTGCCGTAGATCCATCGCGCCGGAATTCGGTAGCGATGTGCTACCTTCGTACCAGCCGCGCCCCGCACGGCGCACCATAAAGGAAAAGCAATGTTACGCCTCGCTCCCGCATTGTTTTCCGCCTTGCTCGCCCTGGCGCCGCTCTCCGTCTTGGCCGGGCCCACGGACGCCTCGAAATTCGACCCCACGCCGTACAAGGCGCAGAAGGCGCTCTACGATTTCAACTTCGCCAAGCCGCTCGACGGCAAGGTGGCCTTCGGCTACGTCAAGAACCACCTCGAAGTAATCCGCAAGTTCGGCGACCCGAAGAATTCGCATCTCGTGATCGTCGCGCACGGCAACGAACTGCATGCGTTCTCGCGCCTGAACCGCGCGGTCTACCCCGACATGTACGAGGCGCTGAAGGCGCTCACCGATGCGGGCGTCACGATCCATGTCTGCGCGAACGCGGCCCGCTCGCGTGGCTACAAGCCCGAGGAGTTCTACGACGTGATCACGGTGGTGCCGGCGGCGGTGATCGACATCGCCAAATGGCAGAACGAGGGCTACAGCTACATGTATGCCGGCTGGTTCCCGCGCCTGACCCGCGAGGAACTGAAGAAGCAACATCCCGAACTCGAGTAACCGCGTCGCGCGGAGGCGCCCAAGGCATGCGCGGAATCGGGGACCCTCGTCCGACCCCGTTGCAGTCGGCTGGCTTCGGCTGACCGTAAGCTGACGAAAAGCAGACAGGGAGTGACGGCAGCACCAATAGGTAAATTTGCGCCACAATTGTCACTTAGGTAGGGGTATTTGCGACTGCCCCCCACCTATGATGGTCAAAAAATCATACCTAGAATCCCCCATCAGGAGACCCTCAATGAACCCCTTCCGCCTTGCCCCCATCGCGTTGGCACTCGCCCTGTCCACCGGCCTGCTCACCGCCCAGGCCGCGCCGCTCGAACTCAAGTTCGCGTCCTCCGCGCCACCGACCTCGCCGTGGGCCAAGCAGATCGAGCGCATGGTGGCCATCACGACCGAGGAGTCCAAGGGCGACATCAAGATCGTGCCGTTCTACAACTCGCAGCTTGGCTCGGAGAACGACGCGATTGCACAGATTTCGCGCGGTCGCATCGACATGGGTTCGTTCACCGTCAACTCGGTGGCGCTGCAGGTACCAGAGATCGCGCTTCTCAACCTGCCGTTCTTCTTTGTCAGCCAGGCGCAGCGCGACTGCGTGCTGGACAACCACGCCGCCAAGCCCGCCGCCGACGCACTGGCGGCCAAGGGCCTGCGGTTTCTCGGCTGGGGCGAAGTCGGCGCAATCCACCTGCCCGGCAAGAAGGCCTACCTCACGCCGGGCGACGTGAAGGGCATCAAGGTCGGCGTGGTCACCAACAAGCTGACCACCGAGTTCTGGAAGGCGATGGGCGCCAACCCGGTGCCCACTGCCGTTGCCGAGGTGAGCTCGTCGATGCAGACCGGGCTGATCGACACCTATCCGACGCCCTACGCCTTCTACGTGCCCTCGGGGCTGTTCAAGATCGCGCCGGTGATGACCAAGTTCCCGCTCTGGGATTCCGCCGGCGTGTCGGTGATCAACCTGGGCGTGTACAAAAAAATGAGCGCGGAGCAGCGCGCCGCGTTCGACCGCGCCCAGGACAAAACCCCGGTCGCCGTGCTGCGCGCTGAAATTCGCGGCGTGGACGCAGCGCTGACCAAGGTGCACCTGGGTGCCGGCGGCACCGTGGTGGATGCCACCCCCGAGCAGCGCGCCGAATGGAGCCGGAACCTGGCGCCGGTATGGCAGGCGATCGCCAGGGACATCGGTCCGGCGGGAGAGAAATTCTTCGCGGTCCTGACGGAGGGCAAGAAAGCCTGCGAAGGCGCGAAGTGAATCCCGCCACCGGCGCGGCGCCCGCAGGCGTGATGGCCCTCCTGCGCGCATGGCACCGCGTCGAGTGCTGGATCGCGGTGCTGTGCTTCAGTTTCATCGCCGCGGTGCTTGCGATCGACGTGGTCGGGCGCGAGTTTTACGGTCCCGTGTTGCGCATGGCGGGCGCCGAAGTGGGCGCGACGGGCCTGTTCGGCTCGCAGAAACTCGCCGTGTTCGCGCTGGTCATCGGTTCGTTCGCCGGCATCGGCATCGCCACCGCGACCGGGGTGCACCTGCTGCCGCGCGTCGGCTTCAGATGGGTGCCGCAAAGCTGGGGCCCTGCGATGGACCGGCTCGCCGATGTGGTCACCGGCGCGTTCCTGCTCGGCGTGGCGTGGTACGGCGTCGTGTTCGTGCTGGCCTCGAAGCAGTCCGGCGTTCTGGCGGCGGTGATCAACGTGTCGGCCTGGCCGGTGCAGATGGCGATCCCGATCGGCTTCGTGTCAGCCGCGCTGCGTTACCTCTTCTTTGCCGCCTGGCCTTCCCTGCGGCCGGTACCGCCCGCGTTCCAGGAGTAGACCGGCATGACGGGTGCGCTGATTCTATCCGGGGTGGTGGCGCTGCTGCTGCTGCTTCGCCAGCCGCTGCTGATCATCCTGCTGGCGGCGGTGGCGGTGGTGCACCTGGTGTGGGGGCGCGGGCAGCTCGACTACATCATCGAGGACATGTGGATCTCGCTCGACAAGGAACTGATCCTGTCGATCCCGATGTTCGTCCTGTGCGGCGGCGTGATGACCAAGGGGTCCACCGCGCGCCGGTTGATCGATGTCGCGACGGCGCTCACCGGCCACTTGCCGGGGGGCCTGGCGGTGGCCTCAGTGCTGAGCTGCGGCATCTTCGCCGCCATTTCCGGCTCCTCCATCGTCACCATGCTTGCGATCGGCAGCGTGATGCTGCCGGCCATGCAGAACGCCGGCTACAGCACCCGCTACGCCCTGGGCGCGGTGATGGCGGGGGGAACGCTCGGCATCATCATCCCGCCGTCCATACCGCTGATCCTGTATGGACTGGTCACCGAGACCTCAATCACCGACCTGTTCATCGCCGGCGTGGGCCCGGGCCTGCTGTTACTCGGTGTATTCGCGCTGCATGCCATGTGGGTGAACCGGCACCTGCCCGCGCCCGCGTTCGACTTCGGCGCCCTGAAGCTCGCCCTGCGGCGCGGCATCTGGGCGATCCTGATGCCGGTGATCCTGCTCGGCGGGATCTACACCGGCTACTTCTCGGCGATCGAGGCCGCCGCCGTGGCGCTGATCTACGCGCTGATCATCGAGTCGTTCGTGCACAAAGAGTTCACCGCGCGCGACTTCTACGCCGTGGTGCTCGATGCATCCAAGCTGGGCGGCACGCTGTTCCCCCTGCTCGCCGTGGCGCTCAGCCTGAACCTGGTGCTCACCGAACACCGGGTGCCGGTCATGATGGTCGAGATCATGCAGGGCTGGATCGACAGCCCGCTGGTGTTCATGCTGCTGGTCAACGCATTGCTTCTCGTGGTCGGCTGCCTGATGACCAGCGGCGAAGCGATCCTGATCCTTGCGCCGATCCTCGCGCCGCTGGCGTTCGCCTACGGCTACGACAAGGTGCTGTTCGGCATCATCATGATCGTCAACCTGGAGATCGGCTTCCTGACCCCGCCGGTCGGCCTGAACCTGCTGGTGGCGATGAGCACCTTCAGGCAGAAGTTCGGCGACCTGGTGATCGCGGCAGTCCCGTTCATCTGGATGATGCTCGCCTGCCTTGCGCTGATCGCCTGGCAGCCCTGGATCGCGATGACCCTGGTCAAGCCATGACGCCATCGACCACATTGGAGAACACGCATGAACACTGAACCTGCGCGTGACGACCCTCCGCTGCAAGCCGTCCTGATGGCAAAGGCGCGCGGCGCAACCACCGAATTCCACCGCCTCCTCGTGCCGGGCCTGCCAGAGGAGGACGCCGCCGACTTCGCCAACGCCAGGCGCGGGTTCCTCGGCACCATCGAACACGCGGAAGTGCTGCGCGCCAACGGCAGCGTGCTGTGGAGCCAGCGCGAGTACACGTTTCTCGACAGCGACACCTGCGCGCCCACCGTCAATCCCAGCCTGTGGCGCCAGGCGCGGCTGAATCGCATCCATGGCCTGTTCGAAGTTACCGCCGGCGTCTACCAGGTGCGCGGCTTCGATGTGGCCAACATCACCTTTATCGAAGGCCTCGAGGGCCTGATCGCGCTCGACGCGCTGTCCTGCGCCGAGACCGCCGCCGCCGCGCTGGCCCTGTACCGGCGTCACCGT
>JBBQVP010000088.1:0-16709 GCA_038211455.1 Burkholderiales bacterium
AGCCCCCTATGCCTCTTAGCCCAGCAGAGCAATTTGCGCACAGTACAGTGAGAATCGAGTGCGACCTTGCTGACGGTGGAGTCGGAACCGGAACTGGGTTCTTCTACAGTTTCGACCGCAATGGAGACCAACACATCCCAGTTATCGTTACGAACAAGCATGTTGTAGAAGGTTCAGTGAAAGGCCGGTTCTTGCTTACGTTACACAATAGCGCCGACGGCCCATCTATTGGCAACGTCAAGGCATTTGAACTTGATTCCTTCCAAAGTCGGTGGCTTCCTCACCCCGATCCAGATGTCGATTTATGCGTAATGCCAATTGCCCCTTTGCTTCACGAGGCGGAGAAGACAAATACAAGATTTTTCTTCGTTACGATGGATAAGAGCCTGATTCCTACCGCGGCTGACTTGGAAGACATGCTTGGTTTGGAAACAATCGTGATGGTCGGCTATCCCAACGGGCTGTGGGATAAGGTCAACAATCTCCCGATATTTCGACGGGGTGTTCTTGCTACGGACTTCAAGCACGACTGGAACGGAAGGAAGGAATTTCTCATTGATGCCGCTTGCTTCCCTGGGTCAAGTGGTTCGCCAGTCCTCCTTTTTGAGATTGGAAGCTACCAGACGAGAAATGCTCTCGTTGTGGGGTCGCGGATAAAGTTGTTGGGCATTCTTTACGCTGGACCGCAGCACACCATTCAGGGCGACATCAAGATCGTCACTGTACCAACGCAGCAGAAGCCGATTTCTATAGCGGCAATTCCAAATAACCTCGGCATCATTATCAAAGCGAGCCAACTAAACGCATTTGAAGGGATGCTGAAATGATGCCGAACCCGGCAGTCGAGCGGACCTGCGAAAAAAGCCGCGCGGGCCGCTCACTTCTACGTTAGCCATCACAACATGACTGGAGCATCTCCGTTATGACGAAATTTTCCATTGGCGCCGCCGAGATGAATGAGCATGTGGGAAGCGATTTCCCCGAGTTTGTTTCGATGACCAAAGGGCGCTCAATTGTGAGCGCCGCCGATTGGGGAAACGGTCGCTTTGAGCTCGGCCTGAGTGGTGGTGCGATGCTTCGGTTCTTTTGGCCGCCCACTACCGATGCTGAAATCAATCTAATCGCAACCGTTAATAAAGACGACCTTCCGCCGCTGCTCATTTCGCTTGGCGACATGCCACAACGAGTTCCGCTCGCAACCGTTGAAAGGAAGCTACGCGGTCTGCGGACCCTATACGCTATTTTCTTTCTCTACCACACAGACAGGCTTGATGAACTATTTCGTTTCCTGGAGGCAAACCCTGACGGAGACATCGAACAAAGCCTTCTCTCCGAAGATGAAGCATTGAATATCGAGTCTATTTCGTATGGCTCGTGGGTATTAGCCGTTTGGGCAAAGACCAAGGCATCCTACAAGGCCGTCTCTTCCGTCGCTGGCCTAGCGTTCGATAGAGGGCGTGAAGCGTTTCTTCAAAAAATGGAAGCCGATGCGCGCTTTGCACAGGCCAAGGCGAAACGAAACGAAATCGCAGCGGCCAAGGACGAGTTTGAGCTTAAGAAAAGTCAATACGATTACTTGTTGAAAATCTCAAGCAAGGCAGGTTCCCCAGAGCTCCGAACAAAGCTTGAATCCATCATGATTGAAGCGACCCGCAATCTCACTACGGGCGACCCAGATGACTCAGGCAGTTACAAGTTGCTTACGCATCCGACATCTCCCCGTGCGAAGCCGTGATGGCTAACCCGGCAGTCGAGCGGACCTGCGCGAAACGCCGCGCAGGCCGCTTACTTCTACGTTGGCCACACTGAATGACGAAAATAGTCGATAGGATTAAAAGGTTCTTCCGGGCGAGCCGTCAAGAAGTACCGGAACCAAAGTGGGTTGATGGCTCCGAAAACCAGTTCGGCATACGTCTACTCGATTTCCGCAGCAGGGTGTTCGAGACAACAGCCTGGACGACGAGAAAAGATATTGCCGAATCCTTTTTACGAGTGCGCCGGGTGGACGGGAAGGAGTACGTGAACGAGCTTCCTGAGGGGTATGTCGAAGTCGACGCGAATCTGAGCTTTGCGTATTCGGGTGTGCATGAGGAAGGCCCAGTCTTCAAGGCCCGAGTGATGGAAGACAAGTGGGACATGTATGTCTATGGAGACCGCCTCTACGTCGCTCGAAGTTGGACGGGAACGCTATGTTTTGTAGCGGATTGCGCGTTCAAGTCGAACCACGTAGAGATACGCAGGATATATGCTGCGAAGGAGATCATATTCGGAGATCTCCAATACGCTGGTCGTGTAGTAGATTTTCTGATTAAGAGCCATATGTCGAACATGGTCGTGCCCCATCCATTGCCAGCCAAATTGAAGCACGAGTCGCCCAGTGAAATAGCCGCCCATTCATTTGAGACGTTTGGACGTCGCGGGTTGTTCGGCAGTTTTGACGAGACCATAGGAATTCTGGGCCAACACGCCGCTTCACCCGATGGCCAGGAAGCCGGCCGCGGGTGAGCTTTTCGTTAGGCCTCATTTATCGTGATCCCAGCCGACGTCGAGAAGTTCGTTCTTCGCAGATTCAAACCTGCGGAACGGGATTCAGCTTTGGAAATGCTTAAGGCAGCTACCATTCACGACGGATCAGCGCCCGGGCCGCGATTGTTACGCTGTGCCGTGGTTGCGAGCGGTGGCTCAATCGAACGTCTGCGGATGGAAGTCGAAACGCTTAAACGCGACTATCGCGACGTCATTGTCGAGGGCGAATACGTTCCGAAGGGCGGTGAGCTTGTGAAAGTGCGCAACCTCAATGAGCCGATTCCCGATGGAGCCTAACAGCACGCCCTACGCGGACCTGCCCGCGAGCGCCGTGCCTTGCGTTTGTCTGCGGGCGCGCGCCGGTGGGCGTGGACGTTATGCGGTATTGACAGGTTCGCCGGATTCCGCAATCGACCCGAAGCCGGCATTCGTCTTGCGCCAGTCCCGGGGTGTATATTCCCCGGACTAGTGACAAGCGACTTCAGGAGGTGCCATGCGCAACATGACGCAGCTTTTGACGCATTTGTTCTTGATCACCGTAATTTCCATCCCGGTCGCGATGGCACAAGCATTGACCAAGCCAAAGCGTATTGGCTACGTTGTCTATGGACCGTCCGAGGTGCGCGGTCATTTGGAGTCGGCTTTTCTCGAAGGCATGCGCGACCATGGCTATGTGGAGGGGAAGAACCTGGTCGTTGAGCGGATCTATGCAGAGGGAGATTCAGGACGGCTGCGTGAAGGTGCGGGCGCCTTGGCGGCATTGAAGCTCGATGCAATCGTCACTACTTGCTCTCCGTCTACGAAAGCGGCCAAGGAAGCGACCCGGCTTTCCGGTACGCCGGTCCTTATGTCGGTCGTGTCAGACCCGGTCGGGCAGGGGCTCATCAAGAGTCTGTCCCGTCCCGGTAGCAACGTTTCCGGACGCGCGAGCCAGGGCGAGGACGTCTTACCGAAAATGCTCGAGCTTCTTACCGCAGCATCGCCGAACGCCAAGCGTGTAGCGGTGCTGTACAACACCCAAAATTCCGTACATCCGAATCTTTGGTCCGCGCTGCAGGACAACTCCAAATCGAGCAGCGTAGAGTTGGTGCGAATTGATGTCAGCGGGCCGACAGAACTTCCGGCGGCATTCGAAAGGATGGCGAATGAGCGTTTTCGCGCGTTGTTGGTTCTTGGCGACGACCCGATGACGTTCACCAGGAGGGCGCTAGTCGTCGCGCTTGCACAGAAAAGCGGTATTCCCACGATTTTCAGTGTGAGTGAGTTCGTCGAGCAAGGCGGACTGATGAGCTACGGCGAGAACTATTCCAGCAGCTACCGCAGCACGGCCTCCCACGTCAGCAAGGTTTTAGCTGGGTCACGGCCTGCCGAACTGCCCGTCGAGCGCCCTACGAAGTTCGAATTGGTGATTAACCTGAAGACCGCCAAGGCGCTCGGCCTCAAGTTCCCGCAATCGGTTCTCGTTCTCGCGGACCGCGTGATCGAATAGAGGTTCGGAAAGTGTAGGAAATTGGCCGAAAGTGGACACTCCAGGGACGAATACGTGAAGCCGCATATCCGGCCAGTCGAGCCGACGCGTTCCCGCGCGGCTCATTGGCAACTATAAGTACTTCCCCATTCCCGCAACTGCTACTTCACAGACGACAGAAGAACGGACTGCTTCACTATAACCGGCCTGTTTGTGGGCATTGATTGCCCTGGCCCTGATGAAAGCCGCACGCCCGGTCCTCTCTCGTTAGTCGGCCTCGTTAGAGATGATCTACCGATGAGAATCGCGAGAATCCGAAAGCTACTATTCGTTACCACAGCACTCGTCGGCCTCGTCATCTTAACGGGCTCCGCAGTAGTTATTTTCGAGCCATTCAAGCATGCGGCTACGTTTAGTGCGCCAAGTTGCACGCATAGTCCCAGCGAAGCGATTGCCGATCCGCGGACGACTTCACGATGGGACAATGACGATCTTTTGGTTAGGGTGAGGCTGTGTCTGAACTGTGCTGAATCGATTTCTGATGCAACTGCCCAAGTAATTGGGCCTCTCGTTCTCCTGCGTGTCCATCTTCGGCCGCGTTCTGACAGCTGGGTGGCGAAATGTGATTGCGAGCATTCGATCGAAGTTCGACTCGCTGCGGCGCCACGGCGGGATTATTCTGTGGTCCGATTGGGCCCACCATGGGTTGAAAAATCACAATGTCATTGAAAGTCTATGAAACTACGGATGACTCATCTCTAACAAGCGGCTTAACGCAAACGCGCGCAAGGTCAGCGCGCGCTGTTCAGCGCGACGTTGGGCTTCACGGAAAATTGACCCGTGTTCTCAAATATGAGAACATTCTCCCATGTCGTATTCCATCGAATACTTTCATCCGAAGGTACTCGCTGAGATTGAGTCTTGGCCTGTAGACGTTCTCGCGGACTACGCGCGCATTGCCGAGCTGCTGATGGAGCACGGCCCGAATCTTAGGCTTCCGCATTCGCGAACATTCGGCGAGGGTCTGTTCGAACTCAGGCCAAAGGGCCGGTCGGGCATTGGGCGGGCGTTCTACTGCTTTCTAACAGGCCGGCGAGCAGTGATTTTGCACGCATTTGTCAAGAAATCGCAGCAGACTCCGGATCGAGAACTGAAGCTGGCTCGGAAACGCAAGAAGGAGATATCCCGTGGCTGAAACCAAGTATCAACCTGTACTCCACGACCACAAAGCATTCCTCAGGAAGGCCAAAAAGCGCCCTGGTTTTCAGGCCGCGTATCAGGCCCTCGCGGTTGAATATGCCGTCGCGAACGAAATGCTGACGGCGCGTTCCCGGGCCGGTCTTACACAGGAGGTGGTTGCCTCACGCATGGGCACGACAAAAAGTACTGTGTCGCGCCTTGAATCGGCGGGCAAGCATGCCCCGTCGCTCAGATCGCTTAAGAAATATGCCGAGGCCGTGGGATGCAGAGTAGAGATCAAGCTCGTCCCGCAGCGATGAAGCCCAACTACCGCGTGCAACCGACGCCCGCAAGCGGGCGCAGTTGACGCAAACGTTGAGGCTGTATAAAAAGTCCTGTTTTGTGTCCTCGATTGCCACCTTTAATCGTTACTCATAGAGAGCGATTCAAGGGGAGAAAAAGGATGGCGCGCTACAAGATTGTGGACCGAAGCCCCAGGTTGTTGCCGATCGTGTTGGATGCACAGTTGATGGCTGGAAGCTTCGAATACGCACTGGACTATCTGATCGACACTGAGATAGACCTCTCGCCGATCGCGAAGCGCTACCGCAACGACGAGACGGGCGCACCAGCCTACGACCCGGCCGTGCTGCTCAAGATCGTACTGCTTGCCTACAGCCGCGGCATCGTGAGCAGCCGCGCGATTGAGCGCCTGTTCCGTGAGAACGTGCTGTTCATGGCGATTTCTGGAGACAGCGCCCCGGAGTTCACGACGATCGCGAAGTTCATCCGCGAGCTGGGAGAGGAAGCTTCAGCGATTTTTACCCAGGTGCTGCTGATCTGCGACCGGCAGGGGCTGATCGGCCGACAGATGTTCGCCATTGACGGCGTGAAGCTGCCGAGCAATGCCGACAAGAAGAGGAACGGTATCCACGCGGAGCTTGCGCACGAGGCCGAGCGCATGGAGGCGGCGATAGCGAAGATGCTCAAAGCGCATCGGAGCCGTGACGAGAGCAAGGACGCAGGCGAAGCGCAGCGCTCCCGAGCGCGAGCGTATCGAGTGCCAAACGCGATTGCGTGCCCTGCGAATTGAGAGACAAGTGCTTTCGCCACCCGGAGAGAACGCAAACCCGGCAGGTGGCATTCTTCTACAAGAATCAGAACTCACCACTGCAGTACACCGAGCGCATGAGGCAGGCGATCGACAGCGATCGGGGGCGCAAACTGTACGGGCGACGCTCGCGATCGCGGAGCCTGTGTTCGCCAACCTGCGACACAACAAGCGGCTGGACCGCTTCACGCTACGCACGCAGCCAAAGGTAAACACGCAGTGGAATCTGTATTGCCTGGTTCACAACATCGAAAAGCTGGCGCATCATGGATACGGAAAATAGGAAGCGAGGATCGGAATCGCTCGCCCATTGCCGAAGACCAACCGACCAATGTAAAAATGATGCCAGCCGACACGACGTTCCATGCAGTGCAACGGCTGCCCCGCGAAAAGCGGGTTTATATACAGCCTCGTTAGAGAACTGTAGTCGTCTTGATATCCACGCGACTAGTCGAAAGAATGAATCCAATGCATCAACACTCCGTTTGGCGATTCTCGTTGACGCCGACAACGCGCAAACTGTCATCATTGAAGAAATTCTCTCGGAAAATAAACGATTTGGGGAGGCGACAAGCACAGAACATGCGCTACTTCATGGGGCTCGTATTGTTTATTTTTGGGCTTGGGAGCGCAGGCGCTCTGACGCCACCGATGGACAACTCCCCAAGCTTTTTTTCAGGAGAATGGGCTGGAACTGGAGAGCAAGGGAGCTACTGCTATCTGAATCTAGGTGCCGATGGCTGGGGATGGGTGCTCATCAATGGCGGGGCGGGTGACTGGCTTGGCGCACGAGTGCAATGGCGTAACCGGCATCAGACGCTTCTAATCGAAAAGGTCATACCACTTCCTTTCTCAAGTCAACGACGCGTCATGCCATTGAAGACATTTGAGCTGCGCAGCGGATTTAATCGATCCCTGAGCTTGACCTGGAACGCAAAGGCCCCTGGTTGCCAACTGCAAGAGATCGAAACAACAGCACACCACCTAAATCGGGCACGCAATGCCATTGAAGGATTTCCGCCGAGCGAGGGTACGCGATGACGCGCCAGAACCCATACTGGTGGTTCGTTCGCATTTTGTGGCCATTGCTCGGGGGCGCTTGGGGCGCTTGGCTGGGGTTTGGAGGCTACTTTCAGATTCCTTACAATGCAGATAGCTTCGGATCGCTTCTCGCATCGGGTCTTTTTGCTTTTTTCGCTGCGGTTGGTCTTTTCGCTGGCGCGGCGTCATCTGCGCTGATTGGCGGATTGGTTGAATGGCTTCTGCGGCGTTCTGGTGCCGGGACCGTCGCCGCGCTGAGCGTGGCGACCCTGGTCAATGGGCTGGCGCTTTGGCAAATCGGCGATTTCGTCCAAGCTAAATATCCTGGATTGCGCGCCGACAGCGGAATCAAAACTCACCGCAGCAATGAGACCGGGGCGCTCGTCCCTGCTGATAAGAGCTCCTACCAGATGCCTTGTTCAGCACCACGTCCAACGGATCCTAGAGAGCGTGCGAACTGGGACGCGGAATGTCGTTGAGATGCAGGCAAGGTGGCATATGAACATGAAAAGGCGGGCAACTATTTGCTCCTGCCGAACGAAAGACGGGGACAGCTACCATTTGACGATTGACACACGAAAAGGGTGTTTCTAACCCTTTGTTGCTTCGGACGGGCAGCCAGCGATGTGCCTGTGTAGCCATTGTCGTGGCCCGCCGCAGAACAACACTATAAGTACTTCCCCATTCCCGCAACTGCTACTTTACAGACGACAGAAGAACGGACTGCTTCACTATAACCGGCCTGTTTGTGAGCAATGCTCTGGCCCTGATGAAAGCCGCATGCCCGGTCCTCTCTCGTTAGTCGGCATCGATACAGCTGCCGTCGTGTTTGATCAGGATCCCCGGGCACCGGTTTAACCGTTTCGTCATCGTCGATCTGGCAGTCGTGGCGGGTAAATAGGTTCAGGCCGTTCGAAGGTCTTCGTTCCTGGCTAGCAGCGCCCAGGCGATGCGGGCGTTCTTGTTGGCGATCGCCACCAGCGTGCGGTAGTAGCCGCGCCGCGGCTGCAGTTCCAACGCCCAGCGTGACATGCGGTCCTGGTGCGCGCCGGCTGTGTTCAGGACCGAGCGCGCCCCCTGTACAAGCAGGTTTCGCAAATAAGCGTCGCCTCGCTTGCTGATGTGGCCCAGGCGCGTCCTGCCGCCGGTGGAGTATTGCCCCGGCACCAAGCCGATCCAGGCGGCGAATTGACGCCCATTCTTGAACTCGCGTGCGTTGCCCACGGTCGCCACGATCGCCAGCGCCGTGGTCGGCCCGATGCCGCGGATCTGCATCAGGCGCTTGGCCGCATCGCTCAGCCTGGCCTGAGCTTCGATCTCGCGGTCGTAGCCACCGATGCGCTCATCGAGCACGCGCAGCTGATCGAGCAGGTCATTGATTGCGCGCCTGGCGAGCGCAGGCAGCTGCTCGGCGGCTTCCGCCGCCTGCCTGCGCACGGTGATCGAGCGCAGTGGCAACACTACCCCGAACTCGGACATCAGCCCGCGCAAGCGGTTGATGATGGCGGTCCGCTCGACGATGAATCCCTGACGCACCCGGTGGAGCGTCAGCAGCGCTTGCTGCTCGAGAGACTTCACAGGCACGAAGCGCATGTTCGGCCGCGTCACCGCCTCGCAGATCGCCTCGGCATCGTTGCCATCGTTCTTGCCGCTCTTCCTGTAGGGAATCACGAACTTCGGCGCCATCAGCCGCACCGTGTGCCCGAACGCCTGGAACCGCCGGCCCCACTCGTGCGCCCCGGAGCAGGCCTCCATCCCGATTACGCACGGCACCAGCCCGGCCACGACCCCAGCCAGCTGATCACGCCGCACCGTGCGCCGGAAAACCACCTTCCCGGCGCCGTCAATTGCGTGAAGTGAAAAGACGTTCTTTGCCAAATCAATCCCGACGGTAGTAATCTGCCCCATGACTTCCCCTCCGGTTATTTAGATTGGATTTCGACACCTCAATCTTGGCACCTCGATGCCGTTACCGGCACGGGGAAGTCACTTTCATTCGTTAGATGGCGCAGCCGACATTGACGCTTCGACGTTAAAACTCCACAATTCGATTCATGGACTCCCAAAAGCGCGCAACTGTCTATTTCGAATCCGACGTGCATCGTGCACTTCGACTCAAGGCGGCTGCTTTGGATAGGTCCATTTCAGACATGGTCAATGACGCGGTAAAGGCTTCGCTGGCAGAGGACGCTGAGGATCTAGCATCGTTTTCGGATAGAAAGAAGGACAAGAGCGTTTCGTTCGACGCGCTTGTCCAAGGCTTGAAACGGCGTGGCCGAATATAGGCTGTTGATTAAGGCCTCGGCCGCAAAAGAAATTGAGGCCCTGGGAACCAAAGCCGATCGCCGGCGAGTAATACAGCGAATTCAATCGCTGAGTTCCGATCCCCGCGCTCAAGGATCAGAAAAGCTCGCTGGATACGTCGACCGCTATCGCGTGCGGCAGGGTCAGTACCGAGTCGTCTACCTCATAGACGACAAGCGCCATGAGGTTACCGTCTTCAAGGTCGCTCATCGAAAAGGTGTGTACCGATAAGCCGTCTAACTTTAGCCGCAACGGACGCCATGCTGGCGCCCCTGAGCATCGGCGTTAGACGTCACAACATGCCGCTGCCACATATCTCTCGCTGAGTGGAAGTCACGTTGATAAAGGCCGTTTTCTTCGACTTCGATGGTGTGCTCACGAGAGACAAAACGCGCTCTCTCACGACCACGCGCTACTTGAGCCGGAAGACGGGTATCGGTTATGAGCAGATTCGAGATGCTTTCAAGAAGTACAACAACGACCTAAATCTCGGAAGGAAAACGCACGAAGAAATCTGGCCGAATGTTTGCCAAGAACTCCGCCGAAAGATCGATGTTGTTCTGCTCCGTGAAGCATTTGAGAGCACGCCAATGAATGACGGCATGTTTCGCTTCGCGCGCACGCTGAAGGAACACTACTCAGTTGGCATCATTACAGATAACAAGAAGGACAGAATTGAACACCTGAAGCACTATGCGGGGCTCTCGTCAGTGTTCGATCCGATAGTTGTCTCCGCCGATATTGGCTCCGGCATTCGAAAGAAAAGACAGACAACACTATTGGCTCAAAACTCAAGGAGATCCGTCGTGTCCCCGACACCTAAACTGCTTACGGGCGCAAAGCTTCTGGCCTGCGAGGCCAAGCGTGATCTCGCCGCGGAATTGCTTGAATCGGTGCAGCAAATGAAAGCCGGATAGACCCGGGTTGTCCGTTCACCCGCAATTGAGGCGCGCGAACGTACGGGGTTGTCGCAATCGCAGTTTGCCAGGCTGCTCGGCGTTTCCGGTCGCACGCTTCAAGGTTGGGAACAAGGCCGGAAGCAGCCCAGCGGGGCGGCGCGCGCGTTGCTGACTATTGCGCAGATCAATCCGAAGGCATTGCTTGCAGTGGCCGGCAAGTAGCGCAATGCAAATTCGGGGCATAACAAACCGTTGCAGCGGCCGCAGAACCTCATCCGATAAAGTGAACACCTCGACCTGACGCTCGAGGAGGTTCTGATGGCAGCGCCGGCCGGCCCCACAACGATCCGTCGCCATGCAAGCGGTCCGTTCGCCGATAGTCTTGGCCTTCGGCGACATTGCTTGTATCGTCTACCCGATGAAACTTGCCGGAAAAGGGGCCAGGCTTGCATGGCACTACGAAGCGCATTGGCCGCCGTATTCCTGGCGCAACGTTTCACCTTGAGGAGGACTGAAAATGATCGTATCGATCGTGACGTTCAAGTTGCCGAAACCCTGGACCGTCGCAGAGGCGGCCGCCGTCTTCAAGTCAACGGCGCCAAAATACCTGGGCAAGCCAGGACTTGTGCGAAAGCACTACTTCATAACGGAAGCAGGCGACCGTGCGGGGGGAATTTATTTCTGGGAATCAAGGGCCGCCGCCGAAGCGTGCTACACGCGTGACTGGAAAGCGATGGTCAGCGGGAAGTACGGGGCGGAGCCCGACATACTTTACGCCGAAGTCCCCGTGACGGTGGATAACCTCGCGAAGGTCATTGAACCAGCCTGATGCCTGCCCCGGGCCTGCACCCGGCGTGCGCCAGTCTGCTGCGGTGGCCCGCGGGTGATCTCCAACGCCAGGCAGCGAAGGACAAGCGAGTGAATCGGACGACGACAGCGTGAATGTGAACTTCTTCTTCAAATACTGGGATCGCGTTCGCACCAGCTTCTGGTTCGTCCCGATCATCATGGCTGGCGCGGCGGTGGTGTCGGCCTTCGTGAGCGTCGCCATTGAAGCGCCGGTGTCGGACTGGCTGCAGCGTGAATGGGGCTGGGTATTCACCGGTGGCGCGGAAGGGGCAAATGCGGTGCTGGGCACCATCGCCGGGTCGATGATCACCATCGCAGGGGTGGTGTTCTCCATGACCCTGGTGGCGCTGTCTCTCGCCTCATCGCAGTTCGGGCCCCGCATGCTGCGCAATTTCATGCGCGATACCACGACCCAGGTAGTGCTCGGCACGTTCATCGCCACCTTCCTGTACTGCCTGCTCGTTCTGCGCACCATCCGCCGCGCAGAAGAGATCCTGTTCGTTCCTCATTTGTCGGTATTTCTCGGCGTGCTGCTTGCGGTGCTGAGCGTAGGGGTGCTGATTTACTTCATCCATCACGTGTCCGTTTCCCTCCAGGCCAACGAGATCGTGGCGCGGGTCAACGCGGAGTTGATCGGCGGAATCGACCGCCTGTTCCCTGAAGCTGACGGGCGAGGTGCGTCACGGGTCCCGGCCGAGCCTCCTGGCACCGGTTTCCTCGAGACTTTTGAGCGGGAGGCGGGTCCGGTCGGTGCCACCGGGGATGGCTACCTCCAGTTCATCGACACGGAGGTTCTGTTGGCGCTGGCCGTCGAGGAGGATGCAGTTCTGTCGCTGGTGCGACGGCCCGGGCACTACGTCGTCGCCGACCGGCCGCTGGTACTGGTCTGGCCCGCAGACCGGGTGACCGACAAGCTCGCGGCCCGGATCGATTCAGCGTTCACACTGGGCAACCAGCGCACTCCCCGGCAGGACATCGAATGTACGGTCAACCAACTGGTCGAGATCGCGGTGCGGGCCCTGTCCCCCGGCTTGAATGACCCGTTCACGGCAATCGTGTGTGTGGACCACCTGGGGTCCGCCTTGTGCCGATTGGCCCAGCGCGAGACGCCCTCGCCGTATCACCATGACACGCAGGCCCGGCTTCGGTTAATCGCGCTTCCTGTCGCGTTCCCGGCGATTGCGGACGCAGCGCTCGACCAGATCCGTCAGTACGGCCGCTCCAGCGCTGCTGTGACAATCCGCCTGCTGGAATCGATTGCTGCGGTCGCGGGATTCGCGCGCCGGCCAGAGGACGTTGCCTCGCTTCGACGCCATGCCGGGATGATTGCCAGAGGGGCTCGCGAGGGGTTGTTTGAGGCAGAGGATCGCCGCGCGGTCGAGGCGCGCTACCAGGCAGCGAGCCGGTTGCTTGGTGAACCGGGAAAGTCGGAGGAATGAAAACATGAGCACGGATTCACCCGAGTACGCCGGATTCTGGGTGCGTGTCGGCGCCGCGCTCATCGACACGCTGCTCGTCGTGTGTGTCACCTTTCCGATATTGATCGCAATCTACGGGTGGTCGTATTTCGAACCGTCAACAGGTTTCGTTGCCGGCATCGCGGATTTCCTGCTCTCGTGGATCGCACCCGCCGTGGCGGTTGTTGCGTTCTGGCTGTACAGGCAGGCGACCCCAGGCAAGATGGTGCTTTCGCTCAGGGTGGTAGATGCCACGACGTTGGGCGCACTTAGCGTCGGGCAATCCATTGGCCGCTATCTTGGGTACTTCGTCTCAACGATTCCCCTCGGGCTCGGCCTCATCTGGGTCGCCTTCGATCCCAGGAAGCAGGGCTGGCATGACAAGCTGGCCGGAACGGTTGTCATACGTTCGAGGGATCGTCGACCGGAAACCGCCCTGGCAGTGAACCAATAGAGGTTGGCAAATGCTCAGAGAGGTACCAAACGCGAGGCAGAACCCGGACGAGCACAGGCGGCGCTGCTTTTTTTCGCTCGATCAGGAGCTGGTCGTCTGGATCGACGAAACCGGCGATCCGATTTCATTCGAGTTTTCGTACAACAAGCGCGTCTCCGAGCACCTGATCCGGTGGAAGTCCGGTCAGGGGTTCATGCATTACCGGGTGGACAACGGGGAGGCGGATCCCCTGCGCAAGCAGACGCCGATCCTGCTTTCCGATGGTGTTTTCGACGTGTCGCCCGCCTTGAAGGCGTTTATGGAAAATTCGGCGGAAATGCCGCGAGGACTTGTGGCGTTCATTCGTGCCCGCTTGAATGAGTACCCCGGGTTCCATGAGGACTCCTGAACTCCGCTCGCCGGCAGGAAAGTTGCTCGGCGCCGTACAATCTATGCGTCAGACCGCCGATTTCGATTGCAACGACAGGAGGCCCCATGAGTCAGCCGCCGAGTATCGAGTGCAAGCCGAATGGTCCGTTCCTGGTCAGGGATCTCGAAGAGTTGAAGGACGCGCAGGGCAATGGCATCGACGCCAAGCCCGTGATGGCGCTCTGCCGCTGTGGCGGGTCGGCCAACAAGCCGTTTTGCGACGGGTCCCACCTGAGGAACGGTTTCAGCGACGCAAGGCTGGCCGACGGCAGCACCGACCAGCGCGAAAGCTACGCTGACAGGCGGATCGTCATCCACGACAACCGTTCGATCTGCGCGCACGCCGGGCGATGCACCGACGCCCTTGGCGCGGTGTTCAAGTACAAAATCGAGCCGTGGATCGATCCATCCGGCGCGGAGGCGGAAGCTGTGATCGAGGCAATCCGTGGATGCCCCTCGGGTGCCCTCAGCTATACGCTTGACGGGGTCGATGGCGCGGACCCGGCGCGCGCGCCTTCGATCACGGCAACGCAGGACGGCCCGTACGCCGTTGCCGGCGGGGTCCGGTTGGCGAACGCGACCTGGGCGCAGGGGGCATCGAACGAGCATTTCACGCTGTGCCGTTGCGGCGGTTCCGCGAACAAGCCCTTTTGCGACGGCACACACTGGAGCATCGGATTCAAAGGCTGACCGATTGGAAAGTAGAATGCTGTTCCTATGCAGTGGCAGTGCGCTCCACCACAGGGCCGGGAGGGCCGGAATGCAGGCTGGGCTTCGACGCTTTTCGTTATGGCTGGTGGCGTGCGAGGGCGTTGCCCTGATTCGCCGTGCGTGCCTGGCGATCGGATCAACGCTGCTCCTCTGCATCGCGGCACAGCCGGCGCAGGCGGCGGACAAAAACAAGCCCGAGTTCAAGCGCGTCTGGACGCAATTCATTGCTGCGCTGGGCGAGCCGGGCGCGAGCGCCGGGGGCGGCGCGCAGCGCTGGGGCCTGTGGGCGATCGACCCGGGCCCGCGCGGCGTGATGCTCGATGGCTTCGCGCAAATGCAAAAGGCGGGCGGTGTCGCGCCCGATGGCTGGAAGTTCGACCGCGCGGACTGGTGGCTGGAGGAGCACGGGCTCATCATGGAGCAGCCGAAGTTCCCGCTCGCGCCGGGTCGCTACCTGGTGAGCGGCGGGCGCGAAGCGACGACGGTGCTGACCATTCATCCCGCCGATCGCAACGGGGAGAAGCGCTGGGAACTCGCCGACAAAGCAACGCTGCACGACGTGACGCACCTGGCCTGCCGCTCGGCGCGCTATACGCCGGCAAAAGGCGCAGGCTCATGCACGCCGGCCAGCGCGAAAAAGTCGGCCTTCCCGGTCGATCCGGGGGGCGCGATGCCGGCGGTAGAAGGTTGCAGCAAGCAGGACTACGCGGTCCTGTTCGTGATCGGTGTGGAAAAGTAAACACGGTTCGCCCGGGTCCGTGCCCGGATCGCGCGCCACAGACGGAGAAACCTGAATGCTCACCCTCTACTATGCGCAGGGCACCTGCGCGCTGGCCTCCCACATCGCGCTCGAACAGGCGGGGGCGGAGTACGAAACCGTGCGCATCGATTTCTCGCGCAACGGGCAGCGCTCCCCCGACTACCTGCAGCTGAATCCCAAGGGCCGCGTGCCGGCGCTGGTCACCGGGCGCGGCATCCTGACCGAGACGCCGGCGATCCTCCAGTACATCTGCCAGAGCTTTCCGGATGCCGGGCTCGCGCCCCTCGACGATCCGTTCGAACTCGCACGGATGAACGAATTCAACAGCTACCTCTGCTCGACCGTGCATGTCGCGCACGCGCACCGCATGCGCGGCCACCGCTGGGTCGACGATCCGGCGGCGATCGTGGCGATGCAGAAGAAGGTGCCGCAAACCGTGGGCGAGTGCTTCGAGCTGATCGAGCGCGAGTTCCTGCGCGGCGAGTGGGTGCTGGGTGGGCGGTACAGCGTGAGCGATATGTATCTTTTCACGCTCGCGCAGTGGCTTGAGGCCGACGGTGTGGATCTGGAGCGGCTCCCGAAGATTGCAGGACACAGGCTGCGCATGTCCGGGGATCCGGTCGTCAGCCGGGTTGTCGCTCGCGAACTCGCCGGGGCCTGAGGCGGCGGACACGGGATCGGACATGCTTGCACTGCGCGAAATCGACCATCTCGTGCTGCGTGTCGTGGACCTCGAGGCCATGCTGGCGTTCTACTGCGGCGCGCTGGGTTGCAGCGTCGAGCGGCGTCAGGATGAACTCGGCCTGGTCCAGCTGCGCGCCGGTCGTTCGCTGCTCGACCTCGTCCCGCTCGACGGAAAACTCGGACGCGCGGGCGGCGCCGCGCCGGGAAAGGAAGGCCGCAATCTGGACCACTACTGCTTTCGCGTCGACCCCTTCGACGAAGCCGCCATCCGCCGCCACCTCGCGGCGCACGGCGTGCAGGCCGGGCCGACGGAAATGCGCTTCGGCGCAGAAGGGCGGGGGCCGTCGATCTACGTTACCGATCCCGAGGGAAACGTGGTGGAGCTCAAGGGCCCGTCAGACGGATCCTGATCAATGTCCATGGCGCCTGAATTTGACAAATTAGTTTCTGTAGATCGGCTTCCAAAGCCGGAAATATGTCAGTTAGTGTATCGATTCCGATACTTCATCCAGTCGGTCGAATGATTTCCTCGAACCTGATCGTCCTGGCTGCTCGCGATATCGCCGGCACCCACGGAGAGGGTCCGTGCGCCGAGCCGGGTAGAATCCGCTTCCCTCGCGCAATCGCAGTCCGGAGATCCTCCATGAAAATATTTTCCGCATCCCTCGTTGCGCTCGGCTGCGTGTGTGCGGCTGGCCTGGCCCAATCCCAGCCTGCCTATCCCGACAAGTCGATCAAGATCCTGGTCGGCTTCACGCCCGGCGTCGCGCCGGATCTTGCGGCGCGCATGCTGGCCGAAAAGCTCACGGAGTCGCTGGGCAAGCCCGTGCTGGTCGAAAACGTGACCGGCGCCGGCGG